>CAZHYF010000009.1:19702-28179 GCA_964536635.1 uncultured Rhodospirillaceae bacterium | reverse complement strand
CACCGGGCCATCGACGAACACCAGCGTATAGCGCACCGCGTTGTGCAGGCACCAGACCTGCATGTTGGTGCTGTCGGTGGCATAGCGCACGTTCATGGGGTCATAGAACAAGCCCGCAGCACAGCCGTGCTCTGCCAGCTTGTCGCGCAAACGCTGCAGGCGATAAGCGCGCATATTGGCGACGTTGGGCAGCCGTAAACCGGCCGCTTTCCACTCCTTCAGTGCCGGGTCGCCCGGCCCCAAATCGCCGAAGGATCCCAGGCCGGGCGTCTCGATCAGATCATCGCGATGGCGGAAGTTGTCGGGGTGGACCCGCGATTGATAGCTGCGTCGGTTCTCGCTCTGGCTCATGCCTGCCTCCCTTGCGGACCTAGGCGCTTTCAATCCTGGGTCCGGTGTTGTTTGGCAGAGCTTGCGGCAGGATCGCCCCCGGGTCTTGCCCAATGGCAGACACCTGGGGTCGCGATCAGCGCAGAGTCATCCTTGGCCTAGTGGCCGGCACCAAAGGTAAGAGTGCCTTTGCCGGAGCCAAAGTCAAAGGTGCCCTTCAGTTTGGGCGCGCTGGACTTGGGCCAAACGCTGGTATCCTTGACGCCGGGCTTGATGTAGAAATCTACCACCGAGATGTTGTGGCGATAGCCAAAGTCAGACTTGGGCCAGCAACGCGCGTACTTGGTGCTCTTCTTGGTCACATAGGCAAAACCGATGCAGCCGCTGAGCGCATTGCACTGCTCGGCGCACTCCGAGACGCTGAGGCGCAGGCCGTCCTTGTACATGTCGTTGGCGTGGCGCGACAGGTCGATATCCTTGCGACGGGTATAGTCCAAGTGGGCCTCGCGGGTACAAACCTGGCCGGTTTGGGCGTTCAACCAGTTGATGGCCTCGACCAGATAGGCCTCGCTATCCACCCGCAGGTTGCTGCCGGTGACCTTGTTGTAAGCCGCCAAGGCTGCTCTTGACTTGGGCCCAAAGTCGCCATCCAGCGCACCGGTATAGCAACCAGCATATTTGAGCTGCTGCTGAACAGTCACATAGGCTTGGTGCGGGCTGATGCAATCGTTACCCAGGTCGATCTGATCGCAGCGCCCAGCGAAGTCTTGGCGCAGTTGCTCGGCCCGGTCGGTGACCCCTTCGATATCGCCGAACACCACCGAGCATTCTTCCAACACCGCTAGCCCCTCTTCCCTGTTGACCGGCAAACGCTCTTCAGCGATGGCCATGCAAGCTCTAGCCTCCTGGATGCGCTGCTGTCCTTGGCGTAGCTCCGTGATGCGTTGCTCAGCTAGGCCCAGCTCGATCTCACAGACGCTGTAGTCGCGCGCAAAGCTCTCAAGGCTCTCCAGGTCGTCGTTGGCGCTGGCCTGGAAATAGGCTTCCTGGCATTGCCCCAGACGCTCTTGCAGATCAGTCAGGAGACGCGAGGCTTGCGCCACTTGCGGGGCGCACTCGGGCATGGCTTGGATGAAGGCGGTCAGAATTTGCGGTTTCTGATCGACCGCAGCCGCTTGGAAGGCTTGCTCGCAGGCCTGGTCGCCAGCTTGGGTCTCCAGCGAAGCAATCTCGCGCTCGGCCTGATCGACCGCGCGTTCGCAATAGGGATGCGCCGCAACGAAGCCGGTCAGCTCCGCCAGGCTGGCCGTTTGCTGGCCGATACCTATATCACCGGCTTGGCTCTGGCAGTAGGCCGCCAATGCGGTCTTGGCCTTGTTGTCGATGATGGCGCACTGGGGGTTATCCTGGGTGAAGCTGGCATAAAGCGCACCCTGCTGCTCCACGGGATGCTCGCCGATTTTGGCCAGCTCGGCATCACAACTTGGGGTCAAGTCTTCGGATTGGGCAACGCAACTGTCATCGCTGAGGCACTGGCAAGCGCTGGACTCAAAGTCGCCGGTCGAAACGCAGGCCTGAATGGCGGCAGCCCCGTAGCCGCACTCCAAGCGACTGGCCAAGCGTTGCAAGCTCTGGATACGCTTTTGCTCGACGATACGGGTCAAGAGGCGTTGCTCTGCGCGGCAAGTCTGCAAGCGCTGGTGCAGCTCGTTCATGCGCTGGAACAGCTTTTGATTGTTCTGGCAGAACTGACACGTTGAGGTGAAATCGCGCAGATCTTCGACCGATTGGCTCAGGGATTGCGGGTCGGCGCTGGCGACCACGCCCATGGTTTTGTCCAACAGTTCGAAGGCCACGAAGTCTTCTTCATAACGACGCTGCTCGTCGGTGGCATAGGTCGGATAGACGCCCGCGGGATACGTTACGATGACATCATCGCTCCCCATACCGCTGAAGGTCGGGCGCTGGCGAAAGCCCAGGCCTGCCTTGGTCAGGCTCGCCACCTGCTGATTGATGCGGCGCGCGACATAGGCCTGCATCTCTTGGGCGGTCACCTTGAAGTCTTGGTCGCGATCGGCTGCCCCGCCATAGAGCGCGGACAGCAGAGCATCCGTAAAGACACCGCGCTCAAAGCGATCGTCCCAAACGGCAAAGTCCGTATCGGGCGAGGTTGCAGCCCAAAGGCGGATGTCAGGCAGCTCCAGATCAGCTGCCTTGCCCAGCGGCGGCGCAGAGACCCCCGGCAGCAGGCCCTTGGCGCTACCGTCTGAGCTGGGGTTCAGGCCAGAGAAGCAGGATTCCAGCACCAGCGTAATGCGGCCATCGGGCATGGCCTCTTGTTGCAAGCGGCGCAAGCTGGCTTGCAGATCGTCGATCGCGTAGGCCTGGCGGGCAAGGAATGACTGGTCCGGGTTGGCATCGACCGGCAACAGGTAGTTGCGCGCGGGCCCATCGGCAGGGGCATCGTGGGTACCGTGACCAGCATAGTAGACATAAAGATCGGTATCGGGGGTCGCGATATAGTTGCGGATCGTGCCCAAGCGCTGACCATCGCCGAACAGCTCGTTCATGGCGTTGGTGCCCAGGTTTGAGAACTGGACCACCCGCGCCTGCAAGACATCGCTGGCAAAATCGGCAAAGGCCTGAGCATCGCGGTCGGCATAAGCCACCTTGTCGGTCTGCTGGTAATCGCTGTTGGAAATGACGATGACCACTGGCTTGCCCAGCGCCCAAGCGGTCCCGCTAGCGGTGAGCGCGACCAAGACTGCGCCCAGCCCGGCCATAGCTGCCGCAGTGCGCAAGCCCCTCGTCAAGCGCGAGACCGCGCGCTCCAGAATGGCTGTGGTTTGGGTTACCATGTCGCTTTCCTCTTCCGTTTCAGCGCGCGGGCCGATGCTATGGTCTTGGAACACTCAGGGTCGGACCTTTTGCTTTTGCGCGCGCCTTGCTTGTCTGACCCAGGGCGACTTGCACCCAGGCCAGACTTGTAAGACTATAGCCCGAGCGTGGAAAAATTTGGATCAATTCTGCCTCGGTCCGAGCGCAGTGCTCACGAGCGCGTGACCAGTGGCTCTCATTTGGCGGCCTCCCCGCCGCAAAAGCGAGACCAAGCGCTGGCAAAATTGACCAAAGCTTTCCACCATAAATGGGCCGAGCCCGGCTCTCGTTCCGCGCCTTGCATGGCGCTGGTGGACCGGCCCGCCTGCTCACGTCTGACCAAGAAGCACTTGCATGAAACGCGCCTCCGCTCCCAGCCTTTTCAACGCCCCCAAGCGAGCGGTCCGGCTGGGCCCTACGCTGGCTCTACTGCTTGCCATCGGCTTAGGCTTTGCCAGCAACCTGCGGGCGCAAGAGGCCGAGCAAGCGCTCAACGGACCCGCCTTCTATAGCCAGGCCGTGGCGCTGATCATCGCCAATCAAGACTATGTCCAGACCGATGACATCGCCTATGCCAACCAGGACGCTGACGCCTTTGCGCTGTTTGCCAGCGAGGTTCTGGGCGCCCAAGTGCATCGCTTCGACAACCTGGGCACCAACCGCCTGCGTGAGCTGGTCGGCGATAGCCAACGCCTGGGCAGCTTGGCCAATTTCTTGCTGACGCCCGACACCGACCTCTACATTTACTACGTCGGTCACGGAACGCACGATTCGCCCCAAGATCCCAGCCAGACCCAGAACTATTTGCTGCCGACCGACGCCAACCCAGACCAGAAATTCCTGGCTGATCAAGCGCTGAGCCTCAAAGACCTGGAGGCTGCGCTCAAGACCTTGCAAGCGCGTCGGCTGCAGAAAGGCCGCATTACTCTGGTGCTGGAATCTTGTTTTTCGGGCCTCAGTCCCAGCGCTGATGGCCAGGTCTCCAGCGGCCTCGTCCAAGGGGTATCTGCCCCGCCGCTGGGCCGCGCCGCTGCGGTCGATCTGCCCGACATTCGCCTCTGGGCTGCAACATCGCCCGACACCGATTTCGCGGTCTGGGACACCGAGTTTCAACGCGGCATCTTCACCGATGCGCTGATGTCGGCGCTGCACGACGGCAAAGCGGACAAGAACGGCGACTTCCAGATCACGGCCGGTGAGATGCGCGCCAGTGTCACCGCCACCATCGCCAAGCGCCTCGCGCGGCTCGCCGCCAGCGGTCAGACTTCAGCCTTTCAGCAACGCCCCAGTTTTACGGGCATGGCTGACGACGAGGTGGTGATCCGCTACGATGGCGAGGTCTACCCCAGCTACAGCCTCAATCAGGAGCGCGCCTTCATCGAGGCCTTCCGCAACGACGAGCTGATGGCCGCCGCCACAACCGCGATGAACACCAGCGATCCCGCGACCATCGCCGAGACGCTGGACCTGCTGCGCGCCTTTTCAACAAGTTGCGAATTTTGCGAAGATGACGACAAGCGCGCGGCCCTTCAGTCGCAAATCAACCTGCTGTCGGCGCGCGCCAGCGCCTGTAAGGTCGAGAGCGACCTCTTGCAAAGTTTCGTGCGTTCCGGCGCCCTGACCCGCATGAGCTTCTTGCTTGACCGCTGCGAGTGTTGCCCACAAAAGGCCGAGGTGCAGGCTTGCGTGGATAGCGGTGATGCGAACGGAGCCGCTTGCCAATGCCTGCTCGACCAGTCCTGCCAGGCCCCAAGCAGCGCTGTGGGCTCTCAAGAAGGCCAGCTCGCCACCAATCAAGACCAGCCGCAAACCCCAGCGCCAAGCGATCCGAACGCGCCCTCGCCGGCCTTCCAAGCGGCCCTAGACCTGATGCCCAACCCCTCGACCTGCGCGGACTGGGATATCTTCTTGACCCAATGGCAGGACCACCCCAAAGCGCCCGAGGACATGAGCCCTTTCCAGGTCAAGCGCCACGCCATCTGCGAAGTCGAACAACAGGTCATGCAGGAAACTTTCTTTTCCGAGCTGGCCTTGTTGCGGTCCAACGGCTCCTGCCAGGAGTGGCAGCATTTCCAGTCCGAATGGAGTGCTCGCCGCAAGTCCGGGGCTTTGTTGCTGGACATCGACACCGAGCTGCGCCGAGCTGATCTCTATCGCGAGCAGAGCTGTGAAGCAGAAGAAAAGCAGGCCGCGTTTGACTGCCTGGACAAGGCCAAGGGCGCAGCTTCCAATCAGGTCTCGCTGCTGCGCCGCTGTGCGCTGCGCTATGAACAGGTGCCAGGCGTCAGCCAAGAGGCCGCCCGCCTGATCGAAAGCCTGAGCTGTTCGGGGGTTACCATCAACGGGCTCTGCGTCAGCAAAGATCAAGCCTATCGCCGCCTGCAACTGGCGCTCTACAATACGGCCTGCTACAGCGGCAGTCTGGACGGCAGCTTCAACAGCGAGACACGGGTGGCGCTGGGTACCTTCTCCAAAGCTACCGGCCAGAATTTGAGCGTTTCCTCCGCCAAGGGCCTGGCCGAGGCCGTGCTGGCCGTCGAGCGCAATGCGGGCTTCCAGATCTGCCCACAAGCGCCAACGAAGCGGCGCTGCACCCTGGCACGGGTCAACAACAATATCGCCTCTATCAGCTCCTACAACCACGCCTCGGGTCGCGGTTTCCTGGCCGTGCGCAGCGGCTGTAGCACCAGCAATTCGCAGCTGGGCGAGCTCTACCGCGGCGACCTGGTGGAGATCACAGGCAAACAGGGCTCTTGGTATGGGGTCTCCTGCATCGAAGGCCGCTGCCAGTCGCCGCTTTGGGGCAGAGCCAACCCCGCAGGCTGCGCCTATGGCAAATACCTGACCATCATCGACACCAACGGCCGCTGTGATTAGGCTGGCACGCGGAGCGGCAAGGCTCGAAGCCGGGCCTGGGCTTTCCACTGCTGGCCTAACCGGTCTTCTTCCAGTCTGCCCAAGGCATGCGTCGCTCACGGCCACCGAATGAAACGCTGATCAAAGATAATAAAATGCGCCCAACCTTCCAGCCTCCCCAGTTGCTATCCTTGTTCCTGCGCGCAGCTCCAGCGCGCCGCGCGCTGTTGGCTTGCCTGCTGGTCGTGGCCGCGGCCTGCCTAACGGGGCAACCGAGCCAAGCGCAAATCTTGCAGCCGGGCGCGGCTCAGCCTTTGCCCCAGGCAGCGCCTGGCCTTCGATCTGGCCGCCCCGGCGCTGGTCCTGAGTTCGACCTGTCGCAACGCATCGCTGCCGACGTGGCCTTCGCCTTCGTGCGCATGTTGCAGAAGCCAGCCTGCCTTGATCGCGACTACCAAATTGCCGTTCTGAACCCTGTTGCTCAGAGCCGCGCCACATCGGATCTTTCTACCTTCCAGCTAGATCGGGTTAAGTCCATCGTGCAAGACGCGGTGACCAAAGCCTATCTGCCGCTGGCCTCGATCAGTGAGGGCCAGGACGTGGCCTCGCTGGTCAGCGTGCGCGGCGCAACCGCCGACGAAGGGCGCCGCATCGTCGAGCAAATCGAGGCCGCCTTTGGCGTCATGGCCAAAATCGAGGTGCTCAGCTCCGCGCGCAATCGCGCCGATATCAAGATCGAGCTTTACGACCGAGGTCTCTTGTGCCTGGAAGTGGTGGGCCAGTATCAGGTGCGCATCGACGAGCCCTGGTTGCGCGACTATTCGGGCAGCCAAGCCCGTCTCTTGGCCCAGTTGATCCGCGCCCAGGGCCAGCAGCTGCTCTACATCGCGCCGGTCGAGAATTTCAGCGGCGACATTTTGGAAGACGTGGGCGGATCCTGCGGCCAGAGCTTCCGTAACACCCTGGTTAGCACGCTCCAGACCGAACATAGGCTCAGCGTCTCGCGCTCTGAGGAAGTGCCTTTGCATCTGCAAATCCAGGTCGATGCCAGCAGCGATGGCAACACCCCCGGCATCGACGGTGAGGTGATCTATGCCACCAAATTTACCCTGATCAAAGACGGCGTGGTCGAGTTGATCTCGACCCCCGCCACGCGGGTCAAGGCCTTCAAGTGTGACCTGGATGCTCACCCGCGCGACAGCGACGAAGATGGCCTGTTCGACAAAGAGGAGCGCGAGCAAGGCACCGATCCCAAGAAAGCCGACAGCGATGGCGATGGCCTGAAAGACGGCGATGAAGTCAAGCTGTTCCAAACCGATCCCCTGCTGGCCGACAGCGACAACGGCGGCATGACTGACAAGCGCGAGCTGGAGTTGGGCCTTGACCCACTCAACAAGAGCGACGACCAGGCTTCACCGCAAGCGCTGAGCCAGATCTTCGCCGCCCGTAATCCCTCGCCGGTCAAAGGCGCAAGCGAGGTGCTCAAACTGCGCTGGGGCGATACACTGCGCTTCAAACTGCTCAATGAGTCTGGTCAGCCGCAAAGCGCGCTCTGCTTGGCCAATGATGAGAGCAACGAATCCTTCCTGCTCAGCGAAGGCCCTATGGCGTTGAAGGGTAAAGACGGCCGCGCGGGCGAGCTGTTTTATCCAGGCCAAGCCGCCTCGTTTGATTTCGCGGTTGGCCAGGTTGGCCAGAGCGGCACCTACGATTTCTTCGTTCAGTGCGTCACCCACAGCGCTTGGTCGCCCGAGGCCCTAGCCGCCTGGCAGCAGGCCTTTAGCCAACAGCTCGACGCCAACAACGAGCCCTACCAATTCCAGCCCAGCGCGGTGACCGAGGCCCTACTCGCCAACCTGCGCCGCGTCGAAGGCTTCGGCGAGATGCTGTTCTTGGTCGAGGTTCGCTGAGGGCGCCCGCCAACCTTGCTGCTAGAGGCCCGGCTCTGCCCTTTGGCGGTACCGGGTCTTTTTGTGCAGCGCCCCTCATGAGACCCGCAGCGCGGCGCCGCAATTTTTGCCCTCCTTTTCCCACTTGCTTTCTCGCCTACCCCATCCGGTGGACCGGCCGCCCGGCCCTGCTTGCATGGCAAGCAGCACGGGTGCCCGGCGTTGCACCAGCGCCCGCTTCCTCCCTGGGCGCAAAAGCCACCCCAGCCATGGAGCCCCGCTTATGCACCGCAAATCCTCTCTGCTCAGCGTCGTAACGAGCGGCCCGCGCCTACAGCGGTTTGGCCCGCTGCGCGCTGGTCTCGTGACCGCCAGTTTGCTGCTGATCTCCAGCCCGGCCATGAGCCAAAACCTCAACTGTATTTTCAACCCGGATGCTCCGGGCTGTTCTGGCGGTGGGCTGTTGCAGCCAACGCCGCCCGCACCGCCGCCGCAGGTCAACACCCTCCCAGCACCGCCCGCACC
>CAZHYF010000009.1:0-19602 GCA_964536635.1 uncultured Rhodospirillaceae bacterium | reverse complement strand
GCACCACCGGCGCCCCCCGCGACCCCGCAGACCAACAACCAAGACCAAGGCGATAGCAGCGCCCAGCCGACGTTGGTCAAGCGACGTGCCGGCACGCCACCAGCGGATCAGCAGGCCGATGCAACACCCAGCCCCGCCAACCACCAAGCCCCGCAATTCCCGCGCCCAGCCGACGCCAACCAGTCGCTAGTCGCAAGCCAGCGCGTTGATCAAGCCGACATCGAAACCGGTGCGCTCAGCTTCCGCGAGATCCAAGAAATTGGCCGCCACCTCTTCACCCAGCCCTTTACCAACCAAGACGGCTGGGGCGAAGGCCCCGGCGGGCCGCGCATGCGCCGTTTGGATCAGCTCCGCAACACACCGGGTTCAGCCTTCGAGTTCTTCCCCAATGTGCGCTATCTGCGCATCCATGGCCTGGATAGCCAGAATTGCCTTGAGTGCCACAACCTGACCGGTGTCGATCAACTCACCGACACCCAGACCAGTGCTTTGAGCGCGCGGCCAGATCGCGTCGCAGGCTCAGGCGGCATTTCGGTCAACGCTATGATCAATCCCCTGCTGCAAGCCAACCCGCCGGGCTGGCTGCTGGCCGAAATGCGTGCCCAGGGTCATTCGCCTGACCACATTGCCGCCTTCATGTATCTGCGCAATCCGCCCCATGTCATGGGCGCGGGCTACACCCAAAAGCTGGCTCAGGAGATGACTGTTGACCTGCTCTATCTGCGCGAGCTGGTCTTGCAAGCTGCCGCCGATGATCCGGGCAACTGGTACGAAGCGCAATTGACCTCCAAGGGCGTCAATTTTGGCATCTACGCTGCGCTGAAGCGCGCCAATGGTGGCTCAAGCGTTGAGGGTGTCTGCGGCGCTCTGCCCGGCTTTGAAGAAGACTGCTCTGGCATTGAAGGCGTGTCGCACGACTTCGTTGTGCGCCCCTTCCAATGGAAAGGCATCGCCTCCAACATGCGCAACTTCGTGCGCGACGCGTTGAACTTCCACTTTGGCATGCAGCCCGATGAGGCCTTCCCCGGCACCAGCGATGCCGACCAAGACGGCGTGCACAACGAGGTCAGCGTCGGCGAAGTCACCGCCCTGACCCTGTTTGCTCTGTCCAACCGCCCGCCGATCCAGCGTACGGCTTCAAACCCGCTTGAGGCGACCTTGCTGGCCCGTGGCCAACAGGTGTTTGAGCAGGACGCGCAATGTGCAAGCTGCCACAAGACCAACCTGCGCATGGAAAGCCCCTGGGTGGGCATCCACAACCCCAACAACTTCCGCCAGGAGCTGGGCGAACGCCAGGAGAGCCTGCGCGATGGGCCAACCGTCGTGGATGACGGCATTGGCCTGGGCGTTGCCAGCCCCAAAGATCGCCCCTTGCCGATCGACCTTTTGGCCGCCGAAGCCCGCCAAGCTGGCCCCGGCAACGAGAAGGCCGCCCAAGAGAGCCTGACCACTGCCGTGCGTGAGCTGGTGGGCTCCTATGCCTTTGATCTCAACATGGAAGATCCCAGCGTTGACGCGCTGCCCGCCTCATATCCGCGCTTGCCCGCCTACCCCGACGGTCAAGTGGATGTGCCCCTGTTCAGCGATCTGAAGCGCCACCGCATGGGGGCCTGCCTGGCTGATCCCTTTGGTCAGCAGGTTGACCGCGAGGGCCTGTTGGTCGAACGCGACCTCTACCTGACCCGGCCCCTGTGGGGCGTGGCCAACACAGCCCCCTATATGCACGACGGTCGCGCTCTGAGCTTGCGGGAGGCCATCCTGGCTCATGCCGACGACACCTGTCGTGCGCCGCAGGGCAACGCGGGTCTGGCACCTTCTGAGGCCAACGCCTCGGTCGCGCTGTTCCGACGTTTGAGCGATCAAGACCAAGCCGCCTTGATTACCTTTTTGAAGTCGCTGCGCATTCCGGTCGAGCCGAGCCTGGCTTTTGCCGTACAAGGCCGCCCCTAGCGCCACCTGCCCCAAAACCGCGCATCCCCCAAGCGCCGCCTGGCACCCCTTGGCGCCCCAAGACCCCAGCCCCAACCAGGGCCGGGGTTTTTCCGTCAGCGCCAGACGCACCTGGTTTGCCAGACCCGGAGGTCAGAAAAAAACAGCGTATTTACCGCAAACTGAGACGAAACTTGCAGAAACGAGACATTTTTCAACCTGCCTATCCCACCCCCTCTGCATCAAGCGATCAACTTCACTGACACAAAAGGACAACGTCATGAAACGCCTTCTCGCCGCTGCTGGCTTGGCCAGCCTCACACTGTTCGGTGCTGCTACTGCTGCCTCTGCCCAGACCGTGAAGGTCATGGTCATGCAGGTCGATGGTGACAGCGCATCCCTGAAAGCTGGTAACCGCATTCAGAACTCAATTCTGCGCGTCTTCCAGAATACCGTCCGCTCTCCCGACTACCAGCGCCTGATGGCACAATATAACATCGGCGGCTTTGACGTTTACAACGAAGCGGCCCTGGCCATTCAGTTTCCAAACTACAACCAGGATAACCACCGTCGCGGCGAACAAGAGGTCATCTCCTTCGCACGCAACTTCACCAACCCCAAGCTGGACGTCGTGATCACCTATTCGGCCTACGCTGAAGCGGTTAAAGATCCCTATACCGGCATTGCCAAGCTGCAAGGCACCTTGGAGTATCAAGCGCTCAACATGCTGGATAACCAGTTCCTGGGCGGCGACCGCCTGACGCTGAACACCGCTGGCGTACCCTTCACGGGTTGTGCGGCCGGCACTGGCAACAACGGCCAACCCTCGCAAGAGTGTGTGAAGCGCTTCGTTTCGGATAATTTCGATGTCCTGGCTCGCGACGCAGCGAACCAAATGGCGATCCAACTCGCTGGCCCGCTTGGTCTGGCCTTCGGCGGTCACCAGCAGGTCATCGTTCCGACCCAACCCACTCAGCCAGTCCAGCCGACCCAGCCCGTCGTTGGCAACAACCAGAACGGTACTGGTGGTCAATTGGCTCCGCGCTACCCGAACCCAGAGTGCCGCAACTTGCCGACCAACTTCTCGCTGACCTTCCAGGGCTTCGATAACTACCGCATCACCGCTGTCGAGCAGTTCTTGTCCTCTTGGTCTTGTGCTTTCGATGTTGACATCGTGGCTTCAAACTTCGCCAGCGCCACCTACGACTACAAGACCTCAGCAGACCAAGGTCGCCTGGTTCGCAACTTGCGCCTGATGCTGGATGCCATGGGTGTTGTCGGCTCGGTCCGCACCAACGGTCAGAACGAGATCATCGTAGAAGTCCTGCAGGTGCGTTCTTACTAAGACCGAAAATCCTTCGCATAACCAGACGGTTAAGCGATCCCATCATAGGCCGTGCCCCCGCACGGCCTCTTTTTTTGGCCAAATCTTGGGCAACGGTCTTAATTTGGTCAGCTTTCAGGTTGTTATTGAGGCAGCAAGAGAGTTTAGTTGACATAAGAATAACCCATAAGGGAAAGCGATAATGGTGCAAGGCAGTCTCATGACGCTTTGGTCGGACACGGCAAGGTCCGAATTCCAAGCCTTGTTTCACGATGCCGACTATTCGCGCCAGTTTAAGCGCGATGTTGCCCGTGCGCTCATGGCCGGTTGGTCGAACAACAAAGACAAACCGATCTGGGCTTGGCTGCGGCTACAATGGGCTTTGTGCGCCGGACCTGATGCCCCCTTGGCCAGCGACGGGCCGATGGCAATCCTGCGCGATGGCCGCGATCTGTGGCATGCTTTGCGTCAGATGGCACAGGACGGCAGCCAAGCCTGCCTGCCCGACAAGGATGGCAGCCTCATGCTGGACGTGGGCGCTCAGCGCCTGCGCCTCACCCGCTATAAGGTGCAGCAGATTGCCAAGATTGCCCAGTTCATTCTGGGCTGTGACAACTATCAGCATACGCCGGATATTTTGGATTTATTGAGCAAAGTCAACTCATTAGACAGGGGTGATACTGCAAGCTTCAACGGTCTAGTGCGCGATCTATCCAAGCTGTGGTACCGCTACAGAGCCAACCATTTCAAAGAAGGCGCGGCGGCCGAGACCCTAAAGCTGGTCGATTCTTGCCTGCCTGATGACTTCAGCGCCCACCAGGGCTTCGATCCTGTGCTGGAGCTGTGGCAGCACCCTAGCAATACGCGCCTGACCACCTACAAATCTTGCTTCTGGGCCTGCGTGCAGTCGCTGGAGACCAAGCGCCAGGCTCGGCTGCTTGATGGGTTGACCGGCGCCGAGGCGCGCGACGATCATATCGTCGAGGCCGCCAGCGCCGCCATGGCCGACCTACAGTCAACCATGGGCTATGCGCAGTCCAGCCAGATCCTGGAGACCAATAGCGAGGAAAGCCAATTGGAGCGCTTCCAAGCGCGGTTGCTGCACGCTGAAATCAAGCTGTTCAACAAGGCCGATCTGGACACCATCGAGTCTCTGTTGGCTTGCAGCGACTGCCTGCCGGTGCTCTGGGCTAGCTGGCTGAAAATGACCTGCTTCCATCCCATACAAGCGGGTATTTCCAACGACTTACGCTTTGCAGCCAAGACCCTTGCCAACCCTGCCAGCCGTATGGATGGCCGCGATGCCGTCAGCTACGCAGCGCTGGTGGGCGCGCTGGACAAGCTGAGCGACAAGCTGCGCAAATGGCTGACAGTCGCCTATGGCCTGCGCCGGGCCGAGGACTCGAGCGCCGATCCCATGTCGCAAGAGGGCCTGCGCATTCTTGCCAAGGAGCGCCTGAAGAGCTTGGAGCGCCCCCGCGCCGAGTTGGCCACCGAGTTTGAAGCCATGGAGCCCGCCTTGCTGATGGCGCGCGAAAGCCTGGAGACCTATACCCGGCTGCTCCGCCCGCACCTGAGGCGACTGGACGACGATTTCGATCAGGATTTGGCGATCTTCCTGGACACCCTGCGCCAGCACTATGCCGAGCTGCTCGCCGACGCCTAGCGCCAAACCCAAATGGCGAGAGCCTTTGGGGCCGCGCCCATCACGAGCCTTGCGCGAACCCAGCCCTTGAGATCGACATCACCCCAGGTCGATGCCATCCTTGCCGCCACCGCCACTTTCATCCAATTGCGCCAAGTCACCCAAGGTCAGGGGTTTGATCGGGGTTCGGATGCGGTAGTAGCCAGTCTGATCCAAACTGCGCTGGTTAGCCTGCGCCAACACCTGGGACACCGTAAGGCCGCAATAGCGCCCCTGGCACGGCCCCATGCCCGGACGCCCAAAGGCTTTGGTTTGGTTGGGGCCCTGGCATCCCATTGCGGCATAGCGACGAATGTCGCCTGCTGTTACTTCCTCGCAACGGCAAATGATCGTGGCGTCGCCAGGCTGGAGCGCAGCCTTTGACGGGGGGTAGGCCGTATCCAGGAAGGGGCGAACTGCAGCTTCTTTCGCCTGCGCTCGAAACAACGGAGCTACCCGCCGCTGGAGCGCCCTATCTGTGATCTGCCCCAGATCGGCAGCGATCTTCAAGGCCGCAATCTGGCCCGCGATCTCTGCGCTCTTGGCACCGAAGATCCCGGCCCCATCGCCAGCGATATAGACCCGCTCTGCCGATGACAGCCCCCAAGGGTCGATAACCGGACGAAAGCTCTGTTGGCCTGCATCCCAGGCATGATCCAAATTCATTGCACGGCTCAATTGGGTGTTGGGCACAACCCCCATGTGCAAAAACAGCGTATCGCAGGCAAGGCGCACGGAGCCCTGGCGGTGTTTGAAGACCAGCGCTTCGGCACGCACATCCCCTTCGATCCTAAGATCCGATGCGCCCTGATAACGGCGAACGCCCGCGCGCTTCAGTTCGGCGATCAACCCCAGCCCCTTGGCCAGATAGGGCCAAGCGCGCAATGCGCCAGCAAGATAGCGCTGAGCCTGAAGCAGGTCGGCCTTGGTTTGGGTTTCCACAAGGGCCAGAGGCGGCCTGCCCGCGCGCACCATCTGGGCCGCAATCAGATAGAGCAAAGGTCCGCTGCCCGCCAGCACCGCACGCTTGGCGACCAGCCCTGATTGCTTGAGCAGAATTTGCCCTGCGCCTGCCATCATAACCCCAGGCAAAGTCCAGCCTGGTAGGGGCACGGGACGCTCCAAAGCGCCGGTTGCGATCAGCAGGCGATCGGCCACAAGGGTTTTTGACGCTCCATCCACCAGATAGCTTAGCGAGCCGTCGCGCCCGGCCTGCCAAACGGTGGCGCTCGGGACATAGGAAACCGGGGCAGCCTTGAGCGCTTCGGCAAGCGGCCTGCCCGCTAGATAGTCTGGGCCCAAAATCTGGGCGCGCGACGCGCTGGTATCTTCGATACCGCGGTAGATCTGTCCACCGCAGCGCCGCTGTTCATCCAAAAGCGTGACGGACAAGCCAGCCTGAGCAGCCACCACCGCCGCGGCCATGCCCGCTGGGCCGCCGCCGATGATCGCCAAGTTTGTATCAGTCATGCTCCAGGCCTCCGGGCAGCATCATTTTTTCGACCACCAAGCCCTCATAGATGTCGGTCATGCAGGCCTGCCGGGTCGCGCCGTTGATACGAACCAAGCAGTCGAAACACGCGCCCATCATGCAAAAAGGAGCGCGCGGGGCGCCTGAAACCGGAGTTTGCCGCAAGCTGGACACGCCCGCCGCTAGCAGGGCCGCAGCCAAGTTCTCACCCACTGGCAACTGGTATGCTTGACCGTCGAAGGTCACGGTGGCTAAGCGTCTGGGCTCGGCCAGGAATTCAAAGGCTGAATCGGTCTTCACGGAACACCTCCAAATTCGGCGCGGCATCGGTCTTTTCCAGCCAATCAGGCAGATAGCAAGCGTGCGCGGCCGCCAAAGACACGCCACTGTGGCACGTCACAAGGAATGCACCGGGCATCGTTTGGCTCTCTTGGTAGATCGGAAGGCCGTCGGGCGACATGATCCGCAAAGCCCCCCAGGTGCGCACCACCTGGGCTTGATCGAGGCAGGGATAAACCTGGATCGCCTTTGCAGCGATGGATGCCAAGGTCTCGACGGTTTCGCCGTCATCCAAACCCGTTTTTTCGGTGCTGACCCCGATCTGCACGCCGCCCTCGTTGACCTGGCGCGCATAAAGCGAGGGGCGATTGATGAAGCGTGGCAGTTTTTCTGTCACCAAGTTCTGCCCCTTCAAGGGCGACACAGGCGCCAAGAACCCCAATTTCGGCCCCAACTCGGCAGCGCCCAACCCCGCCGCCAAAACAACTTTTTCGGCCGACACCAGGCTGCCATCATCACAAGCGATGTGAAACCCACCGCTAGAACCACTGGGTCTGGCAACCTCGACAACGGTCTTGTTGACCAACACCTTGCCCCCCAGCTCTCGCACGCCCTGCGCCAGCGATTGCAGCAAGCGCAGAGGGTTCACATGGCCATCTTGCTGGTGCAAAATTGCACCCACGATACTCGGGCCAATCTCCGGCTCCTCGCGACGCAGGGCGTTGTGCCCCAGGACCTCGAAGGGGTAGTTCCCATCCAGCTTCTGTTTCAAGCCTTCGTATTTTTGAACCGTTGCTTCAAGGCTCTGTTCGGAGAAATGGAAATCATAGCCGCCGTTTTGCTCCAGGCCCAGGCTGCGGCCTGACACCTGCTCCAGCTCGTTGGAAAACCCCTTCCAAGCGGCAGCCGATTGCTGGCTCCATTCGGCATAGCGTGGCAGGTTGAGCCCCTTGGACTGCACCCATACCAGGCCGAAATTTCCGCGACTGGCGCGAAAGCTGCCATCGTCGCCGTCCAGAACCACCACCTGTTTTCCGCGTTTCAACAGCCCCCAAGCAATGGAAAGGCCGACCACGCCGCCACCAACGATGGCATAATCCGTATCCACAGGGCTCACCACTTATCGCAATAAAAAATAGGGTGGAAGCGATGGGCGAGCCCACCGCTTCCGTGCTCAGGCAGCAGGTGCCTTAGTTCGCAACCTTGTCCAAGATCGCTTGGCCCCACTCGACGCCCACGTCCTCCAAGACCTTCGGCCACACATCTGCGCGGACCTTGGCGGCCATAGCGGCCAGCTCCGCATCTGTCAGGCTAACAACGTTGGTGCCCAGCTCATCAGCCAAGCGCTTCTCCCACTTGCCCTGGTCTGCTTCGGCAACGGTCCAGCGCTGCGCCTCAAACTCGGCTGCCGCTGACTTCAGAGCCGCTTGATCGTCGGCATCAAGGCCAGCCAGCGACTCGTTTGAGATGATCATGTACCAAACCTCGAAGTGGGTGTTGGCCGGGATGTAGGCCTTGGTCACGTCACGAAACGAAGCGTAGTAGCCTTCTGCGCCCGAACCGATCACACCATCAACCACACCGGTCTGAATGGCCGTGAAGGCTTCTGAGAAGGGGATTGGCGAGGGAATGTAGCCCAAAGCCGCACCGGTCAACTGGAAGCTCTTGATGCCCGGAACGCGCACCTTGATGCCGTTGGACTTAGAGGGATCGCCGGGGTTAACCGGATCGGTGTTCAAAGAAATGCCGCCGAAATAGACGGGGTATGCAGCCAGCATGGTGATGTCCTGCTTGGCGTAAAGCTCAACCATCACATCGCGCACAGCACCGTTCGGGCCATAGGCCTTGCGCGCCTGATCCCAGTTCCCCGCAATGAAGGGGAAAGAGCTGATCTGCATGCGGCGGTCTGCGGCCGTCGCAGCGGGCTGGGTAGCCATGTCGATAGCGCCAACGCTGATGCGCTCTTGAACGGTGGTGTAGTCGCCCAACGCTGAGGCGGGGAACAGGTTGATGTTCACATCACCGCCAGTCGCAGCCGAGATCTTCTCGGCAAAAGCGCGCAGTTCCACGTCGATGGTGGCGCCCTGCGGACGAACGTGGCTCATTTTCAAATCTGCTGCCGAGGCAAGCCCAGCAACGGCCATCAGGGCAACCGCAGCGGTTCCGGTTAGGAAATGTTTCATGGTGTTCTCCTCGTTTGAAACATCAGGTTTAGTAGCCGAACAGTCTCGGCAGGAAGAGCGACAGCTCAGGCCAGAGCGACGTCAAAAAGACGACCGGGACGTAACCTGTCACAATTAGGATCATGGCCGGGGGGATCACCTTGGTGACCTTCACCTTGCCGATGCGCGCGCCCAGATAGAGGATTGACGCATAGGGCGGGGTGACACCGCCCATGGCAGTATTGACCCCCATGATGGCCGCGAATTGGATGGGGCTGACGCCGATAGCCTGCATCAAGGGCAACAGCAGCGGGGCGATCAGGATGATTGCGGTGACGTCGTTGACCACCATGCCGACCAAGAACAGCAAGATGTTGATCAAGATCAGCAGGACCACCTTGTTTTCTGTGATCCCGAAAATGGCGCTCACCAGTTGTTGAGGAATGCTCTCATAGACGTACATCTGCCCCAGAATCATCGAGAACAAGATCATGATCATGATCGCGCCGACCGCTGTGGCGGCCTCTTTGCCAGCCGACAGGAAGTTGTCCCAACGCAGCCCCTTATAGATCATGAACCCCACGGGAATGGCGTAGATGACAGACAGTGCGGCCGCCTCGGTCGGGGTCATAATGCCCCCATAGATGCCACCAAGGATCATGACCGGCATCAGCAGCGCCGGAAAAGCGTTGATCCCGCGCTTGGTGACTTCGCTGGTCAGCGCGCCCAAGCTGGGCTTCTCATCCAGCTTGAGGTCGAATTTACGCGACATCCACAGGTTCACGACCGAGAAGTTGACCATGATCAACAAGCCCGGCCCCAGCGTTGCCAGGAAGCAGGCCAAGATCGAGGTGTCGGTGACCCAGCCGTAGACGATCATCGTCACCGAGGGCGGGATCAACAGGCCGAGGATGGAGGAGTTGGCGATCAACGCAGTCGCGTACTCACGCGGATAGCCGCGCTTTTCCATCTCGGGGATCAGCAGCGGGCCGATGGCTGCGATGCCGGTCAAACCAGATCCTGAGATGGCTCCGATCACCGCGCAGCTCACGGCTGCGACGACGCCGAGGCCGCCACGAACGTGGCCGATGAATGCATTGACAAAGCGCAGAAGCGAGGCCGCAATCCCGCTTTCGGACATGATGGTGCCCGCCAAGACGAACAGCGGAATTGCAAGCAGCACCGGGTTGCCAAGCTGTTGAAAACCCCAGAGAACCATACCCTTCATGGTGACATCACCAATGAAGTACATCACCATCAGGGCTCCGCCGAAGCAGTACGGCAGGGGCACGCCCAATGTCAGTGTGATCACCAGAACGGCGATGGCGAGCAGCGCGATTTCGATCATTTGGCGGACCCTTGTGTTAGGCTGCGAATGTGACCCCAAAGGTGGCAGGCGGTGTAGATCATCATCAGGCCCAGCCCGAGAACCAACGCAACGTCAGCGTAGAATGTGGGGATGTAGAGGGTCGGGCTCTCCTTCCAGACCCGCCAAGCGTAGCGCGTGAAGTTCCAAGCCCAGCTCAACAGCCAAAGGCCAATGGCAAGGCTGATGATCTCGCCGATGATCGCCAGGATCGTGTGCTGGCGCTCGCTCGTGAGCCAAATTTCAAGGACGTTCGCCCGGATATGCGTGTTCTCGCGCGAGGCGTTGACCGCACCCAGCATGTAGAGCCAAACCGTGGGGTAGAGCATGGTTTCTTCAAGCCCCATGACAGGGATCTGAAGAACATAGCGGGTAATGACCTGCACAAACTGCCCCAGGGCAACGATCAAAATCAGCCCGGTCAGCAGATACTTCGCAAACCTATCCATTGTTTCTCCCTTACGGCGTCCAAACGCTTGTTTGCGGGATTTCACTGGACAAGCCCCATAAAAGCAAATTTAAAACTATTCTAGGTTTATCAATTTGGTTTATGGATCGATATGAATCTTACTCTGCGTCAACTCACAACCTTCCGCGAAGTCATGCGCAGCAGCTCAATCTCACAGGCAGCGCGAGCGGTCGGCCGCACGCAGCCAGCGGTCAGCACGATGATCGCCAATCTTGAGGACGAATTGGGCTTTGCACTTTTTGTCCGCGAACACGGAAAACTCACCCCAACGCCTGAGGCGCTTTACTTTTTGGAAGAATCGGAGGCGATTCTCGATCGAATCGACCGGACCGAAAGGACCGTTCAGCGCATCCGAAACTTGGAGGAAGGCAAACTTCGAATTGCCTGCCACCCCGCAGCCTCCAGCATTTTTCTGCCACGTCTGCTGACCGATTTTCTCGCAGGTAAGGACCACTTGGAGGTGGCTCTTACGATGCGTTCTTCGGATGTCGTCGAAGATCTCATCGCCTCACAACACTACGACATCGGATTTTCTGAGACCCCCGCCCCGCGCGCTTCGATCGACCAGGTTGATTTTGACCTAGAGTGTGTTTGCGTTGTCCCGGTCGATGACCCCTTGGCCTCAGCGCCCTACGTCACGCCCCACGATCTGGACGGCAAGCCGATGGCCGCTCTGTTCGACGGGCACACCACCGCGATCCAGACCGAGGCGCAGTTCCGCGCACAAGGCTGCCGGTTCAACAGGCGCTTTGAGCTGCGGACCAGTTTGCCGGGCCTGCAATTCGTCATCGCCGGAGCAGGCTACATGATCTGCGATATGATCACGGCCTACAGCTATATGCTCCAAGATCACGCCGAAAAGCGCTTGGTCATGCGGCGCTTTAAGCCCAGGGTCAGCAACAGCGTTTCGGTTCTGACGCCCGGCTACACGCGGCCCGCGCTTGCCCCGCAGGCATTCAAGATGCTGCTGATCGAGGCCATCGAAGCCATGAAGCGCGACGTGGAACGTGCCCTATCTGTCTAGCTCCAGCCACTGCCACAGGGCCGCTGGGTCGGCATCGACCTGCTCGGCCATTCCGCCGGTAAAGTCCAAAAACGCGTCCGCATTCAGCGCATTCAGGCCCACGATAACTGGCAGATCCTGCGCCAACGCCTCGGCGATCAAGCCACGAAATCCGCGCCCCTCAGCTTCGTGCTTGCCGAACTTGTTGACGATCAAGCAGTCACAGCCCTCAGCAAGCGCCGCTTCAGCTTGGGCAACGGCGCTCTCAAGCGCGGCGGCATCCAAGCGGCACCCCCGCGCGCCCTGCCCTAGGCTCTGCGAGATGCGGATCGTTGGCCCATCTGGCAAGACCCATACATCCATGTCGCAGGGCTGGCCGTGCTGGCGCTCCGTGTTGACTTGCACGGTTCCGGCGGGCTGGCGCCCCGCAGCGACCAGGCGCTTGGCGAACTCAAACAGCAGCAGGTCGGTATCGCCGCGCTTTTCTGCCATGGTGTAAGCGATTTTCATTGCCGATCTCCTCGCAACTCTCAGATAGGGACCAAGCCGAGCCCTTGTGGCACATCAATCACGGCGCGTCCCAGCGCGTCCCAGCGCGTCCCATTGCGTCCCAGTGCGACACTGCCCAGCAGCCGGGCGGGGCGCATGTCGCTGAAGCCTGCCTTACTGTGCATGGCGCAAGTTGCAACAGCGATGAGCCGCCCCGCGATCGCCTCAAGCGCCTGATCGAGCTGCTTGGGCCGTGCCGCGCCAAACGGGCCATTGCCAGGGTCGCAGGAACAAGCCGCCAGCATCACCTTGGAGGTGTCGAGCATCCCTCGCCCTCCTGAAAATGGCCAGGACCAATCGAGCAATCGAGCGAACGCAGGCGCCCATCCTTCAGTCCATAGATCAAGCCATGGACGCGCAAATCAGCGCCGCGCTGCCAGGCCTTCTGCAAGATGGGCGTTTCACAGACCCGCCGCACGCCTTCCATAACATTCAGTTCGGCCAGTCGGTCGCGGCGTGCCTCATCGTCGCTGCACTGGGCAAGATCAACAGCGTAGGCGCGGGCCAGCCGGCGGATGGGCTCAAGCCAGTGATCGGCCAGGCCATGCGGCATGTCCTCGGTCGCGGCCTTCACCCCACCGCAGCCGTAGTGGCCACAGACGATAATCTCGCGCACTGACAGCGCCTCGACGGCAAACTCAAGCGCTGACAAGAGGTTCATATCCGACGAGTGAACCACGTTAGCAACATTGCGATGAACAAAGACCTCGCCTGGATCCAAGCCCGCCACCACATTGGCCGGAACTCGGCTGTCCGAGCAACCGATCCAAAAGAACTCGGGCGCTTGCAGACCTGCCAGACGCTCAAAATACCCGGGATCACTGGTCAAGCGGCCTTGCGACCAAACTGCGTTGCGATCAAACAAATCACGGAGCATGGCACCCCTCCCGACGGCGCGCCGCCCGGCGGTGTTCGACAAAACGCCTGCTGAGGCTCAGAAGGTCCGCTTCGCTCAGTCGCGCGCGCGCCAGAGGCAGGACGATCGCGTTTTCGAAGATCAGATGACGCCGCGCGGTAGCGGTATAGTCAAGCAGCCCTTGGCATTGGGCGACCGACAAACTCTGCGCACCAAGGCCAACCCGATCAAGCACCCTCACAACGCCAGGCAAGGCGGCTTCGATGGCGCGATGATCGCTCTCCAAGCGGTCCAGAGCCCGGTCGATTTCGTCTTCGTCCTCACAGCGCGCCCGCAGCAAAGGAAACAAATCCGCCTCCTCGCTGTGCATGTGCGCGGGCAATTGGCAGCGCAAGAAATGACAAGCGAGCAGGGCCGCGCCCCGGTCGGCGCTTTGGCTGGACGCCAGGCGATCGATGAGCGCACAGATCTCCCGCTCCAACATGTGATCCTCATAGAGCATATCCAGCGGGTGACCCGAGGGCGGCACGACCGACGTGCTGCCCCCTCTGTCCACCTTGCTGATGTATGCTTGCTTTCTCACCGCTCTGCCTCCTGCGCTAGGGGCCGATCAAAGGCTACGCCGACCAGCTCGGCGGCAGCCACCAAGTCAGCCACCAAATCGCGCGCGCCTTGGGACCAGCGCGCGCGCTCCAGGGCCTCGGCAATGGTGCCTGCAACGGCCTCCAGCGGCAGGGTCATCGGCTCGGCCTTAGCCTCGACATAGATGATGTGCCAGCCAAAACCCGTTTTGATCGGAACGTCACAGACCGCGCCCTGATTGATGTCGGCCAAGGCCTCCTCAAATTCGGGCACCGCATCGCCGGGGCGCAGCTGTCCGAGGGCGCCGCCATGCACCTTGGAGCTGCAATCGCTGTGCGCCTGGGCGAGCACAGCAAAGTCGCGTGCTGGATTTTGAATCTGGGCCAAGATCGTTTGGGCTCTGTCGAGCGCAATCTGGCGCGCATCGGCGTCGTGGTGATCGCAAGCGCACAGAATGTGGGAGACCTGCCACAGCGCTAGGCTACGAAAGCGCTCAAGATGCGCCTCATAGTGCGCGCGGATCTGGTCCCGGCTTGGGGGGATGACCTGCACCGCCTCCTCCAGCAGGGCGCGAATGAGTGCCTCTTCGCGCGTCTCCCAGCGCCCTGGAGCCAGCTCCTGCATGTCCGCTGCAACGGCGCGTCGCTGCGCCTCTTGCAGCAGGAGCGTTCGAACCGCGATAGCCTGGGCGGCCTTGTGCCATGCAAGGCCAGGCTTGCCCTTGGGAGCGCTATGGTTTTGCACCTCGGCAGCGATGATGCCGTAGGGCACGACCTGCCCGTTGACGGTGATGCTTGGTAAAGGCTGAGCAGTCATGAAGGCCTCTCACTCGGCCTGGCATTGCTCTTGCTTGCGGGCTCCCGCTGGCTGGCGCGCCCGGCCTGCGAGCGCGCACGCGGTGCCAGCGGGGCGGTGCGACGCGAGCGCACAATCTGGTAGCCCGGCCGCGCCACCAGATAGCGCAGCGGCGCTGCCAAGCCAGAGAGCAGGTGAACCAAGCGGGTAAAAGGGAAGACCAGGAAGATGGTCAGGCCCAAAACGATGTGCAGTTTAAAGACCAATGCAGCCTCGGCCACATAGGCGGCGGCGCCCGGCTGGAAGGTCCAGATCATCTGCGCCCAAGTCATGAACTTGACCATCTCGTGACCATCGGCATGCTGCCAACTGACCGGGACCGTGCCCAGTCCCAGGGCAAGCTGTGCCAACAGCAGTACCAAGATCGCAACATCGGCAAAGCGCGAGGTCTTGCGAATGCGCGGATCGCTGGTGCGGCGCAACAACAACAGCAGCCCGCCGAGCAGCGCGATGACACCAGCGGAGCCGCCCGCAATGATCGCCAAGAGTTGTTTGGTTTCGTGGCTGATGCCGAGCGCGTCAAAGACCCAGATTGGCGTCAACAAGCCGACTAGGTGGCCAAAGAAGATCACCAAGACACCCAGGTGAAACAGGATCGAGCCCACAATCAACTGCTTGCGGCGCAAGAGCTGACTGGACTCGCTCTTCCAGGTAAAGGGATCGCGCTCATAGCGGGCGATCGATCCAATAATCAGGACCGAAAGCGCGATATAGGGATATATTCCAAACAGAAAGCTGTTCATGGCTGCCTCCTTCATTCTGCGGCGGCTGCGGCCTCGGGGGCCAGGTGGCGTGGGGGCTCGTTCATACGGGCAAGAAGATCGCGGGCTTGCGGGCATCCCGCATTGGGATCGGGGCCAAAGCGGACCTCGGCTTCCTCCCAGACCGCATCGAGCGCCTCCAAGTCGTTGGGGTCGGGCTCGGGCTCGGCCTCCAGCGTGGCTAGGGCTTGAGGGTCCACCGCCGCGCCCGCAAGCTGACCGAGCGCTGCAAAGACCGGCGCGTAGGCGCTGTCACGCCGCTCAAGGCGCGTTGCCAGAGCGCCGAAAATGTGCGCGGCGTCGGCCAAGATTTGCCGAGCCTCTTCGCCCGGCCGCATGGCCAAAAACTCCAGCAGCACCGGCAAGTGGTCCGGCAGCTCCGTGGTCGCAGGCTCAAATCCCGCATCTTGGTAGGTCTCAAGCAGCGAGACCATGGCACCGCCGCGCTCCCGGCTCTCGCCGTGGACATGCTCAAACAGGTTGAGCGACAAGCTGCGAGACCGATCAAACAGCAGCACATAGCGCTCCTCAAGATCATAGATATCCTCGCCCGCCAAAGCATCCAGCAAGGGGCGCAGATCACGCCGTGCGGCGGCCGTCATGCGGCTGTCGGCGACCAGAACCGCTGCAATCTCTGGCATGGCCGCCTGCAAAGCGCGGGTCGGATAGCTCAAGATCAACGAAAAGGCTTTTAGGCTCCGATCCATCATTGGCCCTCCCCTGGCTGCTGAAGCGGCATGGTCAAGGGGCGCTTGGAGCCGCCAAACAAGGAGGTTTTGGAAATCCCTGTCGAACAGCCATTGCCGTCGGTAAAGCCGCATCCCCCTTTCAGGTCATAGGCCGCTTCGACTTGCTCGCGGTGGGTCGTGGGAATGACAAAGCGGTCCTCATAGTCGGCCAGCGCCATGACCTTATACATGTCTTCGATCATGGTTGCAGACAGACCGACTTGCTCGGCCAGCGCCTCGTCGCGCACACCGTCTAGCGTTTTGGCGCGCATGTAGGCCCGCATGGCCAGCATACGCTCCAGCGCTTGGGCGACCGGGGCTTCATCGCCAGCGGTTAGCATGTTGGCCAGATAGCGCAGCGGGATGCGCAAGCTCGCCACGTCCGGCATGACACCATCCGAGCCAATCGCGCCCGCAGCAGCGGCGTTTTGAATGGGCGACAGAGGCGGGATATACCAGACCATCGGCAAGGTGCGATATTCGGGGTGCAGCGGAAAGGCGACCTTCCACTCCATGGCCATTTTCCAAACGGGGCTCTGCTGAGCGGCAGTGATCCAATCTTCAGGAATGCCATCGGCGCGCGCGTTTGCAATCACCTCTGGGTCGTTCGGATCCAGGAACAAGCCCAGTTGCGCGTCATAAAGATCGGTCGTGGCGGCAGCACTTGCTGCCTCGGAGATCTTGTCAGCATCATAGAGCATGACACCCAGGTAGCGGATGCGCCCAACACAGGTCTCTGAGCAAACCGTTGGATTGCCGCTCTCGATCCGCGGATAACAAAGCGTACACTTCTCCGATTTTCCGGTGGACCAGTTGTAGTAGACCTTCTTGTAGGGGCAGCCAGACACGCACATGCGCCAGCCGCGGCACTTTTCCTGGTCGATCAAAACGATGCCGTCTTCTTCGCGCTTGTAGATTGCACCCGAAGGGCAACTGGCCGCGCAGGCCGGGTTGAGGCAGTGCTCGCACAGGCGCGGCAGATACAGCATGAAGGTATTTTCATACTCACCATAGATCTGCTTTTGCACGCCTTCGAAGTTGTAGTCCTGACTACGCTTTGAGAACTCGCCGCCCAGAATTTCCTCCCAGTTCGGGCCTCTTTCGATCTTCTCCATCCGCTCGCCGGTGATCTTTGAGCGCGGTCTCGCCGTTGGGAAGGCCTGCATTTCGGGCGCCGACTTCAGGTTATCGTAGTCAAAATCAAACGGCTCGTAATAGTCGTCGATCTCGGGCAGATCGGGGTTGGCGAACAGCTTGGCCAGAATGCGCCATTTACCGCCCTGCTTGGGGCTGAGGCGCCCCGAGCGGCTGCGCTGCCAACCGCCGTTCCAGCGCGCTTGGTTCTCCCAGTCGTTAGGATAGCCGCAGCCGGGCTTGGTCTCGACGTTGTTGAACCAGGCGTATTCGACGCCTTCGCGGCTGGTCCAGACGTTTTTGCAGGTCACCGAACAGGTGTGGCAACCGATGCATTTGTCCAGATTGAGCACCATGCCGATTTGAGCTCTTACCCTCATTGTGCGGCCTCCTCGCGGTTGGATGTCTGGTCGAGCCAATCGACCTTGGTCATTTTCTTCACGATGACGAATTCATCGCGATTGGCACCCACGGTTCCGTAGTAATTGAAGCCGTAGGACTGTTGGGCATAGCCGCCGATCATGTGGGTTGGCTTCAGCACCGCGCGCGTGACCGAGTTGTGAATGCCGCCGCGCTTGCCCGTCATTTGAGAGCCCGGTGTATTCACGATCTTTTCTTGCGCGTGATACATGAAGGTCGTGCCGTCTTTGATGCGCTGGCTGACCACCGCTCGCGCGGTCAAGGCGCCATTGACATTGTAAAGCTCTACCCAATCGTTATCGACGATCCCGGCGGCTTGCGCGTCGTTCTCTGATATCCAGATCACGGGGCCCCCGCGATTGAGGGTCAGCATCAACAAGTTGTCCGAATGGGTCGAGTGGATGCCCCACTTCTGGTGCGGCGTGATGAAGTTCAACACCACATGCGGCTCGCCATCCCGGGCGGCTTTGTTGACCTCTTGGGTGATGGTCTTCAGGTCAACCGGCGGGCGGTAGGACAAGAAGCCCTCGCCAAAGGCGCGCATCCAAAGGTGATCCTGATAGAGCTGCTGGCGACCGGTGAGGGTCCGCCAGGGGATCAACTCATGGACGTTGGTGTAGCCCGCGTTGTAGCAAACCTTCTCGCTCTCCAGGCCCGACCAGGTGGGCGAGGAGATGATCTTGCGCGGCTGAGCGGCTATGTCGTGGAAGCGGATCTTTTCGTCTTCCTTCGGCAAGGCCAGGTGAGCGTGCTCGCGCCCCGTTGCCTTGGACAGAGCCTGCCAGGCTTTGACCGCTACTGCACCATTGGTCTCAGGCGCCAGCATCAACACCACCTCAGCAGCGTCAATATCGCTGACGATTTTGGCACAGCCTTTGGCGTTGCCCTCTTGCCAAACACCGTTGAGGTCGCGCAGGTGCTCGACTTCGTGTTTGGTGTCCCAAGCGATACCTTTGCCGCCGTTGCCGACCTTATCCATCAACGGGCCCAGCGCCATGAAGCGATCACCAACTGCCGTATAATCCCGCTCAACGGCGATATAGTTGGGCGCGGTCTTGCCAGGGATCAGGGGGCATTCGCCCTTTTTCCAGTCCTTGACCTGGTCCTGGGCCAGTTCTGCTGGGGTATCGTGCAGGATCGGCAGAGCTACGATGTCGGTCTCCTGTCCCAATATCTCTGGCGCCACCTGTTGGAAGGTCACCGCCAGGCCCTTGAAGATCTCCCAGTCCGACTTGCTTTCATAGGCCGGGTTTACCGCTGCTTGCAGGGGATGGATAAAGGGGTGCATGTCTGAGGTGTTGAGATCGTTCTTCTCGTACCAACTCGCCGTTGGCAGCACCACGTCGGAATAGACCGCCGTCGTGCTCATGCGAAAGTCGATGCAGACCAGCAGATCGAGTTTCCCTTGCGGCGCCTGGTCGTGCCACTTGGCCTCCTTGGGCAACTGCCCTCCCTCTTCGCCCAGATCGCGGCCCAGAACGCCGTGATCCGTGCCCAAAAGGTGCTTCAGGAAATATTCGTGCCCTTTGCCAGACGACCCCAGCAAGTTCGAGCGCCAAACGAACAGATTTCGCGGCCAGTTTTCTGGCGCATCTGGGTCTTCGCATGACATCTCAAGCGCACCCGAGCTGAGCTGCTCGGCAACATAGGCGGGGATCTGCTGACCTGCCGCTTTGGCCGCCTTGGCCACCTCCAGCGGGTTGGTCTTGAGCTGCGGGGCCGACGGCAGCCACCCCATGCGCTCAGCACGGATGTTGTAGTCGATCAGGCTGGCGTCCCAGTCGCCCTCGGGCGCGGTTGGGGAGAGAATTTCGCCTGCCGTCAGGGTTTCATAGCGCCACTGGTCCGTGTGGGCATACCAAGCGCTGGTCGAATTCATGTGGCGCGGCGGCCGGCCCCAGTCCAGGGCAAAGGCCAACGGCAGCCAGCCCGTCTGCGGCCGCAGCTTTTCTTGACCCACATAGTGCGCCCAGCCTCCGCCGGATTGGCCGACACAACCGCACATCACCAGCATGTTGATGACGCCGCGG
>CAZHYF010000008.1:28125-29472 GCA_964536635.1 uncultured Rhodospirillaceae bacterium | reverse complement strand
AAGTCTGGCATCATTGCTGGTCTGGCTGCCCTCAGTCTTTCATCTGCTGCAATGGCCGCGAGCCACGCCTCAGGTGGCGGCATGATGAGCGCGCCCGTCGTGGTCGGCGGGGCGCCCATGATGGCCGAAAAGACCCTGGCCGAGAATGCCGTCAACTCAGCCGATCACACCACCTTGGTCGCTGCCGTGCAGGCCGCTGGGCTGCTCGACGCCATAGCAGGTGACGGCCCGATTACCGTCTTCGGCCCGGTGAACAACGCCTTTGAAGACCTGCCCGAAGGCACCGTCGAAACGCTTCTGAAGCCCGAAAACAAAGATACCTTGGCCGGTATTTTGACCTACCATGTCTTGGCGGGAGCCTGGACCCGTGACACGCTGATGGAAAAGCTGGACGCCACAGGCGGCGCAGTGTCGGTTGAAACCCTGTCGGGCGGTTCGATCACCATCAAGCTGAATGGTCCCAGCAACATCATGATCGAAGATGCCCAAGGCGGTGGCGCCAACATCATTGTCTATGATGTGCTGCAATCCAACGGTGTCTTTCATTCGATCGACAAGGTATTGCTGCCCTAAGATCGCTTGGAGCGTGGTGCGTCGGATTGCATGCGCGTTGCACGCTCCATCTTCTCTATGTCTCAGCAAAGGAACCAGCGTTCTTGATTTCAAGAGCCTGGCCTTTGCGCCAGGCGGCGGCGCTCCTAGCCGCATTTGCGTGTACCACGGCAACACCCCCGAGCGGCCATCTCTGCTCAGGGGGTTTGCCTGTTTCTGGCTCTATCGCGCAGGCCTGCGACTAGTCGCAGGACCAGACCAAGATTCGGCAGTCGCGGCCACCGTGCTTGCGACATTCCAACAAGGCGCGATCGCGCGCTTGGGATTTGCTCGACGAGCGGCCCCAGCCATAGGCACCAGTATAGAGGTCACCGTAGCGGGTCCAGTCGGCCGCCGCATAGGCGCACTGGCCGGCGCTGAAGGTCACCCAATTGTTGCAATTGTACTTGCAGTTGGCGTTGGCCTTGCTCTTGGCTGCTGCATGGGAAGCGTAGCCTGTCGCCCACCCCCAAGCGAGGGTATAGGGGTTAAAGACGATGGCACCGGCGGCCTGCGCAGTCGTGCTGAGCATCAAACAAACCAAAGCGGCACTCAAGCCCGCCGCAATCGAGGCTCCTAGAGTTCGAAACATGGGCTTCCTCCTTCTCAAACACAGCCTATGGCACGAGTTGCGCAGGGAAGTGGAAGAGCCAAACGCAAAATAGGACATGCGGGGGACAGAAATCTTGCACTGCCCACAGCAAAGCCCAAGCTCTTGGGTCCAAGAGCGCAGGTGACTTTGCGGCATGATAGCCA
>CAZHYF010000008.1:0-28025 GCA_964536635.1 uncultured Rhodospirillaceae bacterium | reverse complement strand
CAAAGCCCAAGCTCTTGGGTCCAAGAGCGCAGGTGACTTTGCGGCATGATAGCCAGATCAAAGCCCAAGCTCTTGGGTCCAAGAGCGCAGGTGACTTTGCGCTAAAATCGTCGCTAGGCCTCGCTGGCCGGTACGACGTAGCTTGCGATGATCTTTTTCTCGCCCGACAGGTCGAACGCTACTACTAGCTTGTCCTTATCAACGCTCACCACATCACCGTAGCCGAATTTCTGGTGAAAGACGCGCTCTCCGGGTTTGAAGGCGCGTGTCGCACGGACGGTCTGCGAAGGTTGTGTGTCGCTGGCGTTGCCTCGAATGACCTGACCTTGGCGGCGGCGCTCTTGCGCGCGCTTCCAGCCGGGGCTCTCGTAGCCGAAGCCGCGGTCCGTGCCGCTGCGCGCCGACGCATTGCCTCCGCCAGACCAAGAATTACCACCGCGACCACTGCCCCAGTTGGAGCCGAAACCCGTAGCTGGCGCAGAACCGAAGCCCTGATTACCAAACCCTTGGTCCTGATGCAGCCAATTGCTGCCCCAGCTTGAGGCGGTACTGACCAGCTCGCACTGATCTTCGGGCAGCTCCTCCAAGAACTGCGACGGCAGCGCGTCGGTGTACTGGCCGTGGATGCGCCGACGGCCCGCATAGCTGATATAGAGCTGTTTGCGCGCCCGCGTGATGCCGACGTAGGCCAAGCGGCGCTCCTCTTCCAGGCCCTTTTGCCCCTCGGCGTCCAGCGCGCGCTGGTTCGGAAACTGGCCCTGCTCCCAGCCTGGCAAGAAGACCAGATCGAATTCCAAGCCTTTGGCCGCATGCAGGGTCATGATCGAAACCATGTCGCTGGTTTGATCCTCCAGCCCCTCCATAACCAGGGCGACGTGCTCCAAGAAACCGGCCAGCGAGTCAAAGCTCGCCATGGCTGAGATCAGCTCCTTCAGGTTCTCCAGTCGGCCGGGCGCTTCGGGCGAGCGATCCAGGCGCCACATCTCGGTATAGCCGCTCTCGTCTAGAATAATTTCGGCCAGCTCAGGATGGGGCGTCGAGGCAACCATGGAGCGCCAGCGGTCGAAGTCGCCCATCAGCACTTGTAGAGATTTGCGCGCCTTGCCGCCCAGCTCGTCGGTGGTGAGCAGGGTCTCCACGACGCCGGTCAGGGGCCGCTCCAAGTGGCGCTGCGCCACATAGAGGTTCTGCACGGTGGTCGCCCCGATGCCGCGCTTGGGCACGTTGACGATGCGCTCAAAAGCCAGGTCGTCGGCAGGCTGCGCCACCACCCGCAGGTAGGCGAGCGCATCGCGGATCTCGCGGCGCTCATAAAAACGCGGGCCGCCGACAACGCGGTAAGGAATGCCGACGGTCACAAAGCGTTCTTCAAGGCCGCGCATCATGGCCGACGAACGCACCAGCACCGCCATATTATGCAGGCGCATGCCCTTGGCTTGCTGGCTCTCGATCGTTTCTCCGATCTGGCGCGCCTCCTCGTCGCCGTCCCAATAGCCGCGCACCTGCAGCTTTTCGCGGCTCTTGTCTTGGGTCCAGAGCGTCTTGCCAAGGCGACCTTCGTTGTGGGCAATCAGCCCCGAGGCGGCCGCTAGAATGGTCCAAGTCGAACGGTAGTTCTGCTCAAGGCGGATCACCTTGGCACCCGGGAAATCTTTTTCAAAGCGCAGAATGTTGCCGACCTCTGCCCCGCGCCAACCATAGATCGACTGGTCATCGTCGCCGACGCAGCAGATATTCTTACGCTTTTGCGCCAGCAGCCGCAGCCAGAGATACTGGGCCACGTTGGTATCTTGATACTCATCGACCAGCACGAAGGCGAAGCGGTCTTGGTAGTCCGACAAGATGTCGGGCTCTTGGGTAAAGAGCGTCAAGCAATGCAGCAACAGATCGCCAAAATCGCAGGCATTCAGCGCCACCAACCGCTCTTGGTAGGTCTGATAGATGTCCAACAAGCGGCCATTGGCAAAGTCGGTGACCTCGCTGGCGGGCACCTTTGAGGGCAACAGCCCTTTGTCCTTCCAGCGGCTAATCAGGCTGTGGGTGGCGCGTGCATTCCAGCGCTTTTCGTCCAGGTCCATGGCGCGCATGATCTGCTTGATCAGCCGCAACTGGTCGTCATCGTCCAGGATCGAGAAGTTGGATTTCAACCCGACCGCCGATGCGTGACGGCGCAAGATCCGCGTACACAAGGCGTGGAAGGTGCCGACCCACCAGCCGTCGGTCGGCTGGCCAATCATCGCCTCGATCCGCTCGCGCATCTCCTTAGCGGCCTTGTTGGTAAAGGTCACCGCCAGGATTTGGCCCGGCCGGGCTTGGCCGGTCAGCAGCAGGTGCGCGATGCGCGTGGTCAGGGCGCGCGTCTTGCCCGTGCCAGCGCCCGCCAGCATGAGCACCGGCCCTTCACTGGTCAACACGGCCTCCTGCTGGGGCGGGTTCAGCCCTTCTATCCAGGGATAGCGCGCCGTCAGCGCCTGGAGGTCATTGTGGGCTGGATCGGTGGCCATAGGCTCAGAGGGGCTCGCAAGCGCCAGGCGCTCAGCGGGCAGACTGGGATCAAGGAATCGTTTCATAGGCTCTAGATAGTGGGTCTTGACGTCCTGGTTAAGCCCGAGTTTCCAGTCTGCGGAATACAAGTCGCCGACTGGGGGTAACTTGCCAAATGCTGCGACAGTTTGGCCTTGCCAAGCCCCGCCAATTGCGACAGGCTCGCGGCCAACAAAAAAATGAGACCAGGGACATATTGTGCGTAACAGCATTGAATTTTTCTATGGCGGGCGGAGCCATAGGCTCAGCGGCCTAGCTCCGACCGACATGCTGCTGGGCTGGCTACGCGATCGCCAGCTTGCTCGCGGCACCAAAGAAGGCTGCAACGAGGGCGATTGCGGCGCTTGCAGTTTGGTTATGATGCGGCGGCTGCCAGATGGCGCCTTCGACGTTCAGCCGGTCAATGCCTGCATTATGCCGCTCGCTAACCTGGATGGCGCGGCCATTTTCACGGTCGAAGACTTTGCCTCCAAAGACGCCCTGCACCCCATCCAGCAGGCTGTAGTCAGCGAGCACGGCAGCCAGTGCGGTTTCTGCACCCCCGGCTTCATAGCGGCCATGGTCGCGGGCCAGCTTGCCGGGGTAGGCCACAGCGCCGAGGTCCAAATTGCGGGCAACCTGTGTCGCTGCACCGGCTACGGCGGCTTGATCCGCGCCTTCGATCAGCAGCGCAGCACGCCGCAGCCGGAGGCGTTTCAAGCCAAACTCGAAACCGCCCGCTCTTGGATGAAGGATGCGCAGCGCGGGGGTTTTGCACTGACCGGCGCGCAAGGCAGCATCTATGCCCCCGCTGATCTGGTGACCTTCGCAGCGCTGCGCCAAGATCACCCGGACGCTTTGATCGTTGCCGGCGCGACCGACGTCGGCTTGTGGATGACCAAGGCGCTGCGCCAACCGCCCAAGCTGCTGCTCACGGGCTACGTTCAGGAGCTGCAGCAAATCGAGCAGAACGATGAGGCTTTCACCTTTGGCGCTGCCGTCAGTTACAGCCGCGTGGGACAGGCCCTGCTGCCCGACTACCCCGAGGCGCAAGCCTGGTTTGACCGCTTGGGATCGGTGCAGGTCCGCGCCTCTGGCACGCTTGGCGGCAACATCGCCAATGGCTCGCCGATTGGTGACGGCCCGCCGCTGATGATCGCCCTGGGCGCGCGCTTGCGCCTGCGCCGTGGCAGCGACACGCGCGTCATTCCGATTGAGGATTTCTTCATCGCCTACGGCAAGCAGGATCTGGCGGCCGACGAGCTGGTGGAGGCCGTCATTGTGCCGCGCCGCCAAGCGGGGCAGCGCCTGATGGTCGAAAAGGTCTCGCGCCGGATCGACCAAGACATCACCGCGGTTCTCGGCGCCTTCAGCCAGAGCGCTGATGGATCGCTGCGGCTGGCTTTCGGCGGCATGGCGGCGACGCCGAAACTGGCGACAACGGTCATGGCCTCGCGCAATCCAGCCGACATTGGCCAAGATTTTGAGCCGCTGAGCGACCTGCGCGCCAGCAAAGGGTACCGGCTCAAGGTGGCCGAGAACCTGCTGCGCCACTTCCTTTCCGCCGACCAGGAGGCCGCGGCATGAACGAGTTAGCGAGCAACCGCGCCCCGCGCGACAATGTCAGCCCGCTGGGTAAGGCCATCGCGCACGAGTCAGCAGCGCTGCACGTCACAGGCCGCGCTGTCTATTGCGACGACATCCCAGAGCCCGCCGGCTGTGCGCACGCGGCCATGGGCCTGGGGCCCGCCTACCCGGCGCGCATCCTGGCCATGGATCTGGAGGCCGTGCGCGCCGCGCCTGGCGTGCTGGGGGTCTATACAGCAAGCGATATCCCTGGCGAGAACAACGCGGGCTCGGTGATCCACGACGAGCCCTTGTTGGCCAGCGATGAGACCCGCTATGCCCAGCAGCCGCTGTTCGTCGTCGTCGCAGAAGAGCGCGATCAAGCCCGCAGAGCCGCGCGGCTGGCTAAATTTGAGGCCGAAGAACTGCCTGCCGTGGTGACCTTCGACCAGATTGCCGAGGCCAGCCAGGCCGTCTGCCCACCACTGGAAGTCGTCACCGGCACGCCCGTAGAGGCGCTAGCCAGAGCCCCGCACCGCTTGGATGGGCGCATCGACATTGGCGGTCAGGAGCACATGTATCTGGAGGGGCAGATTGCCTTGGCCCTGCCCTCGCCCGATGGTCTGCGCGTGGTCTCCTCGACCCAACACCCGACCGAAGTACAGGAAATGCTTTGCCATCTGCTGGAGCTGGACTCGGCCGAGGTGACGGTTGAGGTGCGGCGCATGGGCGGCGGCTTTGGCGGCAAGGAGAGCCAAGCCGCCCACACCGCCATGATGGCAGCTCTGGCCGCGCACCACCTGGATCGCCCCGTCAAGCTGCGCCTAGACCGTGACGACGATATGGCCACCACTGGCAAGCGCCACGACTTCCGCGTGGACTATAGCTTGGGCTATGATGACAGCGGGCGGATCAGCGTTGCCACCTTCGATTTGGACGCGCGCTGTGGCCACTCGGCAGATCTGTCGGCGGCGGTCTGTGATCGCGCGGTCTTCCACTCGGACAACGCCTATTTCCTGCCCGAGCACCGCATCACTTCGCGCAGGCTGAAATCCAACACGGTCTCCAACACCGCCTATCGCGGCTTTGGCGGCCCGCAAGGCATGGTGGCCATCGAACGCGCGATAGACCAAATCGCGGCCAAGCTGGGCAAAGACCCTTTGGATCTGCGCTATGAGAACCTCTATGGCAACCATGGCGACATCACCCCCTATGGCATGCAGGTGCAAGAACGCGTGCTGGAGCCGCTGATGCGTCAGCTTGAGGCCTCCTCGGACTACCGCGCGCGGCGGGCCGCGATTGAGGCCAGCAACGCCGACAACAACGCCAAGGGCGGACGCTACCGGCGCGGTATCGCACTGACGCCAGTCAAGTTTGGGATCAGCTTCACCATCTCGGTGCTGAACCAGGCCGGCGCTTTGCTCAACATTTATAAGGACGGCTCGATCCTGCTGAACCACGGCGGCACCGAGATGGGCCAGGGGCTCTATCTCAAGGTGGCGCAGGTGGTGGCGCACCAGTTCGGCCTGCCCATCGAAATGGTCAAGGTGTCGGCCACCCGGACCGACAAGGTGCCCAACACCTCGCCGACGGCGGCCTCCTCGGGCTCGGATCTAAACGGCATGGCGGCCCTTGCGGCCTGCAAGACGCTCAAAGATCGCCTGACCCGGTTCTTGCAGCAAAAGTTTGGCACCGACGCTCTGCCGATCTTCAAGGATGGCCGCGTGATGATCGGCTTCAACCAAATGAGCTTCAGCGAAATGGCGCGCGCGGCTTGGTTCGCCCGCGTCCCGCTGAGCGCCACCGGCCACTATGCAACCCCGGGCATCGGCTGGGATCAGGCCACGGGCAAGGGGCGGCCCTTCTTCTATTTCTCCCACGGCGCTGCGGTGTCCGAGGTCGAGGTGGACACGCTGACCGGGGCCAACCGGGTGCTGCGCGCAGACCTGCTGCACGATGTCGGCCAATCGATTAATCCGGCGCTGGACTTGGGCCAAATTGAGGGTGCCTACATCCAAGGCATGGGCTGGCTGACCATGGAGGAGCTGGTGTTCGACGCCAAAGGGCGCCTGCTGACCCACGCGCCCAGCACCTACAAGATCCCCACCGCCAGCGACCGCCCTGACGTCATGAACATCGGCCTGTTTGCCAACAAGAACCCTGAGGCGACCGTCTACCGCTCGAAAGCCGTCGGCGAGCCGCCCTTCATGCTGGCCATATCGGTGCACTCGGCGCTGGCGCATGCCATCGCCAGCCTGGGCGCGGCGGGCCACTGGCCAGCGCTCAATGCGCCGGCAACTGCTGAAGAGGTCCTGCGATGCCTGGATCTGGCACGCGAGACCCGCTGACCGCCGAGCCCGGCGCCTGGATCGAGATCGAAGTGCTGGAGGCTTGGGGCTCGACACCGCGCGCAGCCGGCACGCTGATGTGGGTCAGCGCGGACACCAGCCGGGGTAGCATCGGCGGCGGGCGGCTGGAGTGGCTCGCCATGCAGCACGCACGCACTTTGCTGGAGGACATCGAGCCGGACCGACCCTGGCAGCTCGACCTGCCGCTTGGCCCCGCCACGCACCAGTGCTGTGGCGGCTATGTGCGCTTGGCCTTTCGACCGGCCCAGGATGCATCCAAGCCGGACACCAGCCGCGAGCCTCTGGTTTACCTGCACGGCCAGGGCCACGTTGGCCAGGCCGCCGTCGCCGCGCTAGCGCCGCTGCCCTTCCGTCTGGTCCGGGTAGACAGCCGCACCGAGTTCACCGCCGATCTGCGCGACCACCGCGCCGCCATCCAGAGCGCCCCAACGGAAGCCTGGCACATCGTCATGACCCACGACCACGCCTTGGATCTGGAGATTTGCGCCCAGCTTTTACAGCAGCCTGCCTGGGGTCACATCGGCCTGATCGGCTCGCAGAGCAAGCGCGCGCGCTTCTTTAAGCAGTTGCGATTGCGCGACCTGGACCCCAGCGCCATCGTCTGCCCCATCGGCCTTGCTGGTATCCGCGGCAAGGAGCCGGAGATCATCGCCGCCTCGCTCGCCGCCGAGCTGTTGGCGCTGCGCTCAGCCCTCATGTCAAAATCGCAACCTCAGGCCCGCGAGGCCTAGGCAAGCCCGAACCCTAAGGAGCAAAGACCATGACCACCGACGCCTATATTGCAGGCCTGCCCAAGGTCGAATTGCACCTGCATATCGAAGGCAGTTTCGAGCCCGCGCTCATGTTCGACATCGCCAAGCGTAACGGCATCGCCCTGCCCTATGACTCGGTCGAGGCCCTGCAAGCGGCTTATAACTTCAAAGACCTTCAGAGCTTCTTGGATCTCTATTATCAGGGCATGAACGTCTTGCAGACCGAGCAAGACTATTTCGATTTGACCTGGGCCTACCTGAGCAAGATGGCGGCTGAAAACGTGCAGCACGTCGAGATCTTCTGGGATCCGCAGGGCCACACTGAAAGGGGCGTCGCTTTCGAAGTGCCCTTGCGCGGCATCAAGGCGGCCCTGGTTCAGGCGGAATCAGAGCTGGGCATCAGCCATCAGCTTATTATGAGCTTCTTGCGCCACCTAAGCGAAGAGCAGGGCTTTGCCACTCTGGAACAAGCGCTGCCGCACCGCGACGCCTTCATCGGCATCGGCCTGGATAGCTCAGAGGTTGGCAATCCGCCCGAGAAGTTCGAACGCCTGTTTGATCGCTGCCGCGCCGAGGGCTTCAAGCTGATGGCGCACGCGGGCGAAGAGGGGCCGCCGGAATACGTGCGCGGCGCGATTGATATCTTGAAGGTGGACCGCATCGACCACGGCAACCACTGCTTGGACGATCCTGAATTGGCGCGCCGTGTGGCTGACCTGGGGCTCTGCCTGACCGTTTGCCCCCGGTCCAATATTCGGCTGAAGAACTGCCTCGATATTGCCCAGCACCCCATTCGCTCCATGCTGGATCTGGGGATTGCGGCCTGCGTCAACTCTGACGATCCGGCCTATTTCGGTGGCTACATGAACCAGAACTACCAGCTCATCCAAGACGGCTTGGGGCTGAGCCGGGCCGAGATTGGCCAGCTTGCCCGCAATGGGATCAACGGCAGCTTCGCGTCGCCCGCCCGCAAGGCCGCGCTGCTCGCCAACCTGGAAGCCCACGAAGCGGGAGCGGCCTAGCGATGACTGCGGCGCGCCTTTGGATCAAAAACCCGCTCGCTGTTTTCACCCAAGACGAGGGGGCGGCTGCGGCTGGCCTCGTGGTCCAGGGCGCGCGCATCCTTGAGCTGGTGCCCGCAGGCCAGACGCCCGAGCATGAGGCGGTATTTGACGCCAGCGGTCTGGTGGTGCTGCCGGGGCTGATCAACACCCACCACCACATGTACCAGACCCTGACCCGCGCACTGCCGGGCGCGGTAGACAAGGAGCTGTTTGCCTGGCTCCAGCACCTCTACCCGATCTGGGCAGGTCTTGAGCCTGAGATGGTCAGCGTCTCATCGGAGCTGGCCATGGCCGAGCTGCTGCTGTCTGGCTGCACCACCACCACCGACCATCACTACGTTTTCCCGCAAGGTCACGAAGACGCCATCGACCGCCAGGTCGAGGTCGCCCAGAGGCTCGGTATGCGGGTGGTGCTGACGCGCGGCTCCATGAGCCTGTCGGTCGAAGACGGCGGGCTGCCGCCCAAGTCGGTTGTGCAGAGCGAAGATGCGATCATGGCCGATTCAGAGCGCTTGATCGCCCGCCATCACCAGCGCCACGAGGGCGCCATGGTGCAGATCGCCTTGGCGCCCTGCTCGCCTTTCTCGGTGACGCGCCAACTGATGAAAGACGCCGCCGCGCTTGCCAAGCGCGAGGGGGTCTTGCTGCACACCCACTTGGCCGAGACCGATGACGAAAACCGCTTTTGTCAGGAGGCCTTCGGCTGTCGCCCGCTGGACTACGTAGAGGACTGCGGCTGGCTGGAGACCAAGTCCTGGTTCGCACACGGCGTTCATTTCAGCGCTGACGAGTGGCAGCGCATGGCTAAGGCCGATGCGGGTGTCTCGTCCTGTTCCTGCTCGAACATGCACCTGGCCAGCGGTGCCTGCCCAGTCTGCGAGATGGAACAAGCCGGCGTTTCGGTCGGGCTGGGTGTAGACGGTTCGGCTTCGAACGATGCCTCGAACATGGTCCAGGAGCTGCGCCAAGCCTGGCTCTTGCAGCGCCTGAAGTATGGCTCGGCGGCGGTATCCTGGCGCGATGCCATCCGCTGGGGCACCCAGGGCTCCGCAGCCCTGCTTGGTCGCCCAGAGCTGGGTGAAATCGCGGTTGGCAAGCAGGCCGATCTCGCGCTCTTCGCCCTGGACGAGCCGCGGTTTTCCGGCGCGGGCGATCCCTTGGCAGCCCTGGTGGTCTGCGGTGCGCACCAAGCTCAGGCGGTGATGGTGGCGGGGCAATGGCGGGTGCAGGATGGCCAGCTTGCCGGCCAAGACCTGCGCCAGATCATGCAGCGCCACCGCGCGGCCGCTCAGCGTCTGCAAGCGCGACTCTAACCGCAAAGCCAGTCCCATGCTCCACCCTTTCGTGTCCCGATTTCTAGAAGTGGTGAAAGAGCATCGGGCGGTCCTAGCCGCCTGTCTTTATATGGATCTGCGCGATCTTCTGCTGCACATGGCGGGAAGGCCCTACCTCGCCTACGTTCGCGATCATGTCCGCAACGGCCACGTGAACATAGATGATCCCAAGGTCCATGAGCCCGTGACCTTGTGGAACCGGATTTTCTGGTAAAACAGCCAAGGCGCAGCGCATCGTTAGCCACCCGGCAGAAACTGGTCACTAGATGTCGGAAAGGGGCCGCAAGGCCGGGCGCAAACCGCCTACAAGCAAGCAAGATTGCGACGAAAGAGACCCCCTATGCAGCGCTATTCGATCTGGTCGCTGGCACGCAATGCCATGACCGGCCACCAGAACTGGCAAGCCGCTTGGCGCCATCCCGAGCCCAAGCCCGCCTATGATGTCATCATCGTTGGCGGCGGCGGGCACGGCTTGGCCACGGCCTATTATCTAGCCAAAGAGCACGGCATCACCAACGTGGCGGTGCTGGAAAAGGGCTATCTGGGCGGCGGCAACACCGGGCGCAATACCACGATCGTGCGCTCCAACTACATGCACGACGACAACGCTCATTTCTATGAACACGGCCTCAAGCTGTGGCACGAGCTGACACAAGACCTGAACTACAACGTCATGTTCTCGCCGCGTGGCGTGTTGAACTTGCTGCATTCGGATGCGGACCGCGACGCCGCCAAGCGGCGCGGCAACGCCATGCGCCTCAACGGCATCGACGCTGAGTATTGGGATCTGGAGACCATCGCCAAGAAGCTGCCCGACCTCAACGTGTCGAAGAACGCGCGCTATCCGGTCAAAGGCGGCCTGATGCAGAAGCGGGCGGGCACAGCGCGCCACGATGCGGTGGCCTGGGGCTATGCGCGCGGCGCCGATGCCAGGGGTGTTGACATCATCCAGCAGTGCGAAGTCACGGGCATGATCCAGGAAGGCGGACGGGTCGTTGGCGTCGAGACCACGCGCGGCCCCATCCGTGCGGGCAAGGTCGGCATCGCCGTAGCGGGCCACACCACCCAACTGCTCAACATGGCGGGGCTGACCGCTCCCATCGAGAGCCACGTCCTGCAAGCCATGGTCTCTGAGGCCATCAAGCCGACGCTGGATTATGTGGTGACCTCGGGCGCGGCCCACCTTTATGTGTCCCAGTCCGATAAGGGCGGCTTGGTGTTCGGCGGCGATCTGGAGTTCTATAACTCCTTCAGCCAGCGCGGCGGCACCCGCACCCTGGAGCACGTCACGGCGGCCATGATCTCCTTGTTCCCGCGCTACGCCAAGCTGCGGCTGCTGCGCCACTGGGGCGGCATCATGGACATGAGCATGGACGGCAGCCCCATCATCTCCAAGACACCGCGCGACGGCCTGTTCTTGAACGGTGGCTGGTGCTACGGCGGCTTCAAAGCCACTCCGGCCTCGGGCTGGTGCTTTGCCCACACCATCGCTACCGGCGAACCCCACCCGCTCAACGCTGGCTTCACGCTCGATCGCTTCGAGCGCGGCTATGCCATTGACGAGCGCGGCGCGGGCCCAGTCCCCAAAGCACACTAAGCGCCACGCGCCCAAACGACACTTGCAGGAACTACTGCCATGATGCTCATCCCCTGCCCCTGGTGCGGTCCTCGCGCCGAAAGCGAATTCACCTATGTCGGCGATGCGCGCCGCCAGCGCCCCGACACCAGCCAGCTTGAGGTCAGCGCCGAAGCTCTGCAAGCGCACAGCGACTACGTTTATCTGCGCGACAATCCCAAGGGTTGGCACCAAGAATACTGGCAGCACACCAGCGGCTGCCGCGCGCACCTGAAGGTCGAACGCAATGTTGTGGATCACCGCATCCGCGCGGCGGTGAAGGCCGATGAAGACCTGCCCAGCTTTCCGGAGGGCCGCTAGATGTCCGGTTTTCGTTTAGAGCATGGCGGCCTGATCGACCGCAACGCACCGTTGCGCTTTCGCTTTGATGGCAAGCTGTTGTCGGGCTTTGAGGGCGATACCTTAGCCTCTGCGCTGTTGGCCAACGGGGTGCAGCTCATGGGGCGCTCCTTCAAGTACCACCGCCCGCGTGGCGTCTACGGCAGCGGCAGCGAAGAGCCCAACGCTCTGATGACCCTGGGCCGCGGTCAAGAGGAAGAAAGCAACCTGCGCGCAACGATGGTTGACCTCTACGACAGCATGGAGGCGCGCTCGCAGAACGCCTGGCCGTCGCTAAGCCTGGACCTGCTGTCGGTCAACAGCCTGATCAGCGCCTTTTTGCCTGCAGGTTTCTATTACAAGATCTTCCTAGGATCGGCCAATTTCTGGCTGCTGCCCGAATACTTCATTCGTCGAGCGGCGGGCCTGGGTCGCCCCAACGCCTTGGCCAACGAAGACGACTTCCAGCACCACTATCAGCACTGCGACGTGCTGGTGGCTGGCGGCGGCACGGCGGGCCTGGCTGCGGCGCAGGCTGCCGCACGCTCAGGCGCCAGCGTGGTGATCGTGGACGAGCACGCCCGTCTGGGTGGCCAAGGTCTGTGGCGCAGCGCTGAAGAGCGCGGCTTTGTCGGCGAAGCCCTGGCCGAGCTTGAAGCCAACCCCAAGGTGCGCGTCTTGGCTCGCACTACCGCTTGGGGCCACTATGACGACAACATGGTCGCCTGCATCCAGATCGAGGGCAACCCCGGCGCGCCCCTGGCGGCCCACCAGCCCCGCGCGCGAGCCTGGCACATCCGCGCCAAGCGCGTGATCTACGCCACCGGCGCCATCGAGCGCCCCTTGGTCTTCGCCAACAACGACCGCCCCGGAGTCATGCTTGCCCATGCAGCCGGTGGCTATGCAGGCAAGTTTGGCGTGCTGATCGGCAAGCGCTTGGTGCTGGCCACCAACAACGACGACGCCTATGCGCAGGCAGCGCTGCTGGCCAAAGCCGGCGCAGAGGTCACCTTGCTGGACGCACGCTCTCAGGTCAGCCCCCAGCTCGCAGCCCAAGCGCAGGCGACCAATGTCGCGCTCCGGATGGGTCAAACCATCCTGGCTGCCAAGGCTGGCAAGAACGGACCAAGCGCCGCCGAAGTGGGCGATCTGGACGGCAAGAGCTCCAGCCTAATCACCTGCGATGGTATCGCGACTTCGGGCGGCTGGTCGCCCGCCATTCACCTGCACAGCCACACCGGCGGCAAGGCCGAGTGGCGCGACGACATCCAGGCCTTCGTTGCGGGCAAGCGCCTGCAAGAGGGTGTCACCGTTGGCGCCGCTGCGGGCTTGTTCGGCGCACAAGAGGCGCTGGCCTCAGGCTGGCAGCAAGGCTTGGCCGCTGCGCAAGATCTGGGCCACAGCCAGGCCGCCGGAAACGCAGCAAAGCTGGATCTGGACGAAGCCGGTCGCACACCCATTCAGGCGCTGTGGAGCTGCCCCAAGCCCAAAAAGCTCAAGGGCAAAGCCTTTGTGGACTTCCAGAACGACGCCAGCGCCAACGATGTCGCCATGGCCAACCAGGAAGGCTACCGCTCGGTCGAGCACCTCAAGCGCTACACCACGCTTGGCATGGGCACCGACCAGGGCAAGACCTCGAACATCAACGGCCACGCGCTGTTGGCCGAGGCCCAGGGCCGCGCCATCGCCGAGGTGGGCACCACCACCTTTCGCCCGCCCTATTCGCCGGTCACCCTGGGTGCCTTCGGCGGCCCGCACACCGGCATGGCCTTTGCGCCCATCCGACGGACACCCATGCAGGCTTTGCACGCTGCCGCCGGAGCCTCCTTTGTCGAGGCAGGTCTCTGGTACCGCGCCGAGTGGTACAGCCGCGCGGGCGAGGACATGTGGGGTTCGATCAAGCGCGAGGCGCTGAACGTCCGCCAAGCCGTGGGCATGTGCGACGTCTCTACGCTGGGTAAGATCGACGTGCAAGGCCCCGATGCCCTGGAGTTCATCCAGCGGCTCTATTGCAACGGTATGAAGACACTGGCGGTCGGCAAGGTGCGCTATGGGCTCATGTTGCGCGACGACGGCATGGTCTATGACGACGGCACGGTTGCGCGCCTCGGCGAGCAGCACTTCTATGTCACCACCACCACCGCCAAGGCAGCCGCTGTGCTGGCGCACATGGAATACCACTTGGATGTGGTCTGGCCCGATCTGAAAGTCCGCGTTGCCAGCATCACCGATCAGTGGGCGGGCATGTCGATTGCGGGGCCAAATTCGCGCGCCATGCTGCAAGCAGCCCTGCCGCATCTGGACATGTCCAACGAAGGCCTGCCCTTCATGGGCTTCCTGGATACCGAGCTGCAAGGCTTGCCCGTCCGCGTGCTGCGCATCTCCTTTTCAGGCGAATTGGCCTATGAGGTCCACACGCCTAGCCGCTTTGGACCGCAGGTCTGGAAGGCGCTGGAGGCCGCTGGCCAAGACTTCGGCCTCATGGCCTACGGCACCGAGGCCTTGGGTGCACTGCGCATCGAAAAGGGCCACGTCGCGGGCGGCGAGCTGGACGGCCGCACCACGCCTGCAGACATGGGCCTGGGCAAAATGGTGGCCAAGAAAAAGGACTTCATCGGCCGCCTTGGCTTGCTGCGCGAAGGCCTGAGCCGCGATAATCGCCCCCGCTTGGTCGGCCTCATGCCCGCCGACGGCAAGGCGCGGGTGCTGGCGGGCTCGCAATTGACCGAGGCCAGCAGTGTCGGCGGCTTCAACCAGATCACCAAGTCCATCGGCTGGGTCTCCTCGGCGCACTTCAGCGTCGAGCATGACTGCTTTATCGCCCTGGGCTTTGTAAAGAACGGCGACCAACGTCACGGCGAAACGCTCTATGCCGCCTCGCCGCTGGATGGCCTGCATGTCCCGGTGACGCTGGTATCGCCCCACATGATCGACCCGCAAGGAGAGCGCCAACATGGATAAGCACCTTCGCCTGACCGACGCGGGCCTGTTGTCCGCTCCCCTGCCAAGCTGCCCCGGCTTTGGAATGGAAGAACGCACCCTCGCTAGCCTCTGGCAAGCCGCCGCCTTTAAGGGCTGCGGCGACGACCTGGCGGCTAAGCTCGCGAGCCTGTTTGACGGACAGATGCCGCGCGTCGGAAAGGTTCTGTCCGCCGGCGAGATGCGCTTGATCTGGGCGGGGCCCGATCAGTGGTGGCTCACCTCTGAGAGCCTGTCTCAGGAGGCCTTGGCCGAGCGTTTGCAGCCGCTGATCGACCCGCGCAAAGCGACCCTGCTGGACTTGAGCCACGCGCGCTCTTGCCTGCGCCTTACCGGTGCGCGCCGCTTCGACATCCTCAACAAGTCTTGCTTTTTAGACTTCTTACATTTCCGTCCGGGTGATGTGGCGATGACGCTGGTTGAACAGCTCGCGGTGAGCCTGGTTGCCGTCGATGAGGACACCAGCGACCTCTACGTCACCACCTCCTTTGCGCAAGCTCTGGTGGACTATTTCGACCACGGCAGCGCCGAATACCGCTGAGCCCTTTGGGCAAGGACTGAGCACAAAAAAAGGGGGCAGACCTTGGCGGTTTGCCCCCGTTTTGTCTCGCAGCCCAAATGGCCTTAAGCGTCGCGTGAACGACGGCGACGGCGGCGGCCGTCCCCGCCCTCGCCCGGGCTGGCCACGCCCCCCACCAACGCTGGCATGTCGAGTTGTCCACGCAGTTTGGGGTAGGCATCCACCTTGTGCGGAATGGCCATGGCGCCAACGAAATGCTCTTGGAACTTGGGCTCCAAAGCGGTCTCCACCTTTTCGATGCGATTGACCAGCGCCTCCACGTCGGTACGTGCGGCTCGGTTGACCAGCGCCAAGCGCGCGCCCGTGCCCGCCGCGTTGCCCGCCGAGACCACCTTGTCCAAGCTGCAATCCGGGATCATGCCCAGCACCATGGCGTACTTGGTGTCGATGTGCGAGCCAAAGGCGCCCGCCAACACCACGCGCTCCACTTCCTCGGCGCCGTAACGGTCCATCAGCAAGCGATAGCCCGCATAGAGCGCCGCCTTGGCAAGCTGGATCGCCCGCACGTCGTTCTGGGTGATCTTGATCGGATTGTCGCCCTCGCGCACGATATAGGAGAAGGTGCGCCCATCGGCCTGCACGCGCGGGCTGCGCTCGGCCAGATCGCCTTGCAGCAGGCCATCTTCGTTGATGACGCCCGCCAGGTACATTTCTGCCACGGCCTCGATAATGCCCGAGCCGCAAATGCCGGTGATGCCGGTCTTGGCGACGGCTTCGTCAAAGCCTGGCTCGTCCGACCACAGCTCAGAGCCGATGATGCGGAAGCGCGGCTCCAGCGTGTCCTTGTCGATGCGGATACGCTCGATGGCACCCGCCGCCGCGCGCTGTCCGGCAGAAATCTGCGCGCCCTCGAAGGCGGGCCCAGTGGGGCTAGAGGCCGCCAGCACCTTTTCTTTGGTGCCCAACAGCATCTCGGCGTTGGTGCCCACGTCCACGACAAAGGTCAGCTCGTCTTGGAAATCTGGGCGCTCGGCCAGTGCGACCGCCGCCGAGTCCGCGCCGACGTGGCCCGCAATACAGGGCAACACATAGAGCCGCGCGCCGGGGTGCGCCAAGATCTTGATCTCAGACGCGCGCAGCACCAAGCCTTCGTCGCTGGCCAGCGCAAAGGGCGCCCCGCCCAGCTCAACCGGGTCGATGCCCAAGAACAGGTGGTGCATGACCGGATTGCCGACCAGCACGATGTCCATCACCTTTTCGGCGGGCACCTGAGCCTCATTACAGGCAGCCTGCAACAAGCCATTCAGTGCGTCCCAGATAGCATCGCGCATGACCGCCGCGCCATCTTTGTTCATCATCGAATAAGAAACGCGCGACATCAGATCTTCGCCATAGCGGATCTGCGGGTTCATCAAGCCGGTCGAGGCCACCACCTTGCCCGTCGCCAGGTTGCAGAGGTGCGCCGCGATGGTGGTCGATCCCACGTCCACCGCCAAGCCGTAGACCTCCGTCATCTCGCCGGGCCAGACGCCGGTGATGATCTCGTCATCATAGACCGCTACGCTGACCTGCCACTGGCCTTTGCGCAATGCTGGTTGCAGGCCCTGCATGACGTGCAGGTCACACCGCAGCTTGCCCAGGCCGTGTTGCTGCTCCAGCGCTTCTTTCAAGCGTTGCAGGTCGCCGGTGGGGTCGTGCATATCGGGTTCGCGCACCTGCACCAGATAGACCTTCAGCGCCGGGTCCAGCGGCATATCGCGCTGATCGGGAGCCTTGCGGATGATCTGTTGGTGCACTTGGCTCTCAGGCGGAACGTCGATCAGAAGGTCGCCTTCCAGGCTGCACTGGCAGGACTGGCGACGCCCCGGCTTCATGCCCCGCTTTTCGGCATAGCGCGCCTCGGTCGCGCCCACGGCTGAGACATGCTCGGCGCGCGAGTGGATGCCGTGCTTGGCGAATTCACCGAACTGTGGCTCGACCTGGCAGCGCCCGCACATGCCGCGCCCGCCGCACAGACTGTCAATATCAACGCCCAGCTCGCGCGCGGCGTCCAAGATCTTGGTCCCTTTGGCAAAGCGTCCGCGCTTGCCGGTTGGCATAAACAGGACCAGGGCTTGATCAGATTTTTCCTGCAAAGACATGCATTCCCCCAAAGACAAAGCGGCCCGAGAGCTGGAAGTGATCCGCTCTGAGCCGCTTGTGTTGCTGCATTAAATCAAGTGGTGCAAGGCTTAGGCCGCCGAGCGCCGGCGGCGGCTGCCTCTACGGCCGCCCGCTCCGCCTTCTTCGCCGCCCTCAACGGGCTCGCGATACTTCATGATCCAGCGCATGCAGTCGGGGTCGTTACCGTTCAGAACGTCGGCGGCTTTGATGCCAGCCATCTCTTCTTCGTGCAGCGGGTTCATGATCGCCGAGGTCATGCCGCAAGCCGAGGCCATGGCCAGGAAGTGCGCGTTCAGCGCGTGGCGGTTCGGCAGACCGAAGGAGATGTTCGAAGCACCACACGTGGTGTTGACGCCCAGCTCTTTACGCAGCTTATAGACGATTTCGAAGGCTTGGCGACCAGCGGTGCCCATGGCGCCGACCGGCATCACCAACGGGTCAACCACCACGTCTTCGGGCTTGATCCCGTAATCTTGCGCGCGTTCAACGATCTTCTTTGCGACCGCAAAGCGAACCTCGGGATCTTCTGAAATGCCGGTCTCGTCGTTGGAGATGGCAACCACGGCTGCGTCGTGCTTCTTCACCAGGGGAAGGACGCGCTCCAAGCTCTCGTCTTCGCCGGTGACGGAGTTGACCAGCGCGCGGCCCTTGTAGACCGCCAGGCCCGCTTCCAGAGCGTCGATGATCGAGGAGTCGATGCAGATCGGCAGGTCACACAGGCTCTGGACCAGCTCGATGCACTGGGCCAACAATTTGGGCTCGTCAGCCAGCGGCACGCCCGCATTGACGTCCAGCATGTGCGCGCCCGCTTCGACCTGAGCGATACAATCGCGCTCAACACGGGAGAAATCACCAGCGCGCAGCTCAGCCATGAAGGACTTACGGTTGGTGGGGTTCAACCGCTCGCCGATAATACAGAAGGGCCGGTCAAAGCCCATAACGACTTCTTTGGTGGGGGAAGCAAGGATAGTGCGAGCCATGAGGCGCCTCTCTTGGACGGGAGCAAAGAATTTTGTTGGCCATGGTATGGCCGTCAAGCCTGGGTGTCGGCTGTAGCAAGACCGACATAAAAAGGTGCGCTGGAGCCAGACCGTCACCGCAAGGGTAGCAGAAAGGCTCCAGCGCCAAGGTGGCCTGAGGCTGACGGAAAGGGTTAAGCGACGTAGGCGTTGCGCACTTGGGTGGTGCTGCTCAGCGCGATGCGATCTTCGAGCGCGCACAAGAAGCCTTCGGCAACCAGGCTTTCGGTGGGCAAAGCGCGCAGGATGCGGCGCAAGCAGGAGGCCGCTTCGGGGTGACGCTGGATTACGGAAAGGGTCTGCTCACCCAGTGCAACGCCCAACTTGGTGGCTTCGCGTGGGCTCAGATTGCGCTCGGAGACCGACCAATAATCGTAGGTGTGACCCTGGCTGGCGAGCTTGACGGTCGGCAGCAATTCGATGACTTGGCTCCAGGTCTGCGGGTCCTGGTTGACGTTGAGAGGCTTTGACATGGCGAAAATCCTTCCTTCGGGAACAAAAATGAATGCAGCGGGTTAGAGGCCAGCGGGTGCGCTAGCCAGATCTGAGCGGCTGGGACGGAACAGAGCTGCGGTCTGGCCCCAGTCACGCTGCAGGCCAAGCCCGCGCAGCAGGCTGACCGTAGGCTCGGGCTGGTTGAGGGCATAAAGGTGCAGGTGCTCGAAGCCGCGTGTGCGCAATTGTTGGCACCAATCCAAACCCAAGGCGGCAGCGCCTTGGTCGTTCCAGGCCTGACCGCTTTCCAGCTCCCAGGTCCGAACCCAGGTCGAGACCCAAGACGGCAGAGCCGCGCCGCAGCGATCGGCAAGCCGCTGTGCAGCCTCCAGGTCGCGGATCGGCAAGACCCCAATGTGCAGCGGCAAAGCGATACCGCGCTTGGCCAGACCTTCGCGAAGGCGCTCGAGCGCGGCCATGTCGAAGCTAAATTGGGTCACGGCAAAGCGCGCTCCAGCGTCGGCCTTGGCGGCCAGTACGTCCAATGTCTGTTGAAAATCGCGATCCTCGGGGTGGCCTTCAGGATAGGCCGCAACGCCAACTCTGAACCCAGGCGCTTTGCGGGCCAGATAGGCCACGAGTTGATCCCCGCGCTGGATCGGACCACTGCTGTTGGCGCGCTTGTCGCCTCTCAGCGCCAGGATCGAGCGCACTCCGCGTGCAGACAGAGCATCGAGCTGCCAATCCAGCTCAGCTTCGCACTTACCCCAAGCAACCAGGTGGCTGGTGATCGGTAAACCGGTCAAGCGCTGGGCTTGGTCAATGGTCTCCACGCTGCCCTGGGCCTCGGATGCCAAAGCGCCCTCGGTAACGCTCAAGCCGTTGATAGCAAAGCGCGGCAGAGTCTTCAGGAGAGCTTCAAGGCGCTCGCGTCCGGCTGGGTTGCGGGCGGGAAAGAGTTCGATTGAGACGGTCATTATGCCTAACTCGATATATAAAGATATCTTTATATTTGATGTGATCTGCGTGCCGTCAAGCGCTATTTGGTCGCCCTCTTCTGTTAAGTAGTCGCTTTTGAGCCACGTTGGCGTGAATGCGACCCAACAGAGCCAGCGCCTAGGCCCGGCAGGCGATGGGCAACGCTCGGCGCAAACGCAGCACTGCGGTGTCGGCCTGGTAGCAGCCCGCCTTCGATGCGCAGGTTAGGCTGACAGAGACACGAGGCAAGGAGGCTCCGGCGTGAATTCAGCCAGCGACTACCAACAGCGCTTTGCAGCCAAGCCCCAGCCCTTGACGCTGGAGCAGGCCGCTTTCATCACCCCACCCGTGCAGGCTGTGGATACCGAGGGCATGATCGACGTGCCCCGCATGCGCGCCTTCCGCCAAAACCGGCTGCGGGCGCAGATCAAGGCTCAGGGACTGGATGCGATCATTCTGCTGGAGCCCTTGTCGATCCGCTACGCCACGGGCGTGCGCAACTGCACCTTGTTTCAGATGCACGTTCAGGCGGGCTATTTGTTCGTCCCCGCCGAGGGCCCGGTGGTCTACTTTGATTCCGCTCCAGGGCGCGAGACCGGCCGCCAGCTTGAAACCATCGACGAGATCCGCTCCGACATCCTGCCCCTGTCCTATATGTTCGCGGGTGCCGGGCAGCAGGACTGGGCCAGGCGCTGGGCCGCCCAGATGGATGACCTGATCTGCCAACACTGCGGCGGTGGCGGCGCCAAGCGCATTGCGGTCGAGCGCGCCGGCTTTCACGCCGAGCAAGCCTTGGTCGATCTGGGCCACCAAGTCAGCGACGTTGCGCCGGTCTTGGCGCAGGCCCGCAAAATCAAGTGCCCCGAAGAAATCCTGGCTATGAACCTCACGATTGCGGTGGCCGAGGATGGGATGACCCGGATGCGTCAAGCTCTAACCAATGGCGTGCAAGAGCAGGTCTTGTGGTCGCTGATGTGGTCAGCGCTGATCGAAGGCGGCGGCGAGTGGCTCGACTATCGCCTCTTGGCCGCGGGCGAGCGCACCAACCCTTGGCAGCAAGAGGCCTCAAGCCGCATGATCCGTGCGGGCGATCTGGTGGTGTTCGACTGCGGCATGGTGGGGCCCTTCAGCTATGGCGCCGACATCTCGCGCGCCTTTCATTGCGGGCCAGGTCGGCCCAGCGACTACCAGCGTGCGCTCTACACTATGGCTTGGGAAGAGGTGCAGGCCAACACCCAGCTCATGCAAGCCGGAGCCAGCTTTGCGGACATTGCCCGCGCCCGACATCTGCCGCCAGCGGGCTTCGGAGACCAGCTCTACCCTTGCATGGCGCATGGCCTGGGCATGGCCGACGAGTGGCCGGTGATCCTGCACGATCCCCGCCACCCAGAATTCTATGACGGTGAACTGGAGGTCGGCATGGTGATCTGCGTCGAGTCCTACATTGGCGAGGTCGGCGGCACGGAAGGCGTCAAGCTGGAGGACCAAGTGCTGATCACCGAAGGCGGCCCGCTGGTCTTGTCGCGCTATCCCTACGAAGAGGCCCTGCTCTCCATGGCCTCGCGGTAGGCCTTGGGCGAGACCCCCTGCCCGCGTTTGAAAGCGCGCGCGAAATAGGATGGATCGTCGAAGCCGAGCCGATAGCCGACTTCGGCCACGGTCATGCGGGTATAAGCCAAAAGCCGCTTTGCCTCTTGCATGCGAACGGCCTCGATCAGTGCTTGCGGGCTCTGGCCGCTGGCCTGGCGACAGAGGCGGTTGAGGTGGGCGCTTGAGACCCCGAGCTGCTGGGCATAGTCGCTGACCTTCGGTTGGGCGTGCCGGCCGACGATGGCCTGGCTGGTGTCGCTGTAGGACTGGCGCGCCAGATCCAGCAAGCGTGCGACCATGTCCCCAGCCCGCCCACCGCGCGACGCCAAGGGCGCCTCGGCACGCGCCAAGCAGCCCAAGAGGCTCAGGAACTGCGCACGCAGCATCACGGGACGCAAGCTGTCATGGCAGTTGAACTGTTGGGCGATGCCCGCAAAGGCGGCATCCAGCGCAGCGTCGGCTTTGATGATCAGCGGCTGAGACAGGCAGGCAGTCACAGCGGTATGCTGCGTGGTCACGCGGGTCACTTCCTCTTGTGCAACGGTCACCACCAAGCCTTGGGTTTGGGGCTCAAAGTCAAAGCCATGCACGCGGTAGATCGGCAAAGAGATGACGCGCCCGGCAGGCAAGTGCAACCGCTGGCCATCCAAACGCAAAACAAGGCTGCGATCCTTGACCCAGAAGAATTGGTGCAGACGCGTATGGCGGTGCGGTTCGATGGTCCAGCCGTGCTTTGAGGCCCGGTCGGCGATCCGCTCGCAGTGCAGAAAATCTGGCAGCTCGCTGTTTTCGCCGTAGAGGTGATATGCTGGGATCACGTCAGGCTCTGGCGCTCGGGTTTGCGTGAACGTACGCGAGTCATAATATGATCGAAAAGTACCAGTCAAAGCGCTGCAAATGCCTTTATTGCCGAATGTGTGCGCGGTAAGTACCACCAACTCAAGCAAAAGGAAACCATATGCGCACCCAAGTATGTATTGTCGGCGGCGGCCCGTCGGGCCTATTGCTGGCCAAATTGCTCCGCAACCAGGGCATCGACGTGCGTGTGCTTGAGCGCAAGACCCGCGACTATGTCTTGAGCCGCATTCGCGCCGGTGTGTTGGAGGTGGGCTTTGTTGAGCTGATGCGCTTGGCCGGCGTCGCAGAGCGCATGGACAAGGAGGGCTTCACCCACGAAGCCACCTCGATCGCGCTGAACAACGATATGTTCCACGTCGATTTCGTTCAGCATACCGGCACCCCGGTGGTGATCTACGGTCAAACCGAGCTAACCCGCGATCTGTATGACGCTTTGCAGGCCGAGGGCGCGCTCATCGACTTCGAGGTAGAGAACGTCGTCATCCACGACGCCAAGAGCGATGCGCCCTATGTCACCTATACCGACCGCGATGGCAGATCCGTGCGCCTGGATTGCGATTTCGTGGCGGGCTGCGACGGCTTCCACGGCGTCAGCCGCCAGACCATCCCCACGACGGTGCGCCGCGAATACGAAAAGCTCTACCCCTTCGGGTGGTTGGGCGTCCTGTCTGAAACCCCGCCAGCCTACCACGAGCTGATTTATAGCTGCTCAGACCGCGGCTTTGCGCTCTGTTCGATGCGCAACGCCAACCTGTCGCGCTACTATATCCAGTGCTCCTTGAGCGACAGCCCCGACGACTGGAGCGATGATGCCTTCTGGCAAGAGCTGAAGCGCCGCATTCCCGAGCAGTTCGCAGACACGATCATCACCGGGCCATCGGTTGAAAAATCCATCGCGCCGCTGCGCAGCTTCGTTTGCGAGCCCATGCAGTGGGGTCGCTTGTTCTTGTGCGGAGATGCCGCTCACATCGTGCCGCCGACGGGTGCCAAGGGCCTCAACACGGCGGCCTCGGACATCCATTATCTCTACTATGCGCTGTTGCAGCATTATAAGGAGAAGGACAGCTCTGGCCTGGAAGCCTATTCTGAAAAGGCGCTGGCCCGCATCTGGAAGGCCGAGCGCTTTAGCTGGTCCACAACCATGCTGATGCACCGTTTCCCAGACATGAGCGATTTCGATCTGAAAATGCAGGTGGCGGACCTTCGTTTCTTGCAAGAAAACGAAGCCGCTCAGCGGGTCTTTGCCGAAAACTACGTCGGCCTGCCCTATTGATCAGAGCGAACCTGGAGACAGCAAAAAGGGTGCGCCCAAGCGGCGCGCCCTTTTCGTTTTTCTGGATCGGCTGGACCGAGCCTAAAACTCCTCAGTGTCGATTTCGGTTTGGGTCTTGGGGTTATAGCGCGCGCCCACGATATTGTGCGGGCCAATCATGGCGTCCAAGCGCGCGACAATCTCCGCCGACAAGTCAATGCCCGTACCGCTGATATTCTCGGCCAAGTGGTTCAGGTTGACGGTGCCCGGCAGCGGCAAGATGTGTTCACCCTTGGCCATGACCCAAGCAATGGCGAGCTCTGCTGGCGTATGGCCCAACTCATGCGCTAGCGCCAAGTAAGGCTGTAGCAAGGCCAGGTTCTGCGGGTAGTTTTCGGGATAAAAACGCGGCATGCCCCGGCGCAGATCTTTTTCGCTCAATGTGGCAACGTCGGTGAGCTTGCCCGACAGGAAGCCGCGCGCCATGGGTGAGAAGGCTACAAAACTGACGCCCAGCTCCTGGCAAGCCTTCAGCACGGCGATTTCCGGATTGCGGGTCCAGAGCGAGTATTCGCTTTGCACGGCTGCGATGGGATGCTCCTTATAGGCTCGGCGCAGCGTGTCCGCCGAGACTTCCGACAAGCCGATGGACTGGATCTTGCCTTCGCGCTTCAGGTCCGCCAACACGCCAACGGTTTCTTCAATCGGCGTTTTCAAGTCCCATCGATGCAGGTAATAAACGTCGATGGTCTCGGTCTGCAAACGCTTCAAGGCGACTTCGCAAGCCGCGCGCAGCTTGGCCGGCTCGTTGGTGATCTCGCGCTTGCCGCTGGCATCCGGGCCCATGCCGCACTTGGAGGCCAAGGTGAACTCGTGGCGGCGATGCGACAGGGCTTTGCCGATCAGTGTCTCGTTCTTGCCGAAGCCATACTGCAGCGCGGTATCGAAGTGCGTCACGCCCATATCGAGCGCTGAATGCAAGATCCGAATGCCCTCGTCTTCGCTGACCGGATGGCCGTAGGCATGGCTCAGATTCATGCCACCAAAGCCCAGCGCCGATACATCGAAAGAACCGAGTTTGCGTTGTCTCATCGTTTGAAAGTCCCTCTCGCGGAAAAAGAAAAAGAGCATGCTATGCGGGTCACCCCAACACAACACGCTCCGTAATTTTGACGTGGCGCCGAGTGTCGCCCCGCGCCTAGCCGAAGCTGCGCTCGATCCGATCCAAGGTCTCCATAGCCGACAAGACCTGCTGTACCGAGCCGTTGGGCTCGCGGCCTTTCTGGATTGCGGCGATGAACTCGCGGTCGATCAGCTCGATGCCGTTGTTCGAGACGGCGACGCCCGACAGGTCAATCGGCTTATCGTAGCCGTCGAACAGATCATCATAGCGCGCAATGTAGGTGCCTTCGTCGCAGATATAGCGGAAGAAGGTGCCCAGCGGACCATTGTTGTTGAACGACAAAGACAGGGTACAAATCGCCCCAGAAGGCGTTTTCATGCCAATCGACATGTCCATGGCGATCCCCAGCTCTGGGTGGTGCGGGCCTTCCAACCCGTAGACCTGCGAGGGCACTTCGCCGGTCTGGTACTGGAACAGGTCCACTGTGTGGCAAGCATGGTGCCACAGCAGGTGGTCGGTCCAGCTACGCGCCTCGCCCTTGGCGTTGGTGTTGCTGCGCCGGAAGAAATAGGTTTGCACATCCATTTGCTGCACCTTCAGCTCACCGGCCGCGATCTTGTTATGGATCCACTGGTGGCTGGGGTTGAAACGGCGCACCTGCCCTGCCATGCAGAGCACGCCGGTCTCTTCTTGCACGCGCACGATTTCGCGCGCGTCCTCAAGCGAGTCCGCCATGGGGATTTCGACCAGACACGGCTTGCCCGCGCGCATACAAGCTACCGCCTGCTCGGCGTGCAACTGGGTCGGGGTCGCCAGAATGATCGCCTCAACATCGTCGCGCGCCAGGCATTCGGCCAGATCGGTCGCTGCGTGCCCCACACCGTACTCGGCAGCCAGAGCGTCGATTTTCGCGCGGGTTGGTCCCATGACCGAGGTAACCTCAACGCCGTCAATGGCTTTTAAGGCGTCCAAGTGCTTGCGGCCAAAGGCACCGTAGGCGCCTGCAACACAGAATTTCATCGTTCTATTTATTCCTTCTTTCGTCATGGCGGCCAGGAGTGGAGGCCTGGTCGGCCTGTAGGCGCAGCAACAGGGCGTCTGCGTAAGCTTGATAATCGGGCGCGAACAGGGAAGCGTCCATCTTTAGATCGCCCACCTCTTGCTGGCGTTCCACGGTTGCGCGGGCCATGTGGGGAGCAAGCTGCCACTCTTCGACGCTCTTGGCCACTTCGCGCATCTCGGCGGCGCGCCGGATGCCGTGGGTCATGACCCGCTCCATCATATAGGCGGCTTTGTTGGGCCAGTCGAAACCGGGAAAGCTCTTATCCAAGGTCGCCAAGACTTCCTCTTCGACCCCTGCCTGGAGCCCGGCCAGAACGCATTCCAAGGTCAGCGCCTCAAGCCCCTTGATCATGATCGAACGCACCATCTTCACCGATGAGGCGCGGCCGACCTCGCCAGGCATGAGTTTGGCGCGCATGTCCAGCGCGTCAAATAAGTCCAGAGCCTCACGTGCGTGTGGACCGCTGACCAACAGCGGGGTTTGGTGCAGCCCCGGATGTACCGGCGCCATGACCGCCACATCGACGTAGCGCCCGCCAGCGGCCTCGATCAGCGCGCAGGACTGACGCTTGGTGCCGGGCGAACATGAGTTGCAGTCCAAATAAAGCTGCCCCTGCAAGCCCTGCTCGGCGAGCGATTCGGCCACCGCCAGCGCGCGATCAGCGGTCACCAGGCTAAAGACCGCTTCGGCGCCAAAGACCGCCTCGCAGCCATTGGCCATACCGCTGACCCTGTGGCTGCGATAGGCTTCGGCCATAGCGGGCCCGGTCGATAGGTCCAAGGACTTGATATCGAAGGCGCGCAACGACAAATCCCCCCTGACGCCGTGCAGCCCGGATGCGAAGGCCCGCCCTGCCTCGCCAAAGCCAATGAAGGCCAGCACTTTGCTTGGCTGCTGACGCAGCGTCGTGTCGGTCATGAAGCGCCCAAACTTGAGGAAATACCTGCAAGAAGGCTTAGCATCGCCGGGCGCTTCGCCCTAATTCAAGCCATGGTCAGAGGTATTGATTTTAACTATAGCCTCGGAAATTGACGTGCGGCTGACCCTGCTGGTCATCGCCGCAAGAAGCGCCCCAGCTCTTGCGGGGTGGCGCAATTGAGCTGCACCAGCACCGCCCGAAGCTCGTCGCGTAATATGTGGATCGCGTGGTCGCCCCCCCGACGCCCCAGCGCGCCGACGCCGTAGATAAACGGCCGTCCCAAGAAGACGAAATCAGCGCCGCAGGCCAGCATGCGCGCAATGTCCAAGCCGGTTCGCGGACCACTATCGACAAAGATGCACGCCGATTTACCCAGCGCCTGGCGCACCTCTTGCAGCATCACCAAACTGGGCGGCGCAGCATCCAGTTGGCGCGCGCCATGGTTAGAGACCCAGATGGCATCTGCCCTGCAGTCTCTGGCCGCATGAGCGTCCGCCGCGGCTGAAATGCCTTTGACCACCAATTTACCCGGCCATTGCGCGCGAATATCATCCAGAACCTTGCGACTGACCGGTCGATCCATAAAGCTGGCAAAGAAGGCCACCTGCTCTTTGGCGCTGAGACCTTTGGGACGATAGGGCAAAAGGTTCTTAAACTGAGGCGCGCCATAGAGCGCCGTCGCCACAGCCCAACGCGGATGGGTCATCACCTGCCAGACGGTCTCATGGTTGAGCTTCGGCGGCACGCTGAGGCCGACTCGCAGCTCGCGATCGCGGCGCGTAATCCCCGGAATATCAACGGTCACGATCAGCGTCTCGAAGCCCGTATCCCTTGCTTCCTGGATCATCGCGCGCCGCATGGTGTCATCGCGCGCCGGATAAAGCTGAAACCAGCCATTGCTGCCCGCCAGGGCGCGAAATGCGCTCTGATGAGTGGTGGCGTGATGCGAAAGGCCCATGGGAATATTGGCCTTGGCCGCGGCCTTGGCCAGAATCTCGACCGCGCCCGGCCACATCAAGCCCGACAGACCGACCGGCGAAATTCCAAAAGGCAGCGCGAACTCCTGACCCAGCACACGGGTTTGCAGACCAACCGGTGGCACATCGCCCTCGGGGATATAGTGCGCATCAAATTGCACGCCATCCAGGGCGCTGCGGTTGGCATTCAGCGCCACCTCACGCCCAATGCCACCCCGCAGGTATTCGCTGGCGAAGCGGGGGATGCGCCGCAAGCAAGCCTGCTCCAGATCCCCGATCGATGGAAATGCTTTGTTCAGGTCCACAGGGCGTCCTCTTGCTGTACCGCGCCGCGTCACGACAAAACCAAGTGTCGCGGGGCGGCGCAAGCGAAATAGCGCTGCAAAATATGCAGAACGCGCAAGAATCGACCGAGCCATCGCGATCGAACCCTAAGAACGGCAACCGGTTTCAAACGCAATTTACTTGCCCGGTCAGGGAGTTACGCCTGCTCGACGGCTTTGGTGCACATTTTCGAATCTTACCCCAGGGCGTAATACCAAACGCGCATCGCTATGACGTGTGGCACCACTGGCGCAGGCCAATCA
>CAZHYF010000007.1:9957-29673 GCA_964536635.1 uncultured Rhodospirillaceae bacterium | reverse complement strand
GTGCAAGAGCCCGTGCAGAAGGGCGCCTACGGCGGTGCCTACATCCACTACGGCATTCGCGAGTTCGGCATGGGTGCCATCATGAACGGCCTGGCGCTGCACGGCGGCTTCCGTCCCTACGGTGGTACCTTCCTGGTCTTCTCGGACTACATGCGCCCGGCGATCCGCCTGTCGGCGCTGATGGGCACGCCGGTCATTTACGTTCTGACGCACGATTCGATCGGTCTGGGCGAAGACGGCCCCACCCACCAGCCGGTCGAGCACGTCGCCAGCCTGCGCGCCATCCCCAACCTGCAGGTTTGGCGTCCCGCCGATGCGCTGGAGACCACCGAGGCCTGGCAAGCAGCTCTGGCTAACACCAGCGGTCCTTCCGTGCTCGCCTTGACCCGTCAGGGCCTGCCCGCGCTGCGCGGCTCAGCCAAGAAAGAGAACATCACCGCCAAGGGCGGCTACCTTCTGTCTGGCGACAAGACCGAGCGCGACATCACTTTGATCGCCACCGGCTCTGAAGTCGCGCTGGCAGTGGCCGCTGCGGAGATCCTGACCGGCAAGGGCGTAAAGGCGAGCGTGGTCTCCATGCCCTGCCTGGAAGCCTTCGATGCGCAAAAGCCCTCCTACCAACTGGAAGTGCTGGGCGACGCGCCGATTTTGGCCATCGAGGCCGGCATCGACCAGGGCTGGTACAAGTACGCCGACGACGTCGTCTGCATGGAGAGCTTCGGCGCTTCCGCTCCGGCTGAGGAGCTGTTCAAGCACTTCGGCTTCACGCCCGAGAACGTGGCTGCCAGAGCCGAGCAACTGATCGCGGATCTGAACGTCGAGGCCCTGTTGGCCCAGCAAGAGGGCTAGTCCATGAGCGCCACGCTTCCCGACTTCCAACAAGCCGACCTGGCTGGCAAGCGCGTTTTGGTCCGCCTGGACCTCAACGTACCGATGAAAGACGGCAAGGTCACCGATGCCACCCGCATCGACCGCAGCTTGCCCACCGTGCGCGCGCTGCGGGCCATGGGAGCCAGCGTGGTGATCGCTGCCCACCTGGGCCGCCCCAAGGGCCAGGTGGTGGCGGACCTGAGCCTGGCACCGCTGGTGCCCGAGTTGGAGAGCCGCTTGGGCGAGCCGGTGGCCTTGGCCGAGGTGGCCGACGCCAGGGCGCAAGCGGCAGGCGTGGTGCTGCTGGAAAACCTGCGCTTCAACGCTGGTGAGGAAAAGAACAGCCCCGAGTTTTCGGCGGCTTTGGCGGCAACGGCGGATGTCTACATCGGCGATGCTTTTTCCTGCGCGCACCGGGCGCATGCCTCGACCGAGGGCGTCGCGCGCCTGCTGCCCTCCTTCGCTGGCCTGTTGATGCGCGAGGAAGTCTCGGCGCTGGAAGCTGCGGTCGGCAAGGGCGAGCGCCCCATCGCTGCGGTGGTGGGCGGGGCCAAGGTCTCGACCAAGCTGGCGGTGCTGGAGCACCTGATCGAGCGGGTGGATTACCTGATCATCGGCGGCGGCATGGCCAACACCTTCCTGGCCGCCAAGGGCGTCGCCATCGGCACCTCTTTGTGCGAACCGGACCTTCTGGACACCGCGCGCAGCATCCTTGCCAAGGCCGAAGCCTCTGGCCGCCAAATCGTGCTGCCGCTGGATGTGCAGATCACGCCGGCCTTTGATGCGCCCGACCAGGCCTCGGTGGTCGATGTCAGCGCCGTGCCCAGCGATCAAATGATCTTGGACGTGGGCCCAGCTTCTGTCACCGCTTTGGAAGCTCTGCTGGAGGGCTGCAAGACCTTGCTCTGGAACGGCCCGCTGGGCGTGTTCGAGGTGCCCCCCTTCGATTTGGGCACCAACGCGGTGGCACAAAAGGCAGCCGCTTTGTCCAAGGCCGGGCGCATGACCTCGGTCGCAGGCGGCGGCGACACGGTTGCCGCGCTGAAGCACGCGGGCGCTTTGGAAGATTTCTCTTACGTTTCGACCGCAGGCGGTGCCTTCCTGGAATGGCTGGAAGGCAAAGAGCTGCCCGGCGTTGCTGTCTTGCAGCGCTGAGCAACCGGTGATGCGCTACAAGAGCCTGGTCTTTGATCTCGACGGCACGCTGATCGATTCCTATCGCGATATCGCGGGCGCCGCCAACGATTACCTGGCGGCGCGCGGCCTGCCCTTGATCGAGCCCAGCGGCTTCCGTCAACTGGTCGGCAATGGCATGTACCTCAAGCTGCGCCAGGCCTTTCAAGGCGACGGCCCCGAACTGAGCGACGCCGCCTACCAGCGCGAAAAGGCGGCCTTCCGCGATCTTTATTTGCAGCGCATGACCCGCGAAACCCACCTGTTCCCAGGCGTGCTGGAGACGCTGGAGCGCCTGCGCGATGCAGGCTATCTGCTCAGCATCTGCACCAACAAGGGCCGCGATGCTGCCCTGCCGCTGATCGAGCATTTTGGCCTGCAACTGGCCATGGACTTCATCGTCTGCGGCGATTCTGTTGCGGCCATGAAGCCCGATCCCATGGGCTTGCAATTCATCATGGAACAGAGCGGCTTCGGCCCTGCTGACACCTTGATGGTGGGCGACAACCAGACCGACTGTCTGGCCGCACGCAACGCTGGCTGCGGCTCGGCGCTGGTGACCTACGGCTATCGGCGCCACGCGGTCGAGGAGCTGGACTTCGACCTATCCTGCGATCACTTCTCCGACCTGCTGCCCGCCTTGGGCCTGGAACCTCTAGAGGACGCCTAACGCATGAGCAGCATCTCCGGCCTACGCCTGCACGCGACCGCGATTGCCTTTACCGCCATCTTTACCACCGGCTTTATCTTTGCCGACATGGGCTTGACTGGCACCGGGCCCTTTACCTTCCTGGGCTACCGCTTTGCGCTGGCCAGCCTGGTGCTGGTGATCCTGGGCCGCGTGCTGCGCCACGCTTGGGGCCTTGACCGCCGTCAGGTGCTGCACATCGTCGTTTCGGGCCTGCTGCTGCAAGCGGGCTATTTGGGCGCGGTTTTCTTTGCCATTTCACGCGGTGTGCCGCCCGGCGTCTCCGGCATCATTGCAGGCCTGCAACCGCTGATCGCGCTGTTTTTCTATGTCGCTTTGACCGGCAAGTGGCTGAGTCGCCTGGACCTGCTGGGGGCCCTGTTGGGCTTTGCTGGCGTGTTGTTGATTATCAGCCAGAAGCTCACCGGCCACTTGGAGCTATCCGGTGCCATTTTAGCCAACGTCCTTGCCGCTGTGGCCTACGCCTTGGGCGCGGTCTACACCTCGAAATATGTGCGCAGCCCTTCGAAGGTCAACGAGATGACCATCCAGTTCATAGCTGCGACCATCCCTTGCCTGGTGTTGGCCTGGTGGCTCGAAGGTTTCGCCTTCAACCCGACGCCACTGGTGATCTTTGCCTTGAGCTGGTCCACGCTTGTGCTGTCGGTCTTTGCCATTTTCCTCATGCTGGTGCTGATCCATCAAGGCGGCGCCAAGTATTTCAGTTTCTGGAACTTTCTCATGCCCGCCTTTGCCGCGCTCTATGCCTGGCTGGTACGCGGCGAGCAATTCACCTCCCTGACCTATGGCGGGATTGCCTTGGTTTTGACCGGCTTGTTGGTGGTCAATTCCCAGCGCTTTTTCGCCGCTGAAGCCAAAGCACGCAAAACAGCGGGCAGCGGTGCCTAGAGCCCTATGATCGACTACAACTTGACCCCCATCACCCAGCAAAGCGAGCTGGAACAGCTCTGCCTTGAGGCCGCGCAAGAGGCCTACATCACCGTTGACACCGAGTTCGTGCGCGAGACCACCTATTGGCCACAGCTCTGTTTGGTGCAGATCGCCACGTCAAGCCGGGCGGTGGCCATCGACACCCTGGCGCCCGATCTGGACCTGGGGCCCATGTTTGCGCTCATGGCCAACCCGTCGGTGCTGAAAGTCTTCCACGCCGCTCGGCAAGATCTTGAGATCATGCACTATTTGTCGGGTGGCCAGGTGCCCGCGCCGCTGTTCGACACCCAGATCGCCGCCATGGTCTGTGGCTTCGGCGAGAATATCGGCTATGAGCCGCTGGTGGGCTCGATTGTCGGCGCAGCGGTCGATAAGTCCAGCCGCTATACCAACTGGGCCAAGCGTCCTTTGACCCAAGCCCAGATCGAATACGCCCTGGGCGACGTCTCGCACCTGCGCCAGGTCTATGAGCATCTGCGCGACCACATGGCGGAAAAGCAGCGCGAACACTGGCTGGACGAGGAAATGGCCGTGCTGGGCGCGCCCGAGACCTACGCCGTTGACTTTCGCGAGGCCTGGCGACGGCTGAAGCCCCGCTCGGACAAGCCCAAGTTCTTGGCGATATTGCGTGAGCTGGCCGACCGGCGCGAGCGCGAGGCCCAGCGCCGCGACGTGCCCCGCAATCGGGTCATGCGCGATGAAACCGTGCTGGAGCTGGCCGCCGCTGCCCCGGATAACGTCGAGGCGCTGGTCGCCATCCGTGGCGTCGATAAGGGTCGCGCGCAAGGTGCCTTTGGCACGGGCCTGTTGGAGGCAATCCGCATTGGCTCGGCGACGCCAAAGGCCGACTGCCCCAGCCTGCCCAAGCGCCAAGGCAAGTTGCCCAGTGCCATCACCACCCAAGTCGAGCTGTTACGCGTGCTGTTGCAATTCCAGAGCCAGGCCTTTGGCGTCGCGCCGAAACTGCTGGCCAGCGCCGAGGATCTGCGCGTTCTGGCACAAACGCCCGAAGCAGACCTGCCCGCCACCAGCGGTTGGCGCCTTGAGATTTTCGGCCAAAAAGCCCGCGACTTGTTGGACGGAAAAATCTGTATTCGAATCAAGAACGGTCAGGTGGTTTGCGAGGACGATCACGCCGCTTAGAACCGCGCCGCACGCCGCCATCGAGCCCATACGGTGAAAAACCATATGGTTGCGACGGCTCATCACTTGTCTGGCCAAATCGAATCGCGCTATTCACCTAGCATGCAGTCTCATCGCCCTTCCTACAACGCGCGCCCCATCGCCTGGCTGGCCCTTTTCGCTTGCCTGGTTGCGGGCTTTGCCTGGCCAAACCACGGCGCTGCGCAGGATGCGACGGAAGAAGATAGCCCGCTCTGTCAGGACGCCGACTTGAAGGCCCTGGAAGGCGAGGTGGCCGACCTTGCACGCGAGGTGGGCGAACAACTAGTGGTGCTCGATAGCAACATGAGCGATTTGAACGCCAAACCCAGCCTGCTCTTTGAACGCTCCCAGGCCTTCTGGCTCAAGAGCCGCAAGGCCGCCTGCGCCGCCGAGACCGAGGCCCAGGCCGACACTTGCCTGTGTGAGACCGGCTTGGCGCGCCGCGATGACCTGACCAAGCTACACCAGACCTTGCAGACCGCCGTCGCCACCGCGCAAGAGAACTGATCCCCAAAACCGCTCGCCGACTTGTGTCTTGCCGCCAGCCGCAGCCTGCGCCTTGATGACGGTGCAAGGAGGCCCCCATGCAGGCACACCCCAAAGCAGCCCTTAGAGCGCACAAACCGCCGCTCCACCGTTTGGCGACGCTCTTGGCGACGCTCGTTCTGATGCTCGTTCTGGCGCTGGTCGCAACCAGCGGCCCGAGCCATGCTCAAGCAGGCTTTCGCCTTCCCCCCGGGCTGCAAGACCCAGCGCTGCTGATCCAGCTTGGCCAGGCATACCAAGGCGAATTTGCGGACCGCAGCCGCTATCGCCAGGACGACGGCCGCCCGCTCTACCTCAACCGCATGCTGCTGGAGCCCTCGCCCTATCTGCGCCAGCACGCCCACACCCCGATCGACTGGTGGGGCTGGTCGCCCGAGGCTCTGGCGCGGGCGGCGCGCGAGAACAAGCCCATCTTCTTGTCCATCGGCTATGCGACCTGCCATTGGTGCCACGTCATGGAGGAGGAGAGCTTCGACAACGAGGCCCTGGCCGCGCAAATCAACGCTGACTTCATCGCCATCAAGGTTGACCGCGAACAGCACCCCGAGGTCGATTTGCTCTATATGACCAGCCTACAGCTCACTGCCGAGACCGCTGGCTGGCCGGTCACCGCCGTGCTGCTGCCCAGCGGCGAGCCCTTCTTCATCGCCTCCTACCTGCCGCCTGAGACCTTGGCGCTGGTGCTGTCCGATAGCCGACGCATGTGGCAGGAGAGCCCAGGCGACCTTGAGGCCTTCGCGTTCGAACTGGCCGGCGCGGTGCAACGCTTCATGGCCCTGGAGGGCGCAGCGCAAAGCCTAGATCTGCCGCAAGCTCTCGCCGCCGCTCACAGCCGGGTGCAAGATATCGACCCTCAGCATGGCGGCTTCGGCACCGCACCCAAGTTCCCCAACGAAACCAGCCTGGCTTGGTTCGCCGATCTGGTGGAGGTGACCGCCGACCCGCAGCTTGCTTTGGCGCTGCGCCGGACCCTGGACGGGCTGCAAGCGGGCGGCATCCACGATCAAATCGGTGGCGGCTTTCATCGCTATGCGGTGGATCGCGCTTGGCGCCTGCCGCACTTTGAAAAAATGCTCTATAATCAGGCGCAGCTTTTAACGCTCTTTGCGCGAGCCGCGCGCATGTTCGATAACCCCACTTATGCCCGCACCGCCGAACGGACGGCAGCCTTTGTGCTGCGCGACATGCGGGCGGCCGATGGCCTGTTCTATGCAGGATTTGACGCTGATTCCAAGGCCCGCGACGGCGATGCTTTAGAGGAAGGCTTGTTCTATCTCTGGACCGCAGCCGAGCTGGAAGGCCTGCTGGGCAGCGACGGCTCGGCTGTCGCCGAAGCGCTGGCCATCGACGACGATTTCCCCATCCTTGGGCAAACCTCGACCGCTGCCCTGCCCGATCCCAGCCTTGCGAGCCCAGCGCTGGACGCTCAACTGGAGCGCCTGCGCCAAGCCCGTGCTCTGCGCCCCGCGCCCTTCCTTGACACTAAGCGCATTACCGCCTGGAATGCCCAGATGATTGCGGCCCTGGCGACCGCTGCCCGCCTGTTGGCAGAGCAGAGCGACGGGGCTGCGGCCTGGCGTGCGGCGGCCATCACAGCGGGCGACCGGCTCTGGGACTTGCATTGGCAAGACGCTGGCTTGCTGCGTTTCAGCTTGGATCAGCAAGACGCCGCCACCCCCGCCGTCTTGCAAGACTACGCCTTTGCCATCCTGGCCTACCTGGCCCTCCACGACCTGGAGCCAGACACGCGCTTGCTCGACCGCGCACAGAGCCTGGCGGCCAGCATGACGGAGCGCTTCTGGCAGGCCGAGCGCGGCTTGTTCATCAGCCAGGCCCGCAACGGTGTCAGCCTGTTCGCAACCCCCATCGACAGCATGGACAGCTCCCAGCCATCGGATGTGGCCGCTGCGGTCCTTGCCATGGTCGAGCTGGATCGCCACCTGGGCGACCGCGAGATCCACGCCCTGGCCAACGAAGCGCTTGCCGGGCTGTCGGGCCGCATGGCTGAACATCCCGAAGCCCACGCCACCGCCTGGCGTGCGGGCCTGCGCCGCTGGCAGCCCAAATCCGCCTTCGCTGGTTTCGGCTTGGCCGAAGGGGGCTTGATCCGCGCCCAGCTTGCGCCTTGGGGATTGGCGGTGACCTTGGCGCCGGGCTGGCACATCAACGCCCTGGAGCCGCTGCAAGACGAGCTGATCGCAACCGAACTGAGCTGGCAGGCTGCCGACGAGAACCCAAGCCAGCCGCTCGCCCCAACCCAAGCGCCGGCGCTCACCTTGCGCACGGTGGCCTACTATGATCAGCCGGTGGCCGAATATCACGGCGATCTGCGCTTTGCGCTGGATCTACCCGAAGAGGCCCAGCGGTTGCGCTTCAGCTTCCAGGCCTGCAATGACCGCATTTGCTTGGCCCCGCAGAGCCTCAGCTTTCTGGTCCGCCCCTAGCTGTCATCGGCCTCGTCGGGCTCTCCGATTAGGAAATCCGCCAGCGAGATCTTGCCGGCACCCGGCCGCAAAGGTTGCTGCTGGCTGGCATCGGGCGCCCAGCCGGTCAGGGTCAAGACCTCAAACTCGGCCTTGATGCGCCGCTCTTCCCCCTCGGGCACAGGCCCACTGGCAGGGCTGAGCTCGCGATAGGCCGCGCCCAAGCGCATCATGGTATCCCGGCGGCTGAAGCCCTTGAGACGCGCAGCCATGGCGTTGGTCTCGCCCATGGCGCGCAGGTCGTGCATCAGTTTGAAGATATGCGCATAGCTGACCGTAAACATCTGGCGGTCGGCCACCGGCAGAGCAAAGCCCGCGCGTTGCAGCAGGCCCGCCGACTCTTGCAGGGCGATGCGCGGCGCGGTGCGTTGGCTCATGGCGGCCATGGTCTGGCTCTCGGCCTGCATGAAGGCTTGGTAGAGCGCGGCCAGCGTCTCGCCGCCGAACAGCGTCACGATCATCACGCCATCCGGCTTAAGCGCCCGGCGGATCTGCGCCAAGCAACCCGGCAGGTCGTTGACCCAGTGCAGGCAAAGGTTTGAGACGATCAAATCAAAGGCGCCCGCAGCCAAGGGCAGCGCCTCTTCATCGGCCTGCACCGCCCAACGCCGCTCTGGCAGCGCCTGGAGATAGGGCAGGCTAAGATCCAGGCTCAGATAGCGCGCGCCAGGCGCCAGTTTGGGGGCCAGTTCAGGGCGCAAATAATCGCCGCCAACGCCGATCTCGGCCACGCTGGAAAAGGAGCGCGCCAGATCCTGTACGCGATCTGCCAGCATGCCAGCGCTGGCACGATGGAGAAAATCCGCCTCAGCCAAACGGCTCTGGGCGCGGTCTCGGTTGCGGCGCACGGCGCGGCGGTCAAAAAGCAAGGCCTGGGTCATGCCTGCTAGATGTCGCCTTTTTCGCCCTTTGGCAAGCAAGGCGTGCGTCGAGCGCGGTCTTGGCGCTTTTGCTCAGGGCGGCAAACTTGTAGACTGCCGCCATGCTCAAGCGCTTTCGCCCCACCTTTCTGGCTCCCTTGCGCCCCCATCTGACCAGCGCTGCGGGTTGGACGCGCGCGCTTGCGGGCCAGGCTTTGGACGTTCTGTTGCCCGCGCAGTGCTTGGCCTGCGGACAGCCAACCCACGTCTCATCTGGGCTCTGTGGCGCTTGCTTTGGCAGCATGTCCTTTATCCGCAAACCCTTGTGCCAGTCCTGCGGCACGCCGCTGTTGGTCGCCCTGGACGCCGCACCGCTGTGCCCGGCCTGCCAGGAGCCGCTGGCCGCCTCCTCGCTCAGCCGCACCCGTGCCGTTGGGCTCTATCGCGGCGCGCTGGCGGAGATGATCAAGGCCTATAAGCACGGTGACCGGCTGGACCTGGTGCCACGGCTGGCGGCCTGGATGCAGAGCGCGGGCAGCGACCTCTTGACCCAAGGCCCCGAGGAAGCGCAGCCGCCGCTGCTGGTGCCGATCCCGCTGCACTGGCGCCGCCAACTCAAACGGCGCTAAAACCAGGCAGCGCTGCTGGCCAGTGCCATCGCCAAGCACCCAGGCCGGGTCAGCGATGCGAACGGCGACCTGCCGCTCTGCCCTGACGCCTTGTTCCGCAAACACTTCATCGCCAGCCAAAAGGGTCAGTCCGCGGACCAACGCTTTGCCAACCTCTACGGTGCCTTTGGCCTGCGCGACAAACGCCGCGCCTTGATCCAGGATCGGCGCATCATCCTGGTCGATGACGTGCGCACCACGGGCGCGACCCTGCAAGCCGCCGCCGAACCTTTGATCCAGGCCGGGGCGCGCCAAGTTGACGCTTTGGTGATCGCGCTTGTACCCGCGCCGTCCAGTGCCTATCTAGCCGAAGATAAGCCCGATGACTCCCAACATTTCGAAGAGACCAGGGCCTCCAACTAGGACGATATGACCATGACTGCCCCCTTTGATCCGGCTGCCGCAGACGGCAGCGCCTACGGCCTGTCCAAAGCTGCCAAGAGCCCCAAGATCGAGATCTATCGCCGCGACTTCTGCGGCTTCTGCGCGGCCGCCGAGCGCCTGCTGCAGTCCAAGAACCTGCCAGTCACCACCATCGACATCTGGAAAGAGACCGAGCGCAAGGCCGAGATGGTCCAGCGCGCTGGTGGCCGCACCTCGGTGCCGCAGATCTTCATCAACGGCCAGCACATCGGTGGCTGTGATGACCTGTTTGACGCCGAGCGCTCAGGCCGCCTCGACGGCCTGCTGACCGCCTAATGCTTGCGGCCCTGCCCGCCGAAGATCTGGCTCTGGCCTGCCTGCAACTGAATGTTTCAGGCGAGCCCGCGCGCAATTGGCCGCGCTTTGAGGCCCTGGTGCGCCAGGCCGCTTCTGAAGGCGCGCAGCTCATTATCACGCCCGAGTGCAGCAACTTCATCGGCCAGGACCGAACAGCGACCTTGGGCACGGCGACAAGCGAAGCTGCAGACTTGCACCTTGGCGGCGCGCGCGCGCTGGCTACCGAGCTGAAGGTCTGGATCTTGCTGGGCTCGCTGGTGATCAAAGACCCGGACGCCGACATGCTGGCCAACCGCCAGTTTCTGATCGCGCCCGACGGAAGCATCGCCGCCCGCTATGACAAGATCCACCTGTTCGACGTGCGCTTGCCCGGCGGCGAGGTCTATGCCGAGAGCCAGACCTATGCAGCGGGTCGCGTGCGGCGGGTGACCCCCTTGGGCGACGACGCTCAGCCAGGTCAGGCGCCCTGGACGCTGGGCCATGCGATCTGCTTTGATCTGCGCTTTCCCCAGCTCTACCAAGCCTTGGCCCGCGATGGCGCAAACCTGATGGTCGTGCCCTCGACCTTCACCGTCACCACCGGCCAAGCGCATTGGCATTGCCTGCTGCGCGCGCGTGCCATCGAGACCGGCTCCTACCTCTGTGCGCCTGCCCAGGCGGGGGCACACAACCCCAAGCGCCGCTCCTACGGGCATAGCCTGATCATCGACCCCTGGGGCGAAATCCTTGCCGAAGCCAGCGCCGATGCGCCGGGCCTGATCCTGGCCACGGCCAAGCGCAGCCGCCTGGACGACTGCCGCACGCGCATACCAACGCTAGCTTTATCGCAACAAAACACCTACCTTTAAGCCATGATCGAATTGACCTTGCTGTGCCACGACGGCCACCGATTCAATGCTTGGTTTCCAGACACCGCGAGCTTTGAGGCTCAGAACGCGCGGGGCCTGGTGGCTTGCCCGCACTGCGGCTCGCTGCAAGTGAGCAAGGGGCTGCAACGCCCCAGCGTGGTCGGCGGCCGTGATCGCGCCCGCAGCCAGGACAGCGCCGGCCCGAGCCAGGCCGCGACCACGGTCACCCCGGCGCACCCTGCGCCCCAAACGTCGCCTGCGCCCAGCCCCCAGGCTGCTGCTCCCACCGCCCAGCAAGTCGCGCAAATGCAGGCCTTCATCAGCAATATGCGCCGCCTGCAAGCCTATGTGCAGCAGAGCTTTGACGACGTGGGCAATGCGTTTTCCGAAGAAGCCCGCAAGATCCACTATGGCGAGGCCGAAGAGCGCGGCATCTATGGTCAAGCCACCGGCGATGAAATCGAAGAGCTGCTGGACGAGGGCATCGAGATCATGCCGCTCCCCAAGCTGCCCGAGCTGGATAGCTAGAGCGTCGGGCGTTGGTCTTGCAACAACCCTCCCGCTCTAGCTGACTGATTGCTAACGCAAGTCCATGCTCTCTCATGTTGCCACGCATTCGCGGCTTGCTCTAGCCCCAAGAGCGGCTGAGCGCCCCAGCAAAGCAGGCAGGGCTTTGCAAGCGCTGGCATCTGTCGTAAGCCTGAGCGCTCCTGTCCCCCAGCGTTTCGCAGAGCCCCAAAGCCGCCCCATGCCCGATCAGCCCTCTGGCTTCCCCGACCTTCACCACCGCTTCGATAGCCTGGCCTGCATGCGCGGCGAGCTGCTGTTGTTCCGCCAAGTCAGCTTCAGCCTCAGCGCGGGCGAACTGGTCTGGCTCAAAGGGCCCAATGGCGTCGGCAAGTCCAGCCTCTTGCGTCAATTGGCGGGCCTGCTGCCCATCGAAGACGGCCGCATCGCATGGCACAGTTTAGACGGTCGGGGGCCAGACGGCCAGGGTCCAAGCAGTCAGGGTCCAGCCAGCGGCGACAAGACCCTGTTCCACTACCTGGGCCACACCAACGCGCTGGACGAAGACTTGAGCGTCGAAGACAGCCTGGCCTTCTGGCAGCGGCTCTATCGTGCCCGCGAGGCCGATCTGGCGCGAGCCATTGACGCACTGCACCTGGCCGCTTTCCTGGCAACGCCCTGCCGCTACCTGTCGTCGGGCCAACGCCGTCGCACGGCCCTGGCGCGCTTGCTGCTCTGCCCGCGCCCTGTCTGGTTGCTCGACGAGCCGCTGGTGGGCCTCGATGCTGCCTCGGTCGCCTGGGTCAGCGCGCTGATCGCCCAGCAGGTGGCCGATCAGGGCTCGGTCATCCTCATTAGCCACCAAGACGCGCCGGGTTTGACCGAGCGCGCACGCATTCTGACCCTGCATCCAGGCGGGCTCGAACACGCCAGCGAGGGGACAGCATGAGCGGATTTTGGACCTGTTTTGGCCGCGAGTGGCGGTTGGCCTTGCGCCGCTCGGGCGATATCCTGACCGTGGTGATGTTCTTTGCCATTACGCTCAGCCTGTTTCCCTTCGGCCTGGGCGCGGGCAAGGCGCTGTTGCAGCAGACCGCGCCCGCCATCGTTTGGGTGGTGGCCATGCTGGCAGTCTTGCTCAACCTGGACAGCCTGTTCGGGCGCGACGAGCGCAGCGGCATGCTGGACCAGATCCTGCTGGCGCCGCTGATGAGCCTGGAATACGCCATGGCCAAGTGGCTGGTCTCCTGGCTGCTGACGGCGCTGCCGCTGGTGATCATGACCCCGGTGATGACGCTGCTCTATTTCCTGCCGGGCAATGAAACCTGGCTGCTGGTCCTGAGCCTCTTGCTGGGCACGCCGAGCCTAACATCGCTGGGCATCATCGCGGCTTCGCTGGCTCTGGGCGCGCGCAAGGGCAGCCTGTTGGTGCCGCTGATAGCCCTGCCCTTGATGATCCCGGTGTTGATTTTTGGCGTTGGCACAGTGACGCTCAGCCAACAGCAGATGAACGCGGCCAGCGCTTGGTACGCCTTGGCGGGGCTGGCATTCTTGCTGCTGCCGCTCAGCCTGGGCACCGCCAGCCTAGCGCTGCACCACAACCGCAGTTGAGATCGGCGGACCTAAACCCGCTCAGCGCGAAAGCGCGCGGGCGCTTCCAACAACAGGTCGCGCCTTGCGATCAAGGCCAGCTCGCGGCGCCCGGCAGCAAGGCTGGCCTCCAGCAGCGCAAAGACCCGATCCGCTAGGCTCGCCAGAGCCTCGGCCATAGTCTGGCCGCGCAGCAGGCTGTCGAGCCACAGCGCCGAGACCAGATCACCCAAGCCGTTGGGCATGGGCAAGCGCGCGCCGTTGGCGCCTAGGCCCGCGGCCAGCTTGGGTGTGGTCACGCGCCAAAGCGCGCCCGCATCTTTGCCCCAGATCGCCAGACCCTGAGCGCTCGGCACCGAGGTCACCAGCACCTGTGCTGGCCCCCAAGCCTCTAGAGCCCCTGCGAAACCCTCCAGCGAGGCACAGCCTGTTAGCGTGCAGAACTCGAAATAGTTGAGGCAGACCGCATCGGCGCGCGGCAGCAACCCGTCGCGATAGACCGGCACCAGAGCCGGATCGACATAGAGCCCCGGCTCCTCGTCGCCCAGTACGGGATCGAGCAGATAGAAGCCAGGCGGCTTTGCTTGCAGGTGACGCGCCAGTGCCGCGCCCTGCTCAGCTTCGGCCAAATAGCCGCTCAGAAGCGCCGTGTTGCGCCAATCAAGGTGGCTATTCAGGCTGGCCAAAGCCGCCTCCACATCCAGGGCCGGGCCCATGGCGTGCCAAGCGCCATAACCTTTGTGGTTGCTCAGCCGCAACGAGGCCAGCGGCCAGACCTCGCGCCCCAGCGCTTGCAAGGCCGGGCGCGCCACAGCGTTGCCGACATAGCCAAATGCAACATCCGATTGCAGCGAGACGATTGCGAAGTTATGCATAGGGGCCGAATTCATGCCGAGCCGTGTATAGCTGTTTGATCGTGCGCCACCTGTGGCGCGCAAGGCAGCACAGCGCTTATCCAAGGACTTGCTTCATGCCCCAAAAGACCGCTCAACACCACCGCTCTTTGCTCTATGTGCCCGCCGCCAACGAACGCGCCATGGCCAAGGTCAGCCAGCTCAAGGCTGATGTGCTGGTGCTGGACCTGGAAGACAGCGCGCTGCCCGAGGCCAAAGACGAGGCCCGCAAACGCATCCGCTCGGTGTTTGTTTCGGATCAGGCCGTGCAGGCGCGGCTGGCGGTGCGGGTCAATGCCAGCGACACGCCCTACCACGCCGCCGACCTGGCGCTGCTGGAGCAAATCCGCCCCGAGATCTTGGTGCTGCCCAAGGTCGAGACCGCCGAGCAGGTCCGCAGCTTTGCGGCCGCCACGGCAGGCGAGATCTGGGCCATGATCGAAACCCCGCTGGGCCTGATGAATGTGCAGGAGATCGTCACCGCCAATCACCGCGTCACCGCCTTGATGTTGGGGCTGGAGGACTACGCCAAGGAGATGAAGATCCGCCTGGCGCCCGACCGCTCGAACGTGGCCCTGGTGATGCAGCAGGTGGCGATCGCCGCTAAGGCTTTTGGCCGCCTGGCCTTCGATGGCGTCCATGCGGATGTCAAGGATGAGGCGGGCTTTATGGCTGCCGCCCAGCAAGCCAAGTCTTATGGCTACGATGGCAAATCGCTGATCCACCCGGCGACGGTCGCAGCCTGCCACCAGGCCTTCGGACCCAGCCCCGAAGAGCTGGCCGAGGCCAAGGCCACCGTTGCGGCCTTCGCCCAAGCCAAGGCCGAGGGCAAATCCATCGCCCGCATCGGCGGACGCATGATCGAGGCGCTGCACGCCGCCCAGGCCCAAGCCCTGTTGGAACAAGCCCAACAAGGCTAGCCCCGCTGGACGCAGGCCCCAGATCCAAGCCCCAGATCCAAGCCCCAGACCCAAGCCCTAGCCGCTCCAGTTTTAGGCCCAGATGCCCTTGATAGCCGCGCCATCGACCCGCACCAGGTTGCCGGTGGCATAGCCTGCGGGCTCGGACAAGAAGAAGGTCGCAACCGCCGCGAACTCCTCGGGCGTGCCATAGCGGCCCGCAGGAATGGTGGCCTTGGCTGCATCGCGCACGTCAGAAATCGACTTGCCCGAGCGTTCGGCGACAGAAGAGTCCAACTCCTCAACGCGCTCGGTCTGGATGCGGCCCGGCATGATCATGTTAACGGTGATGTTGTCGGCGGCTACCTGGTCGGCCAGGGTCTTGCCATACGCAGCGATCGAGGCGCGCAGCGTGTTCGAGACCGCCAGCACCGGAATGGGCTGGACGATTCCGCTGGAGGTAATGACCATGATGCGACCGAACTTCTGCTCTTTCATGCGCGCAACGGCTGCATCCATCAGCGCGATCATGGGCGCGACCATGGCACCAAAATCGTGTCGCCAAGTCTCGTCAGCGATACCGGGCGCCATAGCGGGCTTGGGGCCGCCGGTGTTGGCCAACAGACAATCCAAACGATCAACCGAACCGATCCAATCCAGCAGGGCTGCGGTGCTGGTTTGGTCGCTGGTATCAACCGACATCGTCTCGACAGTGACGCCGTGGGCGCTGCGCAGCTCGCCGGCCAGGGCGTCCAGGCTTTCCTTGTTGCGCGCGGTCAGCATGAGGTTGGCACCCTCGGCTGCCATGGCGCGTGCGATGGCCTTACCTAAGCCACGCGAAGCACCCATCACCAGGGCTTTTCGACCTTTGAGACCCAAATCCATTTCATTTTCCTTGCGATATAAGCATGACGGCATTGTTTTGCGTGTCGCCAGGCAGTAATGCTAGCCGGGGTTGTGTCCGAAACGGCCACCCCAACACACAGGCCCGCACGACAGGCAAAGGCTCCATCTGCCTTACGTCAAGCCGGGCCCCGAGACAAGAGGCTGGCCCGCTTGGCCCGCATGCCGGAAAAGGCAGGCGCGCAGGGCGGCTCCCGCCCGCCCGAGACGATGAGTGGAAGCAGAATGACCGACCAGACCAACCCGGTATCAGGCCCAGACTTCGGCGCAGCGCCCCAAGCGCAAACCGCCAGCGATGCCCCCACCAGCAACGCCCTGCTTTGGGCGCCCAGCGAAGAGCGCATTGCTTCAACGCGCCTCTGGTCCTTCATGCAAGAGGTCAACGCCGAGTACGGCACCACGCTTGACACCTATGATGCGGTCTACGACTGGTCTGTTGCGCGCCTAGAGGATTTTTGGGAGCAGGTTTGGGACCACTTCGAGCTGCTGGGCGACAAGGGTTACGCGCCCTACCTGACCAGCCAGACCGACGTCAAAGGCGCGCGCTTCTTCCCAACCGCCAAGGTCAACTATGCCGAAAACTTGCTGCGCTATCGCGATCCGGCCAGCCCCGCCATCGTCTCTTGGACCGAAGCGGGCCACCAGCAGACCCTGAGCTATCAAGAGCTGTGCGATCAGGTCTCGCGCATGCAACAGTGGTTGGTAGGCCTTGGCGTGGGTCACGGCGATAAGGTGGCCGTCTACCTGCCCAACATCCCGCTGGCCATTGTCACCATCCTGGCCACATCGAGCCTGGGCGCGGTCTTCTCCTCTGCTTCGCCGGACTTTGGCGTCCGCGGCGTGCTGGACCGCTTTGAGCAGATCGAGCCCAAGGTGCTGGTAAGCGTCGATGGCTACACCTATGCCGGCAAGTCGCTGGATATCCGCCCCAAGCTGGTCGAGATCGTCGAAGGCCTGCCAAGCCTGGAGGCCGTGGCCTTAGCGCCCTTCTTGGAGGCCGACCCCGAGGTCGCCAGCATCGGCAAGGCCCAGCGCCTGGATCACATCCTGGCTCGCTTCGAGCCCCAGCCGCTGACCTTCTTGCGTCAAGACGTTGATGACCCGCTCTATATCATGTTCTCCTCCGGCACCACCGGCGCGCCCAAGTGCATCATCCACCGCCAGGGCGGCGTGCTGCTGAAACATGTGGCAGAGCTGGGCCTCAACTGTGACATCCGCGAAGGCGATCGGGTTTTCTACTTCACCACCTGCGGCTGGATGATGTGGAACTGGTTGGTTAGCAATTTGGCCATGAAGGCCACCGTGGTGCTGTTCGATGGCTCGCCCTTCCACCCCAACGCCGACATTCTGTGGGACATGGCCGAAGCCGAGCGGCTGAGCTTCTTTGGCACCTCTGCCAAGTATATCGACGCGCTGCGCAAGCAAGAGATAAAGCCCAAGGCAGGACGCCTCTTGTCCGAACTGCGCACCCTGGCCTCGACGGGTTCGCCGCTGATCCACGAGAGCTTTGATTACGTCTACCAGAACATCAAGGGCGATATCTGCTTGTCCTCCGTGGCGGGCGGCACCGATCTGGTGGGCTGCTTCATGGGCGGCGCGCCCATTTCGCCGGTCTATCGCGGCGAGATCCAAAAACGCTCGCTGGGTATGGCGACCAACGTTTTCAGCGACACCGGCGAACCCGTTATCGGCGAAAAGGGCGAGCTGGTCTGCACCAAGCCCTTCCCGACCGTGCCGCTGGGCTTCTTGAACGACCCCGACGGCAAACGCTTCCACGACGCTTATTTCGACCGCTTCGCGGGCATTTGGACCCACGGCGACTACGTGGAGCTGACCGAGCACGGCGGCCTGATGGTCTATGGACGCTCGGACGCCACCTTGAACCCCGGCGGCGTGCGGATCGGCACCGCAGAACTCTATCGCCAAGTCGAGACCTTTGACGAAATCGCCGAAGCACTGGTGATCGGCCAAGAGTGGGATGATGATACCCGAGTGGTGCTGTTCGTGCGCTTGGTCGAGGGCGTAGCGCTGGACGAGGCCCTGCGCAGCCGCATTCGTCAGCGCGTGCGCGCCGAGTGCAGCCCGCGCCACGTGCCTGCTCTGATCTTGGCGGTGGCCGACATTCCGCGCACCAAGTCAGGCAAGATTACCGAGTTGGCAGTGCGCGACGTGGTGCATGGCCGTGCGGTCAAAAACAAGGAGGCGCTGGCCAACCCCGAGGCGCTGGACCTGTTCGCCCAGATCCCCGATTTGCAGCAGGCCAAGGAAACACCTTTGCCGGGAGGCGATGCGCCGGATGCTGGTGCAGTTGAGGCCGCTGCGGAAGTGACCGGCCAAAGCGACGCGCCACAGGAAGAGGCCGACGACGACGAAAGCGCTTTGGGCGCTCCCGATTTGAGCGACTTGGGCCAACCCATCGACGCGGTGTCCGAGATCGAGGCTGCCGAGGACGACGGGGCCAATCAGATCAGCGAAACCGACACCCACGACCCTGCTTGGGACACCCAACAGGTCGCCTCTGAGGCCCCGAGCGCAACCGACGACCTGCCGGCAGAACAAGCGACCAGCGAGCCAGAAACCAGCGACGAAGCCCCCGCCAACCCCCTGGTGTCTGCCACCGGTGAGGCGGCCGCAGCCAGCGCCGCAGCGCCCGCGCACTCGTTTGACTTCCTGGTCACGCCGACGCCGCCCGCAACCGCCGGTGCCGCCGCGCCGGTGCCCAAGGACAGCCAAGAGACCATGCCCGCCGACGAGCGCGAGGACATGCTGTTTGAGGCCCTGCCCATGTTCATGGAGCTGGCCCAGGCCCGCGCTTCCTTCTGGGATTTCGTGTGGGACAGCATCGACCCCAAAGATATGACCAGCAGGGCCGCGTTGCGGGGTTTCCCAACGACACCGCTGGCCGATCTGTTTGCTGCCCAGGCCGCGAGCGCGCCCTTTGGAGGCCTCACCACCACGCCCATCAAGGACTTGAAGCAAATCTTGGCTTCGGTCTCGGGGGCCAGCATCGCAGTGGGCCGTTTTGGCGACTGGGCCAACGCCGCGCCAGCGCTCTATGCGGCCGGGGTGGCCGAAAAGCAGGTGCTGCTCAACGCCTACTCCTTCGACGGCGGCACCCACGGCGCCATGATGCAGGCGGCAGCGCTCAGCCTCGGCTGCACCCCGATTGCGGTGGGTGATATTGATGTCGCGCGCTTGCTCAAGACCGTGATCGACTTTGAGGTCCAGGTCTTTGTCGGCCCCGCCGAGGCGCTGATCGACATGCTGGCGCGCGCAAAGGACCAGGGTATCACGGCGCTACCGCTGCGCATTGCCGTGGTGGACCAGGCCAACAGCCAAATCCCCAGCGCGCTGAAGATGGCCTATCCCCGGATCACCATCACCGGCACCATGATGGACGAGTTCTTTGGCATGATCGCCTATCAGCCCGCGGGTGAAGCGCCCTTCGTCTGCTCCGAGCGGCTGATCATTGAAATCTGCGATCCCGCGACCGGCGATCAGGTCAACACCGGCGAAATTGGCGAGTTGGTTGTGACCAAGCTGGACAAGCACACGCCCCTGTTCCGCATTGCCACCGGCGTCTTGACCCGCGAGTTGCAGGACGAGAGCCCCTCGCAGCGCAGCAATACCAAGATCCAGGGCTGGATGGGCGCCAAGGACGAGGTGCTGTTCTTTGCGGATGGCTCGGCGCTGCACGGCGCTCAGATCCTGTCGCTGATGGAGGCGCTGCCCGACGCCGAGGCTGGTTTGGTGCAGATCGACGACTTGCAGGGCGTGACGCTCAATTTGGTCGCCAAGGCGGGCGTGGATGAGGACAAGCTGGTGCGCGATGGCAACCGCGAGCTGCACATCTTTACCGGCTTGGAAGGTCAGACCATTTTGCGCCCTGAGGGCTCGATCAGCCCTTATGGGCCGTTGATTGTCGATCGTAGGGGGGCCTAGCGCAAACCCCG
>CAZHYF010000007.1:0-9857 GCA_964536635.1 uncultured Rhodospirillaceae bacterium | reverse complement strand
GCCTGCCAACTGGCGCTGAGTGCGAAGCTTGCCAGCCCAGCGGTCGGGAATTTCTGCTGCATTTGCGCGATCTGCGGTGCCTGCTGCGAGTCCTGACTGGTGGCCACCGCTTGCAAGCAGAAGTCTTCAAGACCCGAATTGTGGCCAATAACCAACACCCGACGCGCCTTAGGCCAAACGTAATCCGCAATCGCCTGGGCAATCGTTGTTGCGCTGGCGTCATAGAGGCGATCCAGCAGCAAGGGCGGGCGTTCCAGCGTGTCGACGAGGCCCAACAGCTCCCAAGTCTGTCGGGTCCGCTGAGCGCTGGAGACCATCACGCAATCCAAAGGAGCTTCCAGCGAGCGCGCCAAATGCGCGCCCACTTGCGCCGCAGCCGCGCGGCCTCTGGCGTTCAAGGGGCGCTCAAAATCGCTCAGACCCGGCTCGGGCCAAGAGGACTTGGCGTGGCGTAGGATAAAGAGCTGCTTGCTTCTGGCAGTTGCCGGATCGGCGTGCTCGTTGGTCATGCGCCCGCTCCTATACGTCAGCCCTTGGGGTAGCAGTCGGGGCAGCGCTTGCCGGCCTCGTGGAACACTTGGCACTTGCGGCACTGCACCATGGGGTCGGCTTCGACGATGGCGCCAGTGCGCGGGTTTTGGGTTCGGCGATCATCGCCGCCGCGCCCCTGCCCGCGCCCTTGCTCGCGCCCGTGCCCGTTCCCGTGCCGACGCGCGCTTTGGTCCTGGCTCTTGGCCTGGTCAAGCCGTCCGACAAAGCGAAACAGACTCCAAAGCCCGATCAGGATCAGTACGAAGGAGACGAGTTTTGCAAACATGGAACCTCTGCAATTACGGCAGTCAGCGACCTGCGCCCTGCCCCTATGATTGGGGGATTATGGCCGACAAGGCAAGGCTGTATCACATGCGGTTGTGACAAGGCGGTTGTGACAAGGCGCTGGCTCCAAGCCCGCCACCTGTGACTGAGGCGGCCATCCGCCGGCTCTAGAGCCCGAAGCGCGCCCAGAGCGCCCGTTCTTCGGCGGCCGCTATGGCCTGATCTGCCCAGCTTGCCTCCGGCTGCCCCAGACCCAACCGCGCGCCGAACATCGACAAGACCCCGCCGCGCCGCTGCTCGAAAAGCTGGAACCGAACCTTGGGGCCGAATTTGTCCTGTGCAACGCTGATCAGATCGCCCAGGCCGTCAATCAAGCCCAGCTCCAGCGCCTGCGGGCCAAGCCAAACATCGCCGTTCATCAGGCTGGCGTCTTCGCCTTGCAGCTTGCCTTGGCGGCGCGCGCGCACATGGTCGATGAAGGTCTGGTGCAGGTTTTCAAACAAGCCCTTCAGCCAGACCTGATCGCTTTCTTTTTCCGGCTGGAAGGGGTCCAGCTTCAGCTTGTTTTCGCCCGCCGTGGTCACGCGGCGCTGAATGCCATAGCGCGCGATCAGCTCGTCGAAGCCAAATCCGGCGCGAATCACACCAATCGACCCAACGATCGAAGCCGCATCAGCATGGATCTCGTCGGCTGCGCAGGCGATCCAATAACCACCTGAGGCTGCAACGTCCTCGACCACAGCAAAGACCGGCTTTTTGTACTTGTCGGCCAAATAGCGAATCCGCTTGGCCACCAGAGAGGATTGCACCGGCGAGCCACCGGGCGAATTGATGATAACAAACACCGCTTTGCTGGGCTTGAGCTTGAAGGCGCGCTCCAGCGGATCGGCCGCCGTTTGGATATTGATATTCTTAGAAAACCGCCCACCACCACTGGCTATAGAGCCTTGCAAGCGGACCACAGAGACCGTGGGACCGCTGCGGGTAATCTTTGATTTTGTCCAATGCAGCATGCGGGTGCGCCTTTCTAGCGAGATCAAAACTGTGGCAAAAGCCAGGCCAATTGGGGTGCTTTGGTGATCCCCGCAGTGCGGCGTTGCAAGCTGCGAAAATCTACCTTAAGTTGCCAATGTTTCATGTCATCTATTTCAATAAAGCGATTTTGTGCAGTCTCCATCGGCTCGCCCTCCACAAGGTAGGGTGCCGCGCCCCCTACATCAACAGTCCCGCAGCCTTCCCAGCCGCAGACCAGTCTCGGCGCTGGGCTTAGCGCTGCGCGTCGCAACCTTGCCGCTGCGTTTTATCTGGCGGCTGGTCGCGCTGCAACTCAGCATGCCCTTGTTGCGCTTTCTGGCGGGCCTGTTGACCTGGCTCACCGGCGGGCTTGCAATTGCGGCTTTGCTGGGTGTCGTCGGCTTTTTCTGGCTGGCCAACAGCGTGCCGGACCCCTCGCCGCTCTATCGCTACCGCCCGGTGGTGGCCAGCGAGGTCAGCGATCAGGCCGGGCAGACCATGTTCCGCCTGTCGCACGAATACCGCTTGTTCGTGCCCTACCAGGATCTGCCGAACCACCTGGTCTACGCCTTCTTGGTCGCCGAGGATCAGCGCTTCTTTGAGCACGCGGGCGTCGATGGCGTTTCCTTGCTGCGCGCAGCTGCGGCCAACGTTCAGCGGTCGTATCAAAAACAGCGCGCGCTGGGGGGCTCGACCATCACCCAGCAGGTCTCCAAGATGTACGTCGGCTCAGAGCGCACCTTCATGCGCAAGCTGCGCGAGGCGATCTTTGCTGCCAAGCTGGAACAACGCCTCTCCAAGCAGCAGATCCTTGAAATCTACCTCAACGAGGTCTTCTTTGGCGTCAACACCTACGGCGTGGGCGCGGCTGCTGAGCGCTATTTCGGCAAGCTGGTTCAAGACCTGACGCTGAGTGAGGCCGCCTTTTTGGCTGCCCTGCCCAAGGGCCCCAACAACTACCACCCGCTGCGCCACCCTGAGGCCGCCAAGGAGCGCCGCGATTGGGTGCTGGCGCGCATGGCTGAAGCTGGAATTATCTCTGATCTTGATGCGCAATATGCGGTGACCCAGCCCTTGCCTCAGACCATCCACTATGGCCTGCGCGGCACGCCCAGCACCTATTTCGACCTGGAGGTTAAGCGCGAGTTGGAGCAACGTTTTGGCGAATCGGCGCTCTATTCCCAGGGTCTGCGTGTGCGCTCCAGCCTGGACCCCGAGCTGCAAAAACTGGCCGAGATGAGCCTGCAAGAACAGATCATCACCCTAGACGTCAAAGCGGGCTTCAGAGGCCCCATTCAACAGTTTGACCTCAGTTTGCCGGGTTGGGACCGCCAGTTCTTGGACCTGCAATTGGCCCAAGTCTTTGAAGGCTGGCAGCCCGCGCTGGTGATCAAGGCCGACGCCGAGCGCGCCGTGCTGGTCTTCAAGTCGGGTGCCAAGGGCCTCATGCTGCTTGAGGACATGGCATGGGCGCGCCCCTACCGCTTTGGCCAAGCCCCCGGCGCCTATCCCGAACGGGTGGATCAAGTGCTGCAAGCAGGCGATGCCATCTGGGTCGAGGTCGCCGAGGAGCGCGCGCCCACCGCCGAGCAGCAACGCCCGCCTGCCGATCAGCCAGCGCTGGGCAGCCCCGCCCTTTTGGCGGCCGCCCTGACCTTGCCCACCAGTGCCGCCCCTGGCCTCAGCGAAGACCAGCTCAAGCGCTATCGCCTGCGCCAATTGCCGATCTTGAGCGGAGCCGCGCTGGTCATGGACACGCAAACCGCGCAGATCAAGGCGCTGGTCGGTGGCGTCTCGCCCAAGCTGTCGCACTTCAACCGCGCCACCCAGGCCATGCGTCAACCGGGCTCGACCATCAAGCCCTTCGTGGCGTTGGCGGCGTTGGAGCAAGGATTGCGCCCGTCGGACACCTTGACGGACAAGCCGCTGACCATTCGCCAAGCCGGCGCACCGGACTGGAGCCCTCAGAACTACGACCGCAAATTTTGGGGCTCGATCAGCCTGAGCAAGGCGCTGACCTATTCGCGCAACGTGCCGATGGTGCGCCTGTATGAGAAATTCGGCATGACACCCATCAGCCAGACCTTGCAGGGCCTGGGGCTCTACGATGCGCCTTTGCGCAATCCATCGGCGGTGCTGGGTGCCAACGAGACCAGCTTGATGCGGCTGGCAGCGGCCTACGCTGCGGTCGCCAATGACGGCATCTACCGCGAACCCACCACCTTGTCGCAGGTCGAAGACGCCGACGGCTTGCTGCTGTTCAACGCCACCGAAGCGGGCCGCGAGCAGTGCCTCATGTCGGCTTTCTGCCAGGCTTTGGAAGAACGCGAGGTCGCCAGCGCGCGCGCCAGCAGCGATCTGCGCACCATGCTGCGCGCGGTCATGACCGACGGCACCGGGCGCTCCACCCAAGCCAAGCTGCCCTACGCGGTAATGGGTAAGACCGGCACCAGCAACGCCGCGCGCGACGCCTGGTTTATCGGTTTTGACGAACACACCTTGGTCGCGGTCTTCGTTGGCTATGACACGCCCGAAACCCTGGGCGAAAAAGCGACCGGCGGCGGCATCGCTGGGCCGATCTTTGCAGACATCTTCAAATCCATGCGCGAATGGCAGAGCGGGCAATTCTCCATTGCCATGAAGGCGCGCGGTTTCCGCGTTGGTCGCAGCTTTGACCAGCAGAACACCTTGGCCTTGGCGGCTCTGGGACGCCCAGATCGCCAGGGGACTGGCGAGACGCCAAGCGCCGGGACCAAGCCCCGAAAGCAACAGGACCAAGCGCAAAACCGCAACAAGTCCAAGCCGCAGAGCCCCGCACCGGCGGCCCAACAGCCCGCCACCAGCGGCACGCTGGCGGCAGGTCACGGGCTCTATGATCCAGGCGCTAGCGGCGCTGGTCTCAACGCGGGCGGCTTCAATAACAGCGGTCTGGTCTCGGGCCAGGCAGCGGGCTACGGCAGCTATCTGGCGGCGCCCCCGCCCCTGCCCTCGGGCGCCTATTTGGTGCCCAGCTTGCCGCAAATGGCAGCCCCCATGCCCACTCTGGTCTATCCGGCGCCGGTCCTGGTGCCGCAACCCGGCTATGGCCAGCCCATCTTTTGGCCCACCCGTTAACGCAAGGCGCAGCATGACACACAAATTTGCAACCTACCCCAGCCTTGAAGGCCGCAGCGTCCTCGTTTCTGGCGGTGCCTCAGGCATCGGGGCCGAGATCGTGCGCGCCTTTGCCGCCAGCGGTGCCAAGGTCGGCTTTGTCGATTTGAACCAGGACGCGGGCCAAGCACTGTTGGCCGATTTGCCAGGCCAGCACGCCTTTGCCGCCTGCGATCTGCGCGATATCGAGGGGCTGCGCGCCGCCTTCGCCCAGCTCGCCGAACAGATCGGCCCGGCTCAGGTGCTGGTCAACAACGCAGCGCGCGATGATCGCCACGACTGGCGCGACGTGACCCCCGACTATTGGGACGAGCGTCTGGCCACCAACCTGCGCCACATGTTCTTCGCCATCCAAGCGGTCGCGCCTGGCATGATTGCGGCCGGCGGCGGCTCGATCATCAACATGGGCTCGAATTCCTGGTGGGAAGCGGGCGGGGGTTTTCCGGCCTACACCACGGCTAAAGCGGCGGTGCACGGCCTGACGCGCACCATGGCGCGCGATCTGGGTCAGCACCGCATCCGCGTCAACACCGTGGTGCCCGGCTGGATCATGACCGAGCGCCAAAAGGAGCTGTGGGTCACGCCCGAAGCGCTTGCCAAGCAGGTGGATCGCCAATGCCTGCCCGATCCGATTGATCCGGTCTATGTGGCGCGCATGGTGGTCTTTTTGGCCTCTGATGATGCCGCCATGTGCAGCGCCAACAACTTCATGGTCGAGGGCGGCTCGATCTAGCGCCGCTCAAAACAACTGCCTTTGGCGCGGCGGCGGCGCGCCTTGGACGCGATTGATGGCGGCATCGACGGGCTCGGCCGCATAGGTCACCTGCGCGCTCTCGTAGGACAGGTGGTCCAAGGTGGCGTGGCGCTTATCGTGCAGCAACCAGCGCTTGGCCTGCTCGCCATCGACCATAATCGGCATGCGTTCGTGCAAGTCCTCCAGCGAGGGATTGGCCGCGCGGGTCAAAATGGCAAAGCTGTAAAGCGGCGCTCCGCCCCCCTTCCAAACGTCCCAAATGCCGAGGAAAAAGAACAGGGGATGGCCGGGCCAGGTGATCTTGTAGGGCTGCTTGGCCTTGTCCTCGCGCTTCCACTCATAGAAGGCATTGGCGGGCACCACGCAGGGATTGTGGGCCACGGCATAGCGAAAGCTGGGCTTTTCGAAAACGGTCTCTGAACGCGCGTTGATCATGCGCGCGCCGCCGTCAATGGCCTCAGCCCAGGACGGCACCAAGCCCCACTGCATGGCCACGCTGTGCAGCCGCCCGTCGGGTCCGCGTGCGATCACCGCCAGGTTCTGGGTCGGCGCGGCGTTGTCATTGGGCGGCACAGGCGCGATGCTGGCCAAGTCAAACCAGCGACCGGCTTCTTGAATGGGACTAGCAAATTGGTAGCGACCACACATGCAATCCGCGAACCTCGCTCGTACGTGATCCCATGCCGCTGCTGGCTTGGTCCCTTCGGCGCTTTCCTGCTCTGGACGCTTGCGAGCCCAGCGCCTACATAGGGGCGATGCTTGCCGGTTGCGCAGCTTTGGCCCTCCTAATGTGGTCATTTCTGTCGCTGTCGGCAAGCCTAGACTGCAAGGTGGCGTTGCACGATCCAACGGCACCCTACCCGAGCTTGAGAAGGAAAACCCATGAGCCTGCACTACGATCTGTTTGTCATCGGCGGAGGCTCTGGAGGGGTGCGCGCCTCGCGCATGGCGGCGGCCACCGGGGCCAAGGTCGGCATCGCCGAATCCTATCGCTGGGGCGGCACCTGTGTGATCCGCGGTTGCGTGCCCAAGAAGCTCTTCTCCTACGCCAGCCACTTCGGCGAGGATCTGCACGACGCGGCGGGCTATGGCTGGTCGCTGGGCGGCAGCCCCAGCTTTGACTGGGGCACGCTGATGGCGGCCAAGAACAAGGAGATCGACCGCCTGGAACGCGTCTATGAGGCCAACATCTTGGTGCCAGCGGGCGTTGAGGTGCATCGCGGCACCGCCAAGCTGACCGGCCCCAACCGCATCGACCTGGACGGCAAGACCATCACGGCTGACAAAATCTTGATCGCGGTCGGCGGCCACCCCACGCGCTTGCCCATCCCTGGCGCTGAATTGGCCTTGACCTCGAACGAGCTGTTCGAGCTGCAAGACTTTCCCTCGAGCCTGCTGGTCTATGGTTCGGGCTATATCGCGGTCGAGTTCGCGGGAATCATGCAGGGCCTGGGCGCTGACGTGACCCTGGCCTTCAGGGCCGATAAGATGCTGCGCGGTTTTGATGAAGATATCCGCGATCACCTGACCCAGATGATGACCAACAAGGGCGTCACCATTCGCCCCTACACCACCCTGGAGGCCTTGAGCCAAGTCGGCGGCGGCATCGAGGTCGCCTGGAAAGAGCAAGGCGAAACGCTGGCCTCAGGACGCTTTGATCAGGTGTTGATGGCCACCGGCCGACGCCCCAACACCCACAATTTGGGCCTGGAGGCCGTCGGCGTCGCCACCAATGCCAAGGGCGCCATCGAGGTCGATCAGCACTTTGAGACCTCGGTGCCGGGCATCTATGCCTTGGGCGATGTCATCGACCGCGTGCAACTGACCCCCGTGGCCATCGGCGAAGCCATGGCCTTCGTGGACACCCACTTTAAGGGCAAGCCGCGCCGCATGGACTACAGCACCATCGCCACCGCCGTCTTCTCTGACCCCAACGTCGGCACCATCGGCCTCAGCGAGGAAGAGGCGCGCGCGCAGGGCTATGAGGTAGCGATCTACCGCTCGACGGGGCGGGCCATGAAGTACGTGCTGCCGGACCGTGACGAGAAGATGCTGATGAAGCTGATCGTCTGTAAGGAAAGCGACCGCGTGCTGGGCCTGCACTTTGTCGGCCCCGACGCGGGCGAGATCGTCCAGGGCTTTGCCGTTGCCATGAAGATGGGCGCCACAAAAGCCGACTTCGACGCCACCGTCGGCATCCACCCTACGGCTGCCGAAGAGTTGGTAACCATGCGCACGCCGGTCTAGCGCGCGTCATGCCGAGCCTGTGTGACCTGAAGTCCGCCGCGCCCGAAGTGCTGCAGCGCGTCCTAGCTTGCAACCAGGCTGACGTGGCTTTCACCTCGCCGCTGGATCTGCCCGACCTGCAAGGGCTGATTGATCAAAGCCTGCTGGCCCTGGCAGAACCAAGCAGCGGTTCCTTTCTGATCGCTTTGGGGCCTGACGCTGACTACGCCAGCCCCAACTACCGCTGGTTCCAGCAGCGCTTGCGCAACTTTGCCTATGTGGACCGCATCGTGGTGGCCCAAAGCCAGCGCGGCCAAGGCCTGGCGCGCCGTTTTTATGAGGCCTTGGAGGCGCGAAGCCGCGCCGCTGGGCTGCTGCAAGTGGCCGCCGAGGTCAACAGCCAGCCCAACAATCCAGGTTCGCACGCCTTCCACCAGGCGCTGGGCTATAAGGCCTTATGTGATCGCGATCTCTCATCCGCAGGGCAAGACGGCAAGCATGTGCGCTATTACCTGAAGATGTTGACCTAACGAGTGTAAAGCGCGGCAGGGTCAGCTACTTAAAGTTTATTTAAGAAAACGTAAAAGTTGCAGCAATTAAACCGAACGATTTCTGACTATACTTGGATCTATATTGCCATTATGCAGAACTTGGAATAGTCTGGGCTGAATTGCGGCCGTAAGATGCCGCAAGCTCTGGAGTTTCCACATAACCAAAGTCGGTCTCGCCTTGCGTCTGGCGCCCATGTTGGGCTGCCTCCTCTGCGCAGAGGCGACCCTCGCTCAAGACCTGGACATCAGCGGCTTCTTGGAATTCGAAGGCCACTATGGCGCCAACTTCGATACCAAGGGCCCCGTTGAAGCCTTGGGTTTTGGCGTCGATGGCGCACTGAATTTCGACTACCAGAACAGCACCAAAGCGGGCCTGACCTATGGCGCGCACCTGGAGCTGGATTTCTATCAGTCCGACGATTTGCTCGACGGTGAGCTGCGCGGACTAGCCTCCTACGACGTGGCGCAATTCAACGACGGCTACGTTTTTGTCGAGGGCGGCTTTGGCCGACTGGCGCTGGGCGATGTTGACGTCGCTGGGCGCGCCAACAACCAGCTCAACGTGCCCCTGTTCGCCAACGGAGCCTACCAGATCGGCGAGCTCAGCACCTTCACCGAGCAGGTCAAGCTGCTCTACACCAACCGCTTTGGCAGCATTGATGTCGAGGCTTCGATTGACGACGACGCCAACTATGGCCTGGGCCTGGGCTACAGCGCGCAAATGGGCCCTGCGGCGGTTGTTCTGGGCGTTTCGGGCGCGATCCACGATGAATCCCCGCTGGTCACGCCGCTGAACCCTACTGGTGAGTACAGCGAGTGGGTGGCCTCCGTGCGCACCTACATCGGTCGCTGGCGCATGGGAGCCAACTACGCAAGCGTTGATTTTCCGCGCGTCTATGCCCTGGAGTACAGCTCTTTTGGCGGTGCCTACGATTTTGGCGATCTGAAGCTGGGCGCAGGAGTGGAGACCTTTATCGTCCATCAATCCGGCGTGGGCGGCGAGATCTATACCACCAACCTCTTCGCTGGGGCCACCTATGCACTGGCACCCGGGCTGACCTTGGGGCTGGGGATCGGCAACCTGGACGCCGACAACGACTTCAACACGCTGACCCAACCGCCCGCGCCGGCTACGCGCAAACGCACGACCAATCTGCAAGGTTCGGTAAAGATCGACTTCTAAGGCGAAAAAAAATCCAGCGATGTCAGGAAGTTCGTGGAGCGGGTGATGGGAATCGAACCCACCTCAGAGGCTTGGAAGGCCGCTGCATTACCACTATGCTACACCCGCGTGCCCTGGTATTTAGTCTAGAATCTTGGCAATGCAAAGGGCGATTTGTGCC
>CAZHYF010000006.1:0-30078 GCA_964536635.1 uncultured Rhodospirillaceae bacterium | reverse complement strand
GCTCTAGGCGTTGGACAGCACCGCCGTGGCTTCGATTTCGATCAGGGCCTCATCCTCAACCAGAGCGCTGACCACAACCATGGTCATCGCAGGGAAGTGACGCCCCAAAACACGGCGGTAGGCCTTGCCGACCTCGGCTTGGCGCGCCAAGTACTCTTGCTTATCGGTCACAAACCAGGTCAGCCGCACAATGTCGCTCGCCTGGCCGCCAGCGGCCTCGACGATGGCCAGAATGTTGCTCAACGCTTGCTCCATCTGACCGATGAAGTCGTGCGACTGGAAGGTCTGGGTCGCGTCCCAACCGATTTGACCGCCGACATACAAAGTGCCGTCCTTGGCCAGCACGCCGTTGGCATAGCCTTTGGCTGGTGCCCAGCCTTGGGGGTGGATGATTTGGTTTGCCAACGTCACGATCCTTTCGTTTGATCGGCCAAAAGGCCGCGCACAGCGTCCGGCCAAGCCGTTGGCCGTCCTTGGTCATTGATGTAGACCAGTGTCGATTCAGCTATGAAGCGGGTTTCGTCGCCGCAGCGCGCTTCAACTTTGATACCCAGGCTACTGCGTCCCAATCGCAAGCATTCCAGCTCAAGAACGAGCTGATCGCCGATGCGGCTCGGGCGCAGGAAACGCGTGGTAATCTCGGCCGTCGGCACCCCGCCAACCTGATGCAGCGCCGAGAAGGGCAACCCCAACACTTGGTCAAAGAAGGCCTCGACACAGTCGTTGATCATCTCGAAATAGCGCGGGTAAAACACGATCCCCGCAGGGTCACAGTGGCGAAACAGCACCGGTTGAGCAAAGCTGAAGCTCATGACCTAGACCCCCAGATAGCGGTCGGCGATTTCGGGTGACAAAGCATCGAATGCCCCCTGCCAGACGCTGCTTCCCTTATCCAAAATGATCCCGCGGTCAGCCACCGTGGACAACTCACGGATGGACTTGTCGATCACCAAGATCGCCATGCCAGTCTCAGCTTTCAGGCGCGCAATTGCAGCCCAGATTTCCTGGCGAACGACGGGGGCCAGCCCCTCGGTTGCTTCATCGAGGATCAGGAGGCGCGGATTGGTCATCAGCGCCCGTGCGATTGCCAGCATTTGCTGCTCACCGCCCGACAAGGATGAGGCGCCCTGATTTTTTCGTTCGTCCAACCGCGGGAAAAGCTCGGCGACCGAGCGCAGATCCCAGGCCCCTGGCCGGGCGGCGGCGGTCAGGTTTTCACGCACCGTCAGGCTGGAAAAACAGCGCCGGCCTTCCGGCACCAAACCGATGCCCAAGCGCGCTGCCCGGTGAGAAGGTAGGCGCGCCAGGTCCTGGCCGTCAAACGAGGCATCACCGCCACGGTGCTTGAGCAGCCGGCAGATCACCTTGACCGTCGTCGATTTGCCCATGCCATTGCGCCCCATGAGGGCAAGAACCTGGCCATCCTCTAGGTTCAAGTTGACATCGAACAGCGCTTGACTCGCGCCATAGAAGGCCGAGATGTGGGACAGTTCCAACAGGCTCATCGTTCGGCCTCCTCGTCGCCCAAATAGGCGGCGCGCACTTGCGGGTTGCCCCTGATCTCTTCGACCGTGCCAGTTGCGATCACCGCGCCGTAGACCAGCACGCTGATGCGGTCGGCCAGCGAGAAAACCGCGTCCATATCGTGCTCGACCAGCAAGATCGGCGCCCGTTCGCGCAGGCGATCCAAAAAGCCCATCAGTCGCCGCGAGCCCTCCATGCCGAGCCCCGCCATGGGTTCGTCCATCAAAAAGAGCTTGGGTGCCAAAGTCAGGGCCACTGCGACCTCAAGCTGGCGGCGCCGTCCATGCGAAAGCTGCGAGGTGCGCTTGTGCTGCATATCCAGCAAGCCGACTTGCTCCAAGGCATCGCGCGCCTGCTCCAACATTTCGCCATCGCGCATAACCGGGCGGAAGAAGCGGAAGACCTTCCCGCGGCGACCTAGTGCACCCAGGACGACGTTTTGCAGCACGCTGTATTCCATCGCCAGCGAGGAAATCTGGAAGGTCCGCCCCATGCCCAGCCGTGCGCGCGTCGCCGTAGGCAGTCCGGTCACGTCTTGGCCGTCGAAGAACACCGACCCGCGATCGGGTTGCAGCCCGCCGGCGATCTGCTTGATCAGCGTTGACTTGCCCGCGCCATTGGGGCCGATCAGGGCGTGTATTTCGCCCGGGCGGACATCCAGACTGATGTTATCGCTGGCCTTGAGGGCACCGAAGCTCTTGGACAGAGCGCGGATATCTAGGATAGGATCAACCATGCGCCCCCTCCCGTCCCGTCAACATGCCGTAGAGGCCGCCGCGCGCGAACAAGACCACGCCCAGCAAGATCGCACCCAAATAGACGTGCCAATAGTCGCTGAGCCCACCGAGGCTGTGCTCCAACAAGATGAAGAGTGCAGCACCGGCCACCGGGCCGAAAACCCGACCAACCCCGCCCAAGATGACGAAGACCATGATCTCGCCCGAGGTTTGCCAGGAGAACATGCTGGGACTGACAAAGCGGTTGAGGTCCGCAAACAGCGCGCCGGACAAGCCTGTGATAGCGCCCGAGATCATAAAGGCCGTCAGGTATAGCCGAAACGGCTCCTGGCCCACGGCCTGCACCCGGTCCTCATTCTGGCGCGCCGCATTGAGAGCCAGCCCAAAGGCCGAGCGCGACAAGAGGCTGACCAGCACCAAGACCACCAGCAGCAAGCTGAAACAGACCGCATAGAACTGGATCGGCGCCATGGTATTCAGGCCTGGAAAGTTGTTGCGCACATAGATCGACAGGCCGTCCTCGCCGCCGTAGGCAGGCCAGGAGATGGTGAAGTAGTAAAGCATCTGGGCGAAAGCCAGCGTGATCATAATGAAGTAGACGCCCGAGGTGCGCAGGCTGAGAGCGCCGATCGCCAGCGCCAACAGCGCGGACAAGATGATCGTCACAATCCAGATCACCAGCATGGAGCGCGTGCCCTCGATGACGATGGGCCACTCGATGAGCGCTGTGTAGCTTTGCGCATGGTAGGCCAAGACACCCATGACATAGCCACCCAGCCCAAAGAAAGCTGCGTGACCCAGGCTGACCAGCCCGCCAAAGCCCAACGCAAAATTCAGGCCAACACCGGCAATGGCAAAGATGACAGCACGCGTGGTAAGCGTGATGATAAAGGGTTCGTCTGCGCCCCAAGCCCAGAGCGGAACCAGCACCAAGGCCGCCAGCAGCGCTACATTGAGCAGCCCTTCAAACTTGATCACAGTAAAGACGGATCTAAGCCCGGTCTGAACGGCCAAGGGAATTTGCGCAGGTTGCAAATTGAAGCTCATATCATGCGCCTCCAAACAGGCCTTTGGGCCTGAAAATCAGCACCGCCGCCATGAAGATATAGATCGACATGGAAGCCAAAGAAGCGCCAACAGAAATGGCCGCGGAGGGCTCCATGACCAGCTTGAAGGCCTCGGGCAGCAAGAAGCGTCCTAGGGTCTCGGTCAGGCCAACCAAAATGGCGCCTACGAACGCGCCTTTGATCGACCCAATGCCGCCGATCACGATGACAACGAAAGCCAGAATCAAGACCGGCTCGCCCATGCCGACTTGCACCGACTGAATGGCGCCGATCAACGCCCCGGCAAAGCCCGCCAAGGCCGCGCCCAAGGCGAAGACGAAGGTGTAGAGCAGCGAGATGTTGACGCCCAGGGCTGCGATCATCTCGCGGTCGTTTTCGCCGGCGCGAATACGAATACCGATGCGGGTCTTGGCGATCATCCAGAACAGCCCAGCGGCGACCGCCAAACCGACCAAGATAATGGCCAAGCGATAGACGGGATAGACGATGCCAAACGGCAGGGTCACCGTGCCCGACAACCAGCGAGGCGAGTCTAAAAACAACGGAAAGGAACCGAATACCCAGCGCGTGCCTTCCGAGAATATCAAGATCAGCGCGAAGGTCGCCAAGACCTGTTCCAGGTGGTCGCGCGCATAGAGCCTTCGGATCACCAGCACTTCGATCAAGACGCCCGCAAAGGCCGCGCAAACCAGGCTCGCTACCAGCCCCAACAAGAATGAACCGGTCGCAGCCGCTACCGCAGCGGCAGCAAAGGCGCCCACCATATAAAGCGAGCCATGCGCCAGATTGATCAGCCCCATGACCCCAAACACCAGGGTCAGGCCTGCTGCCATCAAGAACAGCATAACGCCGAACTGGAGCCCGTTGAGGGTCTGCTCAGCGAGGAGTGGTAAAGACATGAAAAAGGCCCCGAAGTCGGCTCCGGCCCGCGTGCAACACGAAGGCCGGAGCTCCTGGCTTACATTTTGCAGTCAGCCGCGTAGACGTCTGAGTGGTTTTCCAAAGCAATACCGACGATCTTGTTGGTGAAGACGTCGCCTTCCTTGATCACTTCACGAACGTAGATGTTCTGGATCGGATGGTGGTTGCTCGCAAAGTCAAAGTCACCGCGCGTGCTGGCAAAGTCAGCAGCCTCCAGAGCGGCACGGAAGGCGTCAGCATCGCTAACGTCGGCCTTGCCCATGGCACTGATCAGGAGGTTGGCGGTGTCAAAACCTTGGCTCGCATAGAGCGAGGGCAGACGGCCGTATTCAGCCTGGAAGCTGGCCACGAAAGCCGCGTTGGCAGCGTTGTCGATGTCCTTGTTCCACTGCGAGGTGTTCTTAACGCCCAGCGCCGCAGCGCCGACAGCCTGCAAGATACCCTGGTCAAAGCTGAAAGCGGGACCAACGACGGGCAAGCCCAAGCCGCTGTCTGCGTACTGCTTCAAGAAGGAAATGCCCATGCCCGCTGGCAGGAAGAAGAACACGCTATCCGCGCCACTGGCACGGATTTGTGCGATCTCGCCCGCATAGTCGGTCTGGCCCAGCTTGGTGTAGATCTCGCCAGCCAGATCGCCCTTATAGGAGCGCTTGAAACCGGTCAGCGCATCGGTGCCCGCCGGGTAGTTGGGCGCCAAGATGAAGGTCTTGCTGTGACCCGCGCCGTTGGCATAGGCGCCAGCCGCTTCGTGCAGGTTGTCGTTCTGCCAGGCTACGTTGAAGTAGTTCTTGTTACAGCCTTTGCCTGCAAGCTGAGACGGACCAGCGTTGGGCGACAGGTAGAACTTGCCCTGAGCCACAACGCCCGGAACAACCGCCATAGCCAAGTTCGACCAGATGATGCCGGTCAGGACATCGACCTTTTCGGACTGGATCAGCTTGTCGGCCAACTGCACCGCCACGTCGGGCTTGCGCTGGTCGTCTTCGATAACGACCTCGATATCGCTGCGGCCCGACTGAGCAACCGCCAGCATAAAGCCGTCGCGCACATCGATGCCAAGGCCCGCGCCGCCGCCCGACAAGGTGGTAATCATCCCCACCTTGACGCCTTCGGCTTGCGCGCCAGCAGCCGCGGCCACCAGGCCAGCTGCGATTAGAAGTGATCTCATTTTCATAGTGTCCTCCCTCGGATCTTCATGAGTATTTTGGACAGGAGCGCCGCCCCCGCTCCCGCATTAGTCGTCGCGTTCGCGCAAGGCGAAGCGTTGAATTTTGCCGGTTGCCGTTTTGGGCAAACTCGACTGGAACCGTACGGAGCGCGGGTACTTGTACGGCGCAATGGTCGCTTTGACGTGGTCTTGCAGCTCTTTTACCAGGGCATCGGAGGCATCGAAGCCATCGGCCAAAACCACATGGGCTTGAACGATTTGTCCGCGCTCGGGGCTTGGCGCGGCGACAACGGCGCACTCAGACACGGCCGGGTGAGAAAGCAGAGCTGCTTCAACCTCGGGGCCAGCAATGTTGTAGCCCGACGAAATTATCATGTCATCATTTCGTGCGGCAAAATGGAAGTAGCCTGCCTGGTCCTGCCAGAAGCTGTCGCCGGTTATGTTCCAGCCATCCTTGACGTAAGCAGCCTGGCGATCATCGTTGAGATAACGACAGCCGGTCGGCCCCCGCACCGCCAAACGCCCGACCTGCCCGCGCTCGACTTCCTGCATGGCCTCATCGACCACCTTGGCCTCATAGCCAGAGACCGGACGGCCGGTGCAAGCAGGTTGCGCATCGGTAAACCGGTTGGTTACGAAAATGTGCAGCATCTCGGTCGCGCCGATGCCATCCAGCATGGGCTTACCGGTTTGCGCCTGCCAGGCCTCATAGATTGGCGCCGGCAAGGTCTCACCCGCCGAGACCGCAGCACGCAGGCTGGACAAGTCCGCGCCTTCGCTCATGGCATTCAGCATGACCTTATAGGCCGTCGGCGCTGTAAAGCAGACGGTAGCCTTGTAGGTCTGGATGATATCAATCATGTTCTGGGGCGAGGCCGCTTCAAGCAGCGTCGCCGTCGCGCCAAAGCGCAGCGGGAAGACCGCAAGGCCGCCCAGGCCAAAGGTGAAAGCCAGTGGCGGCGAGCCGACGAAGACGTCATCTGGGGTCACCTGCAAGACCTCACGAGCATAGCCGTCGGCGATCATCAAAAGGTCGCGGTGAAAGTGCATGGTAGCCTTGGGCGAACCCGTGGTCCCTGACGTAAAGCCAAGCAGTGCAACATCATCGCGGCCGGTCCTGACCGCCTCAAACCGCACAGGCTTTTGCAGCGCCAGGCGGTCGAGCTCCGCGTCATGGTTCGACGTGCCATCGAAGCCGACCACGACCTTCAAAAAGCTGCTGGTCTTGGCGCAGGCCGCCATCTCGTCCATCAGGCGCGTATCGCAGAGCGCATGGCTGATTTCTGCCTTATCGACGATTTTGCTCAGCTCACCGGCGCGCAGCATGGGCATGGTGTTGACCACCACCGCGCCCGCCTTGGTCGCCGCCAGCCAACAGGCCACCATGGCTGGATTGTTGGCCGAGCGGATCAGAACGCGATTGCCGGGCTTGACCCCTAGATCTTCGACCAAGGCGTGGGCCAAGCGGTTGGTCCAGTCGGCCAACTCCTTATAAGTCCGCTGGCGCCCGTTGCCGATCAGCGCCGTATGGTCGCCAAAGCCCTTTTCGACCATGGCATCGGTCAGCTCAACACCCGCGTTGAGGTAGTCCGGGTAGTCGAAACCATCGAGCAAGAAGTCCGGCCATTGCTCGGCGGGCGGCAGCCCCCGGCGCGAAAAATCGTCGATATGAGCCGTTGGTCCCAACATAGGTCAGTCTCCCCCAAACGAAGCCAAAGCCTGGCGCGCGATCACCACGCGCTGCACGTCCGATGCGCCCTCGTAGATGCGCAAGGCGCGAATATCGCGATAGAGGCGCTCGACGGTCTGCCCCGACTTGACGCCATCGCCGCCGTGGAGCTGCACAGCCTTGTCGATCACCTGCTGAGCCTGCTCGGTGGCGAACAGTTTGGCCATAGCAGCCTCGCGGGTCACGCGCGCGGCGCCCTTGTCTTTGGCCCAAGCAGCCCGGTAGACCAGCAGCGCGCTGGCATCGACATCCAGAGCCATGTCCGCGATATGCCCTTGCACCATCTGCAACTCGGCCAGGGCTGCGCCCTGCACCTGGCGGCTGGTAACCCGCGCCAAAGCCTCGTCGAGGGCCCGGCGGGCAAAGCCCAGCGCTGCCGCCGCTACGGTCGAGCGGAACACGTCCAGCACCGACATGGCAATCTTGAAGCCCTCGCCCGGCTTGCCCAATAGGGCGGAGGCCGGGATCCGGCAATCGCTGAACCGGAGCCGCGCCAAGGGGTGCGGCGCGATGGTCTCAAGCCGCTCTGCTACCTCAAAGCCAGGCAGACCGGCGGGCAGGATAAAGGCCGACAGACCGCGCGCGCCCGGCGCTTCGCCCGTGCGGGCAAACAGCGTGTAGACATCGGCGATACCGCCGTTGGAAATCCAGGTTTTCTCGCCGTTCAGCACATAATCATCGCCATCGCGCGCCGCGGTCATTGTCGAATTGGCGACGTCCGAGCCTGACTGCGGCTCGGTCAAAGCGAAGGCCGAAATGGCCTGACCCGCGCGGGTCAGCGGCAGCCAAGCCTGCTTTTGCTCAGGCGTGCCGAACAGGGATATGGCACCGGTGCCCAGCCCCTGCATAGCAAAGGAGAAGTCCGCCAAGCCATCGTGGCGCGCCAAGGTCTCGCGGATTAAGCAGAGGCTGCGCACATCCAAGCGACCATCAAAGGCTGCTGAATGCTGCAAAAAGCCCGCCGCGCCCAGCGCTGTCACCAACTGGCGACAGGCGGTGTCGGTGTCGTGGTGGTCAATGTCCGCCAGCGCTGACGCGGCCCAGGACTCCAGCTCCTGCGACAAGCCCCGGTGGCGCTCGTCGAAAAAGGGCCAGGAAAGGAAACTTTTATCGGCCATCAGTTGCCCTCGAACACGGGTTTTTGCTTGGCAACAAAAGCGTGGTAGGCGCGCTCAAAATCACCAGTCTGCATGCAAATGGCCTGGGCTTGAGCCTCGGCTTCAATCGCCTGCTCCAAACCCATGTTCCATTCTTGATTGAGCTGCGTTTTGGTGATGCCGTGGGCAAAGGTCGGCCCGGCGGCCAGGCGCTGAGCCATAGCCATTGCGGCACTTTCCAGCTCACCGCTGGCGTGCAGGCTGTTCCAGAAGCCCCAGCGCTCACCCTCCTCCGCGCTCATGCTGCGCCCGGTATAGAGCAGCTCTGCCGCCCGCCCCTGACCGATTATGCGTGGCAGCATGGCACAAGCGCCCATATCACAGCCCGCCAGCCCAACACGCGTGAACAAGAAGGCGCACTTTGCCTCTGGGCTCGCCAGCCGCAGGTCAGAGGCCATGGCGATAATCGCGCCCGCGCCGACGCACACGCCGTCAACCGCTGCAATTATGGGCTTGCCGCAGCCGATCATGGCCTTCACCAAATCGCCGGTCATGCGGGTAAAGGCCAACAGCCCCTTCATGTCCATCGCCACCAGCGGCCCGATGATGTCGTGAACATCACCGCCCGAACAGAAATTACCCCCGTTCGAAGCAAAGACCACCACATCGACATCCTCGGCATAGACCAGCGCGCGGAAGGTATCGCGCAGCTCAGCATAGCTGTCGAAGGTCAGCGGGTTTTTGCGATCTGGGCGGTTCAAGCGGATCGTCGCGATGCGGTCCTGCCATTCCCAGACGAAATGCTGCGGCTTGAGGTCGGCCATGCGGCTCATATGTCGGTTCCTTCTAGGTGGTGCAGCAGATCGCGCACCATATCCAATTCTTCGTGCCCCAAGCCCGCGAGCAAACGATCGACCTCGGCCTCGTGGGCGCTGGCCATGTCTGCGAACCAGGCCCGGCCCGCCTCGGTCAGGGTGACCAGGACGCCGCGCCGGTCCGAGGGATCCAAGCGCCGCTCAACCAGACCGTCCTTTTCCAAGCGGCTGACGACCGTGGTGGTGTTGCCGTTTGAGACCAAAAGCTTGGCGCTCAGCTCGCTCATGTTCATCGGTCCGTCTGAGCGATAGAGCGCGGCCGCCACATCGAAGCGCGGCAAGGTGGTATCGAAACGTAGCCGCAGAAATTCGCGCAACTGCTGTTCGATGCTGTGCGTGACCCGCAGCAAACGGATCCAGCTCCGCAGCCGCCGCCGCGACAAGGTGGTGTCGCGCGCATTGGCAGCAACTGAAGGCACTGCGCCCTGTGGGATCGGGCTCATAGCTCACCCCCGGCAATAGGCAGCGCTTGACCGTTAATGCCCTCAGAGCCCGGCCCACAGAGCCAAAGTGCCGCCGCTGTAACCTCGCTTGGTTGGATCAAGCGGCCTTGCGGATTGTGGGCTGCCAGGGTTTTGCGCGCTTCATCCGCGCTCATGCCGGTCTTATCGACGATATTGTCGATAGACCGCCGGGTCATCTCGGTATCCAGGAAGCCAGGGCACAAGGCGTTGACGGTAATGGCCTTGCGCGCCACCTCCTGCGCCAACGCGCGCACCAAGCCGACCGCGCCGTGTTTGGCAGCCACATAGGGCGCCACGTAGGGATAGCCCTTAAGGCCGGCTGTCGAGGCGATGCAGATCAAGCGCCCCCAAGCGGGCATCTGCAACAAACCTTGGCGCAGGGTCAGGAAGACGCCGGTCAGATTGACCGCCAGCATGGCGTTCCAATCCTCCAAGCTGGTGCGAGTCAAGGGCGCGCTGGCCGCAGCACCGGCGTTGGCGATCACGATATCCACCGCTCCAGCGGCCTGGAACAAGCCAATCACATCGCCTTCATTGGTCACGTCAGCAGTCAGTGCCCGCGTGTTGGGCAGACCGGCGGCCACCGCCTTGAGGGGTTCGGCTCGGCGACCGCTGATCACCACCTCGGCGCCCTGCTCGGCAAAGCCGCGCGCCAGATCGGCGCCAGCGCCTGTGCCGCCGCCGGTGATCAAAACGCGCTTGCCTGACAAAATCCCCCCGGTGTTTGTCATACGCGCAACATCTCCTGCGCCCGTTCTTCCAAGCGCCGCGCTTGATCGCGGCCCGGCAGGTAGGGATCGGGCCAAGCCGTCTGGCTATCGCCCAGGGCCACCGCTGCATGCAGCGTCCAATAGGGATCGGCCAAATGCGGGCGCGCCAGGCAGACCAGATCGGCACGCCCGGCCATCAGGATCGAGTTGGCGTGATCGGGCTCATAGATATTGCCGACGGCCATGGTTGGCATGCCCAACTCGTTGCGGATGCGATTTGAGAAGGGCGTTTGGAACATGCGGCCATAGACCGGCTTGGCTTCGGTGCTGGTCTGCCCCGCAGAAACGTCGATGATATCGGCGCCAGCATCGCGGAACATGGCTGCAATCTGCACCGCCTCTTCAGGCGTGACACCGGCGTCACCGATCCAGTCGTTGGCCGAGATGCGCACCGACATGGGCTTGCCCGCAGGCCAGGCCGCGCGCATGGCCCGGAAGACCTCCAGCGGGAAGCGCATGCGGTTTTCAAGGCTGCCGCCATAGTCGTCGTCACGCTTATTGGAGGCGGGTGAGATAAAGGAGGAAACTAGATAGCCGTGGGCTGCGTGCAGCTCGACCATATCAAAGCCTGCGCGCGCGGCCATCTGCGTTGAGGCAACGAATTGCTCGCGCACCGCGTCCATGTCGGCGCGGGTCATAGCGCGGGGCACTGCGTTGTGCTGCGACCAGGCGATGGCGGAAGGAGCAATCAGCTCCCAGTTGCCCGCTTCGAGCGGCATCTCGGAGTCTTCCCAGCCGAGCTGGGTCGAGGCCTTGCGGCCTGCGTGCCCAATCTGGCAGCAGAGTTTTGCGTCGGTCTCCTGGTGGACGAAATCGGTCAGCCGCTTCCAAGCCGCCTCGTGCTCGGGTGCATAGAGGCCCGGACAGCCCAGCGAAATGCGCCCTTCTGGCGACACACAGGTCATCTCGACATAGACCAGGCCCGCGCCGCCCTTGGCGCGCTCGGCGTAGTGAACAAAGTGCCAGTCGGTGGGGCAGCCGTCCACAGCCTTATATTGCGCCATCGGCGAGACAACGATGCGGTTCTTGAGGCGCATGTCACCCAGTTGGTAGGGCGCGAACATGGGCGCGCGGACCGGCGCATCTGCGGGCACACCGGCTTGGGTCTGGAACCAGCGCTCGGCGGTCTCCAGCCAGGCCGGATCGCGCAGCCGCAGGTTCTCGTGGCTAATGCGCTGAGAGCGGGTCAAAAGGTTGTAGTTGAATTGAACTGGGTGCTGGTCCAAGTAGCGCTCGACCTCTTCGAACCACTCCAGCGAGTTGCGCGCGGCGGACTGGAGCCGCAGCACTTCGAGGCGCCGCTCCTCTTGGTAGCGCTCGAAGGCCTGCTCTAGGCTGGGCTCAGAATGCAGGTAAGAGGCCAAGGCAATAGCGCTGTCGAAAGCCAGGCGCGATCCCGAGCCGATCGAAAAGTGCCCGGTCGCGGCGGCATCGCCCATCAGCACCACGTTCTCGTGATACCACTTGCCGCAAATGACGCGCGGAAAATTCATCCAGACCGCCGAGCCGCGCAGGTGCGCCGCGTTCGACATGAGCGCATGGCCACCGAGGTAGCGCTCGAAGACCTTGCGGCAGGTCTCGACAATCTCTTCCTTGCTCATGTCAGCAAAGCCGAAGGCGTCCCAGGTCGGCTGCAAGCACTCGACGATGAAGGTCGCGGTGTTGTCATCGAATTGGTAGACGTGCGCCCACATCCAACCCTGCGGCGTTTTCTCAAAAATGAAAGTGAAGGCGTCGTCGAACTTCTGGTGGGTGCCGAGCCAGATGAACTTGCAGAGCCGCGTATCGATATCAGGCTGGAAGACTTCTTCGTATTCGCGCCGCACCAAAGAGTTTATGCCGTCGCAAGCCACCACAAGTTCGTGGTCCTTGCGGTAGTCCTCAGCGGACTTGAACTCGGACTCAAAGCGCATTTCAACGCCCAGCTCACGCGCCCGCTCCTGCAGCAAGACCAGCATTTGCTTGCGGCCGATGCCAGCAAAGCCATGCCCCCCTGAAACCGTGCGCACGCCGTTATGCTCGACAGCGATATCGTCCCAGTAGGCGAAGTGATCGCGGATGGCCTGGGTGGACTTAGGGTCGTTTTCCTGCATCTGGCTCAGAGCATCGTCCGACAGCACCACGCCCCAACCGAAGGTATCGTTAGCGCGGTTGCGCTCCAGCACAGTCACCTCGTGTGCCGCGTCGCGCAGCTTCATCGAGATGGCGAAATAGAGACCCGCCGGGCCACCGCCCAGACACATTACTTTCACGCGCGCCTCCTCCGTTTGACTGGCGCCCGCCTTGACTGCTTTGCCTGGCGAGCAGATCATAGGATATAGCAACCCAGAACTAATTCAAGTTTAAAATTTTGAACTTAAAATATCTAGGCGCTCGATCTCTAGCTGGCTCGAGCCCGCTGGCCAGGCAGATCCCGGCATAAGCTGACCAAACGCAGCCCGCGCCAAACGATGCCGTATTGCGAAATGTTGATTTTTACTTTCGTAATCTGTTACAAACGAAAGTATAGACCACAGGAGGCCGCCCATGAAGCCAAGCCGCAATGCTTCGATACGCCAGACCGCAATTCTCAAGCACCTGCAAAAACACGGACGCGCCCTGGTCGAGGAGCTGGCGGAGCTGTTCGACACCACGCCGCAAACCATCCGCAAAGACTTGACCACACTCGAGGAAGAGAATCAAATTGCGCGTTTCCACGGCGGCGCGACCTTGATTAGCGGTATCGAGTACACCAGCTTCAGCACCCGCCAGGAGATCGCGCGGGACGAGAAAGAGCGCATCGCGCAACTGACCGCCGAACAGATCCCCAACAACGCCTCGATCATCATCAACGCTGGCACCACCACCACTGCAGTCGCACTCAAGCTGGAGCACCACATCGGCTTAAGGGTCGTGACCGACTCCGTTGATTTGGCGACCAAAATCAGAGGCTTTGCCGGCATCGAAGTCATGGTTCCCGCGGGCGTCGTCCGTCGCAGCGACGGCGCAATTCTGGGTACGTCGGCCGTTGATTTCATACGACAATTTCGCGTCGATATTGCCGTGATCGGCGTTGCCGCCATCGCCGACGACGGCGCGCTTTTGGACTACGACCTGCGCCAGGCCACGGTCGCGCGCGCCATCATCGAAAACGCGCGCGCGGTGATCTTGGCAGCCGATAGCACCAAGTTCGCACGCCTCGCGCCTGTTCGCATTGGCCACCTATCCCAACTCGACACCCTGGTGACCGACACCGCCTGTCCGCAAGCCCTGCGCCAGCTTTGCGAACAACAGCGCTTGCGGCTACTCACAGCCTAGGCCAGCACCCCACAAGAAGCCCTTGACGGTTGCGTTCGATAATGTAGACTTACGCAAATCAAGCCGACTAAAACGAAATTAAAGTTGGCATTCAGATCCTCACGCCTCAAGGAGCGCTGGTCGGTCTGACTTGGAGGAAGCCCCATGGTGTCGCTCGTCGTGACCCTCGTCTTACGCCCGCTCGCCTGGGCCAATTCGCTGGTGCTCGCCCTTGGCCGCCAGGTTGCTTGGCTGGCGCTGGCCGTGATGGTGCTGGTTATCCTGGCACAGGTCTTCTTTCGCTATATTCTCAATAACGCCCTGGCCTGGCCCGACGAGGCCGCCCGCTTTCTCATGCTGTGGATGACCGCGCTCATGGCGCCCTCGGCTATGCGCTGGGGCGGGTTCGTTTCCATCGACATGCTGCCAAGCGCTTTGGGGCGGGTGGCCTCGCGGCTTCTAACCTTAGCCCTGTTACTGATGGCGCTTGCCGTGCTGGTGATCGCCGTACAGCACGGCTACAAGCACGTTTTCGGCTTCGGCGGCCGGTTCAACAGTTCCTCGCTGCGCCTGCCTCTGGACTGGTTCGGGATGGAGGTCGTCCGGGTCAAGCTGCGCTACATGTACGCCTCCTTGTTCGTTTGCGTCGTCCTGCTGATCTCGGTGACGGTCGAGCTGCTGCTGCGCTCCTTTGTGCTGTTGCTGCGACCAGACGCTGAGCTGCCAAGTACGGGCGCACCAGCCCACCAACTGGAGACCGACTGATGCTTGCCCTGTTCTTGCCCGTCTTTTTGGTCTTCTTGATGCTGGGCCTGCCGGTGTTCTTTGCCCTGGTGTTGGCGCCCGGCTTGCTTCTGACGCTCAACGGCCAGGAGCGCGATGTCGCCCTGCTCTATCGCAACGTCTACAATGGCATGGACAGCTTTCCTCTGATGGCGCTGCCCTTCTTTGTGCTGGCGGGCGAACTGATGAACCGCGGTGGCATCACCATGCGGCTGGTCGAGTTTAGCCAGGCACTGATGGGGCACTTGCGGGGTGGCCTGGCGCACGTCAATATCCTCAGCTCCATTTTGTTCGCGGGTTTGTCGGGCTCTGCGGTGGCCGATACGTCGGCGTTGGGCTCGACCCTCATTCCTGCGATGGAAAAGAACGGCTACAGCCGCAAGTTTGCTGCCGCTGTGACGGCCGCCAGCTCGGTCATTGGCCCTATCATTCCGCCGTCTGGCATTATGATCATCTACGCCTACGTCATGGGCGAGAGCGTGGCTGCTCTGTTCCTTGCGGGCATCGTGCCGGGCATCCTGGTTGGTCTTGGCTTGATGGTCGTGGTGCGCTTGATGGCCGACCGCTATGACCTGCCCAAGGCCGAGCGCATTGTGCGCCCCAACCAGACCATCAGCCCGCTGGAATCCTGGGTCTCCTTCGCCCTGCTGCGCGCCAATCTCGCAGGCGTTTTGGTGGTGGTTGTCAACCTGGTCAAAGCAGTTGTCGCTTGGTCCGGTGGCCCCGCGCTGACCGTCAACGGCTGGATTGTCTTTGTCATCATGTTGCCGCTGGCCCACCTGATCTTGGTTTGGATGCGCGCCCAGGTCTCCAGTGATTTCCGCGTAATCTGCAAAAAGGCGGTTGCGCCGCTGCAAACCCCCATCATCATCTTGGGCGGCATCTTGATCGGCGTCTTCACCCCGACCGAGGCATCGGCCATCGCGGTGGCCTATGCGCTGCTCATCGCTTTTGGTGTCTTGCACTCCTTGAAGCTGTCGGATCTGCCGAGCGTCTTGGCGCGCGCGGCGCTGTCATCGGCCAGCGTCTTGCTGCTGGTCGGCGCGGCCGTGGCCTTCAAGACCGTTGTCAGCCTGAGCCACGCCCCAGAGCAGCTCACCTACTTCATCCTCAGCATCACCCAGAACCCTTTGTTGCTGCTGTTCTTGATCAACGTCTTGTTGTTCATCGTCGGCATGTTCTTGGATGCGGGGCCGGCCATCATCATTCTGGGCCCAATCTTGAGCCCCATCTTCGTCGACTTGGGCGTCCACCCGGTGCACTTCGCCATCATCATGTCGGTCAACTTGACCGTCGGGCTGGCGACCCCACCCATGGGTCTGGTGCTCTTTGTTGCTTCGGCTGTCTCGGGCGAAAAGGTCGAGACGATTTCACGGGCAATCCTGCCCTTCCTTTTGGTCGAGGTAGTCGTGATTTTCCTCATCACCTATATCCCGGCCATTTCCATGACGATCCCCCGCCTCACGGGCTTCGTCCAATAACAAACACACCCAAACACACCCAAACACACTGCGGCATGACATCAAGGAGGTCCAAATGCTGAAACATTCCCTTAAGGCGCTGCTGGCGGCGGCTGTATTGCTGGGGGCGCCCGCCTTCAGCGCAAGCGCAGCCGACTACACCATCCGCGCAACAGCCAACTCGAACGAGAACGACGAGGACTATGACGGCCTGGTGGTCTTCAAGAGCTTCGTTGAAAGCGCCTCCAACGGCGCGATTGAGGTCGAGTTGTTCATCGGCACCCAGCTTTGCGCCAACGGCGCCGAGTGTCTGCAAGGCGTAGCCGACGGCTCAATCGACGTCTACATCTCGACTTCGGGCGGGGCCGCGGGCATCTTCCCCTACGTCCAGGTTCTGGATCTGCCCTATCTTATGTCCAACGACCGGGTAGCTGAAGCGGTTCTGGCGGGCGATTTCACCCGCAAGATGCGCGAAATGGCGCTGGCCGACTCAGACGGCGCAATCCGCCTGATGACCATCGGTAACACCGGCGGATGGCGTAACTTTGCCAACACCAAGCGTGTTGTTCAGACCCCGGCCGATCTGAAGGGCCTGAAGATCCGTACCGTCGTAGCCGACCTGCCTCAAGAGCTGGTCCGCGCTCTGGGTGCATCACCGACCCCCATTCCGTGGCCCGAGCTGTTCACCTCGTTCCAAACGGGCGTCGTTGAAGGCTCCAAGAACGGCATCACCGACATCATGGGCATGAAGTTCCCTGATGCAGGCTTGCAGTACGTCACACTCGACGGCCACGCCTACATGGGTGCGCTGTGGTGGATGAACAACGCTAAGTTCATGGACATGCCCGAAGACCTGCGCCGCGTTGTGGTGGACGGCTTTGCTGCTCTGCAACAGGCGACTTTCGCATCTCCCAAGCGTAAGTCGATCCAGGCCTATGCAGACTTCGTCGCTGGCGGCGGCTCGCTGTATGTTCCGAGCCCGGCTGAAAAGGCCATGTTCCGCGAAGCAGCAGCGCCCGTCTACGACTGGTTCAAGTCCAACATCCAGGGCGGCGGCGAGATCTTCGACGCACTGGTCTCAGCGGTTGCTAATGCAGAAGCCGACCTTGAAGCCGGCATGGCTGCTGACCTGAAGTAAGGCCAACACGACCCACCACCCGCGTTCTTTGGGGCGCGGGTGGTGCCCCCCTAGCTCCGCGGCTCTGAGGCTTGTTCTGTCTGGCGTCCGCAGTGTTTTGAGGCTCGCCTTAGCCCCCCCGGAGCGCACGCGCTGTCCTGCCTGCGCCTCCTGCGCGAAGGCCATCCTCAAAACACTTGCAAAAAGACCCGTCCTGGCCGCGCCGCCCCTAACGAAAAGGATACAGCCACACCCGATAGTCCTCGATGAGGATATTCGCTTTTTCAATCTCTTCGCGCGTCATCTTCTTGACCACCTCCTCCTGGGACATGGCCGCATCGGGATCGCCCCCGATGGCTGACAAAACATACCAGGTATAGGCTCGGACCAAGTCCGGAGCAGGCATGCCGCGCCCGACCTCATAGTACCAACCGATCCCCGACTGAGCCCCTGCATGCCCTTTCAACGACGCGCGCAGATACCATTCGAACGCTCGAATGTCGTCTTGTTCGACGCCCAGACCCAAAGCATACATCACGCCGATCAGCTCCTCGGCCTCGGCGTTGCCCGAGCGCGCAGCGGGCAGAAGCTCGACCATGGCCGCTTGGTAGTCGCCAGCGTCCATCAGATCGCGCGCGGTCTCGATCTCGGCGCGCGCTGGCTGGGCCAAGCTTGCCAGGCAAAGCCCCGCCACCAGAGCGGCGCAAGCCGTAACGCGTCGCCAGCGCCCAAGAGCCGCTGTCGCCTTGGCAAACGGGGGCATGTGGGCAGTGAAGGTGTCAAAGCTCTGCATGGTCGGGGGCTCCTTTTGAAACTGGATCGAGCGCGCAGCCAGCTTATCGCCGCGAGCCTCGGTTTGGCGCTTGGTCTGGTCGGCGCCACATCGCTCTATGCAAACCCTATTCCGCCCGCTTTGCAATCCTCTGATTTTCCCGCGTTTGATTTGGCGCTGGTTGAGCTGGGCCAGCTCTTGTTCTTCGATCCCATCTTATCGGGCAATCGCAACATCGCCTGCGCGACCTGCCACAATCCCGAATTCGGCAGCGCCGACGGGCTGAGCCTGGGCATCGGCGAAGGTGGTCAGGGCCTGGGCACCCGACGCAGCCCTGGTGACGGCAGCGCCAAGATCAAAAAGCGCATTCCGCGCAACGCGCCAGCGCTTTGGAACCTGGGCGCGCGCCACGTCAGGCTCATGTTTCACGACGGCCGGGTGAGCTTTTCCGACATCTACGACAACGGTTTCAATACGCCCGCCCAAGAGTGGCTGCCCGAGGGCCTGTCGGGCTTGCTGGCAGCCCAAGCGCTGTTTCCCATGACCTCGCAGTTTGAAATGGCGGGCGATCCAGCGGAAAACGAGGTCGCCGGCGCTGCCTATGACCGTATCGACGCCGTTTGGCCGATCATCGCCAAGCGCGTGCGGGTCATCCCGGGCTATTCCGAGCGTTTCATGGCCGCCTTTGACGATGTAAACAGCCCGCTGGACATCTCGATCACCCATATCGTCAACGCCATCGCCGCCTTTGAGACCTTCGAGTTCCAGAGTTTCGACAGCGCCTTTGACGCCTTCTTAGCGGGCAACGCCGAGGCCTTGAACCCCGAGCAGAAAGCGGGGCTTGAGCTGTTCTATGGCAAGGCGGGTTGCAGCGACTGCCACTCTGGCCCACTGCTGAGTGATCAGGACTTCCATGCGCTCATGCTGCCGCACTTTGGTCCTGGTCGCACCCGGCGCTGGGATACCGTGGTGCGGGATGTTGGCCGCATGGCCGCTTCGGACCGGTTGGAAGACGCCTACCGCTTCCGCACGCCGTCGCTGCGCAATGTGGCGCTGACCGCCCCTTATGGCCACAACGGCGCCTATCGCGACTTGGCCGACATGGTGCGCCACCACCTGCAACCCCGCCAGGCCTTTGCCGCTTGGACCCCGGACAAGGCGCTGTTGCCCGATGTGCCTTGGCTGGCCGCTAGCGACTTTCGCCCCTTTGACGACAAGCTGGAACGCGCGCGCCTGGCCGCTCAACTCGATATCGAGCCGCGCCAGCTCAGCGATCAGGAGATCGCAGCACTGGTGGCCTTCCTTGGGTCTTTGACGGGAACTGACTCGATCAAAGGCCGCCTTGGGCGTCCGGACTCCGTCCCCAGCGGTTTGGAGATCGACCGATGACCGCCGCTCTGCAACCCAGCGTTTTGGTGATCGGCGTCGCCGTAATCGACTTCGTCTTCGCCATGCCCGAGCTGCCGACCCGCGCCGCCAAGTACCGCGCCTCTGAGGCCGAAATCGTTGGCGGCGGCTGTGCGGCCAACGCTGCTGTGGCCATCGCGCGCCTGGGCGGCCAGGCCCTATTAGGTGCCCGCTTGGGCCAAGATCCGCTGGGCGACCTGATCGTGCAGGAGTTGGACACCGAAGGCGTCGATACCCACCTGGTGCAGCGCTATGCCTCGGGCCGCTCGTCTTTCAGCTCGGTCTTCGTCGATGCCAGTGGCGAGCGGCAGATTGTCAATTTCCGCGATGCGACCCTGTCAGATGCAACCGACTGGATCGACGCCAGCCCCCAGACCCAGGCCATATTGGTCGATACCCGTTGGAGCGCCGGTGCCATCGCCGGGCTGCGCCTTGCGCGCGCTCGCGGCGTGCCGGGAATCGTTGATGCCGAGGCCCCCATGGATACCGCCGTCTTGCGCGAAGCCAGCCACGTCGCTTTCTCGCGCGACGGGCTCATGTCCTACGCCCCCGCGGACGACCTAGCGAGCGCGCTTCAGATCGCCAGCCAGCGCCTGCCCCACGCCTGGCTCTGCGTCACCGACGGCGCGCATGGCGTCACCGTGCTGAACAACGGCCAACTTCGCCATCACCCCAGCTTTCCGGTCGAGGTGCGCGACACCCTGGGCGCGGGTGATGTCTGGCATGGGGCCTTCGCCCTGGCCCTGGCCGAAGGGCAAACAGAAGATCAAGCGGTGCGCTTTGCGAGCGCCGCCGCAGCTATGAAATGCAGTACCTTCGGCGGACGCAAAGGCAGTCCCGACCGGATGGCGCTGGAGACCTTCCTAAAGGAGAAACGGTGATGAACCTAACACCCGGCAAGCTCTGGGGCCTAAGACGCATGGCCGACAGCAGGGGCATTTTCAAGATGACCGCTGTCGATCAACGCCCCCCGATCAAGAACCCCATCGCGGCGCACTTGGGTGTGAAGGACGCGCCTTGGGGCGAGGTCGCGCGCTTCAAGGCCTTGCTGGTCGAAACCCTGCAAGACCAGAGCACCGCCATGCTGCTGGACCCTCACTATGCGATCCCGGTTGCCTTCGACCAGCTCTCGCCCACCAAGGGCCTGATCGTCACGCTGGAAGATAGCCTATTTCGCGAGACCCCCGGCGGGCGCTTGTCGGACAACATCGACGATTGGTCGGTGGCCAAGATCAAGCGCATGGGCGGCGATGCGGTCAAGGTGCTGGCCTGGTATCGCCCCGACGCCAGCGCCGAGGTCAAGCAAGCACAGCAGGACTACGTCAAGCGCATCGGCGAGGACTGCGCGCGCTATGACATTCCCTTCTTGTTCGAGCTGTTGGTCTATCCCCTGGCCGCCGACGCCCACCAGACCAAGGACTACATCGAAATGCAGGGCAAACGCTCTGATCACGTTTTGGCTTCGGTCGAAGAATTCGCCAAACCAGACTACGGCGTCGATGTCTTCAAGTTGGAGAGCCCCGTCAACGCTGCCGAAGCCGACGGCTCGGCCCGCGTGCAGGCCATTTTCGACGAGATGGCCGCGCTGGCAGGTCGCCCTTGGGTCATGCTGTCGGCGGGCGCTGGCAAGCCCGAGTTCCGCGCTGTGCTGGAGCACGCTTTTGCCGCCGGTGCCTCGGGCTTCCTGGCAGGTCGCGCGATTTGGCTGGATGCCTTCAAATCCTATCCCGATTGGCAGGCGATCCGCGCTGGCCTGGAGGGCGACGCTCGGGCCTACCTGACCGAGATTTCGGCGCTGGCCGACCGCATGGCGGCCAACTGGGCCGCCCATCCCTGCTACGGCGAGGCGGGCGCTCTGTTCCAGCCCGTCGATGCCGACTTCCGCCACATCTACGCTGCCATGTGAGCCACGCCGATGAAATTGGGACTTCTTGCCCTCGGGCGCTCGACCTTTGATGTTGACTTCGCCCAACAAAATTTTGAAGCCATGCTTGCGGCGCTGGACGAACAAGGCGCCGACCTTGTTGGCCCGCGCGCCATCTTGTTCGATGAAGCGGCAACGCTTGAGGCCATCGAGGCCTTGAAGGCCGCCCAAGTCGATCAAGTCATGATCCTGCAAGTCACCTTCACCGACGCCGCCATGACAGCGCAGATCGCGCGCGCCTTTGAGCAACCCTTGTCGATCTGGGCCATCCCGGAGCCGCGCATCGGTGGCCGCTTGCGCCTCAATTCCTTCTGCGGCCTAAACCTGGCCGCCCATGCGCTGGGCTTGTCGGGCCGCGCCTTTTCCTGGCTCTACGCAGCCCCGGACCGCAGCGACATAGCTCAGGAGCTTTCGGACCTGCTGGCGGGCGAGCGGGTGGCCGTGCCTCTTGAGCTGGCCCCTGCACCGCCAGCAAACGCTCACGGCCAGGCCATCGCCGTGGCGATCAAAGGCCAACGCATTGCCCGCGTCGGCGAGCATCCTGCGGGCTTTGACACCTGCGCCTATGACCCGGCGCGCCTGAAGGCCCTGGCTGGCGTCGAGGTCGATGCCTTGGAGCTAGGGCAGCTTTTCGATACCGCGCGCGAGGCCGATGAGGCGGCACTGGCAGACTTGCGCAGCCAAGTCGCCCAAGACATCAGCGGCTTGGAGCAGGTCGAGGCCGCACCGCTCGACCGCTCTTTGCGGCTTAAGTTGGCGCTGGATGCGCTGCGCCAATCGGGCGACTACGGCGCCTTTGCCATCCGCTGTTGGCCCGAGACCTTCACCGAGTACGGCGGTGCGGTTTGCGGCCCCGCTTCCATGATGGGCGAAGCGCGGGTGCCCTGCGCCTGCGAGGCCGATGTCTACGGCGCCTTGACCCAGATGCTGTTGAGCCAGGCCGCCGATGCCCCCGTTTTCCTGACCGATCTGGTTGATATGGACAGCGACGACGACACCGGCGTGGTCTGGCACTGCGGCCAAGCCCCCTTGTCGATGCGCGACCCGCAGTCGCCCGCCGAAGCGACCATTCACACCAACCGCAAGCAACCCCTGCTCTATCAATTCAGCCTCAAGCCCGGCCCGGTGACCTTGATGCGAATATCGCAAGCACGCGGGCGGCCACATATGGTGTTGAGCTACGCCGACATGTTGCGGCGGCCCATGGCCTTCACCGGCACCTCGGGCGTTCTGCGCTTTCAGCGGCCCGCCAAGGCAGTGCTGTCCGACATCATCGCCAGCGGCCTAGAACACCACATGGCCCTTGCCTATGGCGACCATCGCGAGGCCCTGCGCGGCCTTGCTGGCGCGCTTGATTTGCCGATTTTGGAGCTGTAAATCCATGACAATTCGCTATGGCCTGATCGGTTCAGGCATGATGGGTCAAGAGCACATCCGCAACTTGGCACTGCTGGATGGTTGCCAAGTCACAGCCGTGGCCGACCCCAACGAAGCAATGCGCAACCAAGCCGCTCGCTTGGCTGGGCCCGAAGTGCGCGCTTTTGCCGACTATCGCCAGATGCTGGCCACCGACCTCTGTGATGCGCTGGTCGTGGCGTCGCCCAACGATGCGCACCACCCAACACTGATGGCGCTGCTGGACACGCCCTTGCCCATCTTGTGCGAAAAGCCGCTCTGCACCACCACCCGTGACTGTCGCGCGGTGCTGGCCAAGGCCAAGGGCCGCAAGGCACCGGTCTGGGTGGCGATGGAGTACCGCTATATGGCGCCGATCCAGCGCCTGATGGAGGAGCTGAGCAAAGACCGCGCGGGCAGTCCACGCATGATGAGCATCCGCGAACATCGCTTCCCCTTCCTGCACAAGGTGGACGCCTGGAACCGCTTCAACGCGCGCACAGGCGGCACGCTGGTCGAAAAGTGCTGCCATTTCTGGGATCTTATGCGGCTGGTGCTGAACAGCGACCCCGTGCGGGTCTATGCTTCGGCGGGTCTTGACGTAAACCACAGCGACGAGGACTACGACGGCCGGCGGCCCGACATCTTGGATAATGCCTATGTCGTGGTGGACTTTGCCAACGGTGCGCGCGGCATGCTGGATCTTTGCATGTTCGCCGAGGGCTCGCAGTGGCAAGAGGTGGTGTCGGTCGTCGGCCCCAAGGCGCGCATCGACGCCAAAGTGCCGGGGCCTGCGCGCTTTACCAGCGACGGCAAGGAGCGTCCGGCCGAGCTCGAAATCTCTGACCGCCAGAGCAAGGTGGTGCTGCGCGAGACCATCGAAGTTGACGAAAGCATCCTGGCTGCAGGCGACCATTTTGGTTCGACCTATTATCAGCACCAGCGCTTTTTGGCCTTGCTGCAAAGCGGCCTCGGCACGCCAGAAGTCAGCTTGAACGATGGCCTCTGGTCGGTCATGGTGGGCGAAGCCGCCGAGCAAAGCGCGCGCAGCGGCCAAGCCGTTGAACTCAAGGATCTCTAGCATGACCGCCTTTGGAACCCTGGCCGACGGCAGCCCCGTCGAACGCTTCAGCCTGACCGGTGGCGGGCTGAGCGCGCAAGTCCTGACCTATGGCGCGGTGTTGCAAGACCTGCGGCTTGACGGCCATCCGGCCCCCTTGGTGCTGGGCTTTCCCGAGTTTGCGCCCTACCTGGATCGCTCGCCCTATTTCGGTGCCACCGCCGGGCGCTGTGCCAACCGCATCCGCGATGGTCACCTGAGCCTGGAGGGGCAGAGCTACCAGCTCAACACCAATTTCATGGGCAAGCACTGCTTGCACGGAGGCACCGCCAGCTTTGGCAAGCGGCTGTGGCGGTTGGCCGAACAGGAGGCGCAACGCTTGGTCCTGCGGTTGCATTCGCCCGACGGCGACATGGGCTTTCCAGGCGCTCTAGACGCAGAGCTTCAGTTCAGCCTGCTCGATGGCGGCGTGCTGGATATCGTCATGACGGCGACCTGCAAGGCGCCCACGCTCTGCAATTTGGCCCACCACAGCTATTTTGTGCTGGACGACAGCGGCAGCGTTCAAGACCACCTGTTGCAGGTCGATGCGGAGCACTACTTGCCGGTTGATGGAGAACTGATCCCAACCGGCGCGCAGGCCCCCGTGGCAGGCACGCGCTACGACTTCCGCAGCCCTGCATCCGTTGGCCAAGCGCCTGCTGGCACGCCCGAGCTGTTGGACCACAACTTCTGCCTCGCGCAGGACCGCCAAGCCTTGCGCAAGGTGGCTCGCCTGACGAGCAGGCGCTCTGGCGTCAGCATGGAGCTGCGCACCACCGAACCAGGCCTCCAGGTCTATGACGGTGCCAAGGTCAACATCGACACCCCTGGACTTGCGGGTCAGCCGATGCGCGCCCATGCAGGCATCGCATTGGAGCCGCAGATTTGGCCCGATGCCAACCACCACCCCAGCTTTGCGCAAGCCGTCTTGCGCCCTGGCGAGGTCTATCGCCAGCACAGCCAGTTTATTTTCACGAAGGACGAACGATGAGCGATTTCAACGGTCTGCTGCAACAAGCCAACCTGATCGGCGGCGCTTGGGTCGGCGCCGACAGCGGCAAGACCCTGGCGGTCACCAATCCCGCCACCGGCGATGTACTTGGCCAGGTGCCCAACTGCGGCACCAGCGAAACCGAGCGCGCGATCGCCGCTGCCTCGGCGGCCTTTCAAGACTTTGGCCAAAGCCCGCTCGCGCTTCGCGTCTCACTGCTGCACAAACTCCACGACGCCCTGATGGACAACCAAGAGGCCTTGGCCCAGTTGCTGACCGCCGAGCAAGGCAAGCCCCTGTTCGAAGCACGCGGTGAAATCGCCATCGGTGCCGCCTACGTCCGTTGGTATGCCGAAGAAATTCGCCGCGCCAAGGGCGAGATCGTGCCCGCGCCTGCGCGCGATCGCCGCCTGCTGGTCACCCACCACCCGGTCGGCGTGGTTGGTGCCATTACGCCTTGGAACTTCCCCTCCTCAATGCTGGCGCGCAAGTTGGGCCCCGCGCTGGCTGCTGGTTGCACCGTGGTCGCCAAGCCTGCGAGCGCCACGCCCTATTCGGGCCTGGCTTGGGGCAAGCTCTGCCAAGAGGTGGGCTACCCCGCGGGCGTGGTCAACATCTTGACCGGCTCCTCGCGAGAGATCGGCGGCGCGATCATGGCCAGCCCCGAAGTGCGCAAAGTGACCTTTACCGGCTCGACCGAGGTCGGCAAAACCCTCATCCGTCAGTCGGCGGATACGGTGAAAAAGGTCTCGATGGAGCTGGGCGGCAACGCGCCCTTCATCGTCTTTGATGACGCCGACCTGGATGCCGCTGTTGAGGGTGCCATGCTTGCCAAGTATCGCAACATGGGCCAGACCTGCGTCTGTACCAACCGCTTCTATGTCCAGTCCGGAATCTACGATGCCTTTGTCGCGCGCTTCCAGCAAGCCACCGCTGCTCTGGTGGTGGGCAATGGTGCCCAGGACGGCGTGCAACAAGGCCCCATGATCGACATGGCTGCGGTTGAAAAGGTCGAGGAGCTGATCGCAGACGCGCTGGCCAAGGGCGGCCAGATCCAGCAAGGCGGCAAGCGCCACGGCAATGGTGGCACCTTCTTCGAGCCGACCATCATCACCGACGCCAATGCTTCGATGCGCTTTGCTAGCGAAGAAATCTTTGGCCCCCTGGCGGCCATCTTCAAATTCGACGACGAAGACGCCGTGATCGAGGCCGCAAACGCAACCCGCTTTGGCTTGGCCGCCTATGCCTACACGCGTGATCTTGCGCGCAGCTTCCGCCTCAACGAGCGCCTGGACTACGGCCTGATCGGCATCAACTCTGGCCTGATCGCCACGGTCGAGGCTCCCTTCGGCGGCGTCAAAGAGAGCGGCATGGGCAAAGAAGGCGGCAGCCAGGGCTTGGACGACTACTTGGTCAGCAAGTACACCTGCCTTGCGGGGTTGGACGCATGATCCTGATCACCGAGTTTATGGACCAGGCCGCCGTGGACCGCTTGGCCGCAGCGCACCCGACCCGCTACGCCCCAGAGCTGGCCGACGATCAAAGCGCCATCCCGGCCGCTCTGGCGGGCATCAAGGCCTTGATCGTGCGCAATCGCACCCAAGTCACTGCCGAGCTGCTGGCCGCTGCCCCAGAGCTGCGCATCGTGGGCCGGTTGGGCGTGGGGCTCGATAACATCGACCTAGAGGCCTGCAAGGCGCGCGGTATCGCGGTCATGCCTGCCACCGGAGCCAATACGCTGTCGGTCGCCGAATATGTCGTCACCAACGCGCTCATATTGCTGCGCAACGCCTATCAAGCGCAAGAGGCCATGATGGCAGGCGCTTGGCCGCGCGCTGCCTGCTCAGGCCGCGAGGTGGCCGGGCGCTGTTTGGGGCTGATCGGCTTCGGAGCCATTGCTCAGAAGACCGCCGAACTGGGCCGTGCGATGGGCATGCAGATCGCGGCCTACGATCCCCTGTTGCCCGCCGAGCACCCTGCCTGGCAAGGCGTACGGCACTGCGCAGAGCTGGGCGATCTGTTGGCCTGCGCCGATGCGGTCAGCCTGCATGTGCCCTTGCTGCCCGCAACGCGCCACATGATCAACGCCCAGTCGCTGGCCGCGATGAAGCCGGGCGCGGTGTTGATCAATGCCGCACGCGGCGGTGTGGTGGACGATACCGCTTTGGCGGGCGCCCTGCGCGCGGGACGCATTGCGGGCGCGGCGTTGGACGTGTTCGAGACCGAGCCCCTGACCGCCGAGGCGGCTGGCGTCTTCGCCGGCCTCAGCAACCTCATCTTGACCCCGCATATCGCCGGGGTGACGCAAGACAGCAACGAGCGCGTCAGTGCGCTGATCGCTGATCGCGTCTTGGAGGGTCTGGGCGTTTAGGGCCGCCTAGGGCCACCTAGAGCCGGTTAGCGCCGCAACGAGCAGTCTGCCCTATCCGGCCAAGAAGGCCTCGGCTTCTGCCAGGCTGGGACAGACCCGCGCCTGGATCTGAGCGCCGAACTTGGCCAGCGTATTGGCCTCCCAATCGGCAACCCAGCGCGTGTCTTGGCCGGTCTCGGGTCCGGGCGGGATCAGCACGAACTTGCGCAGCGGTGAGGCCACCACGGCTGCGTGAAACTCGGGCCCGCTGACCCAGGCATAGTCCGCCTCTGACAAAGCATGCGGCGAGGTCGATACGTCCGCCACCCAGTGCTGCACCTGGTGCGCGCCAACCCAGGTCAAAGCCGCCAGCACCGCTTCGCGCACCGCTGTGCCTTCATCGTATTCCGAGAACCATTTGAGATAGACCGCTGCCAAGCGCGGCTGCCAGGTCACCCGCACCAGTCCGGGTGTTTCGTGGATCAATATTGCGTCCATGACCGCTCGCGCCTTCATCCTGTCTGATGCGCCAGCCTAGCATCCCACGTCACGGTCGCAAAGTTGAGCCGGTTGGCCACTAGGGATAAGAGGCGCGGCAGCGATCCGAGACACGAATATCGGCGTCATCATCAACCGCAGAGCAAGCGCTCTCGCATGGTACGCCGTCGCGGTCGCGGTCCAGCGAGGTTACACCCCCCACCAGCAGCGCGTAGAAGGCGTGCTCGCAGTTGGAGACATCGCCGCAGCGGCGCACGGGAACCCAGCGCCGCGACCAACTGAGCCCAGCGCTTGATACTTGGCAGCGCGCAACATCGCGGTAATGGCCCAAATCACCCGCATCTTGCGCCGCTGCTGCGCCCGAAAACGCGCGTAGTTCACATATATATTGCTTAATCATATTAATATATTATATGGTATTGTCATTTTGTCCAGTGCCGGATTTCGGGGCAAGCAGAGCTTGACCCGCCCTGCGGGGCACATACCTTTCAATCAAGCGGACGGTGGTATAGGCAAATACCATTCCAATCTTCCCAAGTGCAATTTTCCGTGGCAGGGTTGCGTAAGCGGGCAATCCCTGCTCGCGGCCCTTGCTGACAAACACGAATGAGACCAGCCATGGCCCTATCCCTGTTTGATCAAAGCCTGATAGCAGCCCTAAAGCGCTTGCTGTCACACATCTCGTTTGGCCGCCTGACCGTGAGCTTTCCGGACGGCAGCCAGTTTCACTATGGCAACAGTGTCAGCCCGCAAGCGACCTTGCACATTCGCTCGATGCGCGCGATCCGCCGGATCCTGTCGAGTGGCGCTGCGATTGGCCTAGCCGAGGCCTATATGGCCGAGGAGGTGGACACCCCCGACCTCTACCAGCTCTTGCAGTTGGGCGTCGCCAATCTGGCCTTCTATGAGGAAAGCGAAAAGCGCCACCCGCTGCGCAATTTCGTGATGAAGCTCTATCACCGCATGCGCGCCAACACCAAAGCGGGCTCGCGACGCAACATTGCGGCGCACTACGACTTGGGCAACGACTTCTACCAGCTTTGGCTGGACCCCAGCATGACCTACTCCGCGGCCCTGTTCGAGCCAAACGACAGCCTGGAGACCGCCCAGCAACGCAAGTACGAGACCATAGCGCGTATGGCCGATCTCCGCCCCGACAGCCATGTGCTGGAGATCGGCTGTGGCTGGGGCGGTTTTGCTGAGTACGCGGCCAAGCACATCGGGTGTCAGGTCACCGGCATCACCATTTCGCAAGAGCAGTTCGGCTATGCCTCAGCGCGCATGCAGCGCCAGGGCCTAAACGACAAGGTGGAGTTGCGCTTGCAAGACTACCGCGACGTGCCCCAGCAGTCCTTTGATCGCGCGGTCTCAATCGAGATGTTTGAGGCGGTAGGCGAGCGCTATTGGCCGACTTTTTTCAACAAGCTGAAAGACGTTTTAAAGCCGGGTGGGCAGGCCGGGCTGCAAATCATCACCATCGATGAGCCCTATTTTCAGGACTACCAAGGGTCCACCGATTTCATCCAGCAGTACATTTTTCCAGGCGGCATGCTGCCCTCACCCGCGCGGCTGCGTCAGGAGATCGAAGACGCTGGCCTCAGGTGGCGTCAGGACTTCGGTCTGGCTGCCTCCTATGCGCGTACGCTGCTGGACTGGAACCAGCGCTTTCAAGCCGCCTGGCCGCAAGTTCAGGCGCTGCGTGCCAACTTCGATGAGCGCTTCCGGCGCATGTGGGAATTCTACCTGATCTATTGTGCCGTGGGCTTTGAGAGCCCGCGCCTGGACGTCAAACAGATCGCACTGGCGCGCTCGGCTTGACTGCGCCAAGCGCCGCTAATTGCAAATTACGCCGGTAACGGCCTCGCCCGAGACGTCAGATCGGATCTCAATTTCACGCGCGCCCAGGACAGAATACAAGCGGTGCACATGGCGATCGTGCTTCACCATTCCGAACGCATCATAGTACCAATAGGAATAGCGTTGGGTCCGCCCCTCGTTGTCCTTTTTGCTTTGGCCTGCCAGCGCAAGTCCCTGCTCCTCACAGACCGCCCGCCCGTAGTCCAGCATGGGATTGCTTGCTTCCAGATCTGGGTTGGCAAAGGCGTCGCCAGGCAAGAAATAGTGCTGATCCTTGGCGTGAAATTCGAAAGTTATACGGTCATGAAATTGGCCGTCTTCGCCGATAAAGCCGTTCGGCAGAGGCACCAAGAACCACCAGTTTCCACCGCCGTTGTGAGCAAAGCGATAGGGGCCATCCTTAGACACCAGTATGCTGGTAAAGCGCGAGCAGTTGTGGGCTGAGCCATCACCATTTCCGCTGCAGGCCGCAGCGGGTTGGGCGAATAGGCTGCTCAAGAGCGCTAAGAAACCCAGGAACTTAAGGATACCCAAGGTTCGAACGTTTTGCAGATGCGCCATGCTAGCCTCCCACGATCCTGGCATTTTTGCCGAGCAGCAAGCGCTGTCGGGCTCACATGGCAAAAATAGGAATACTTGACGCAACAATCAATATTTGCGATGCATTTTTTAACAACTTATTGATAGTGCATTCGCCACAGGCCTCGGCAAAGCCAAAACTTTCGCCCGCGCGCCGGGACTAGAGCTGGTTCCAGCGCTTGCGCTTTAGACCCATGCTCCACGCCCAGAAAGGC
>CAZHYF010000005.1:26443-30378 GCA_964536635.1 uncultured Rhodospirillaceae bacterium | reverse complement strand
TCGGTTACGACGGGCTGCATGTCGGACGGATCGGCGATGCCGATCGCGGTCAGATCCGCGTAGTAGTCACGGGCTTGAGGCACGGGCTCGACCACACGGGTCTCGTCGATGTAGGCCTGCAAGCGCTGCTCTTCGGCCAACAAAGGCGACTGAGGAATGGGCGCTGCTGCAACCGGGCGCGTATCGCCCACCACGTCAGCCGCTGGCCCCAGCAGAGCAGCCTCGTCCGCCGAACGCGTACCGGGCCGCAAAGGGATATAGGCGGACTTCAGAGGTTGAACCGGCGCGATCCGCCCGTCGCCTTCGGCGCTGCGCGTATAGCCGCCCGCGTTGGCCAGGGTGTCGCGCAGATTGCCATAGGGCGAGGATGACCCGCGGGTCTGCCCAGCCAATCCGGGGCTCAAGCCCAAGCCCAAGCGCGCAAGCTGCGCCGAGCCGCGCGTTGATCCAGCGCCTGCGCCCGGCACCGCGCTGAAGCCAGCGCCCGGCACCGCCGAAAAACGGCCGTCGGCCAAGGGTTGGGGCTGTTGGAATTCTCCGCCCTGGCCGATGGTGTCCCCGGCATTCAAGCTGGCATTGCTGCTGAGCGGCGGTTGCAAGGGCTGCGCCATGGCCAAGCTGGGATCGTTGACCTGGGTCTGCACGCCACCAAAGGCCGTGGTGGCCTCGGGCCGCAAACGAAAGCGCTTGCCCACGCTCTCACGAAAGCGCGCAAAACGCGATTGCGGAACTTGAGCGGTCACGATCTGGCCGGTTGCCGGATCGACGCTGGTGGCCGGTTGTGCCTCAGGATTGCGCAGGGCCGAGCAACCAGCCAGCGAGCTGACCAGGACCAAGACCACCAGTGGGGCGAGGATGTTCGGGCGCATGATGTTCCAATCGGGCAGGCGAAAGTCGCCGCAGTGAAGCGCAAAACTGGGGCAAAATCAAGGTTGCGCTGGCACATCCACGCTGGCGAGCGCCGCGCTGGCGGTGCGAAATGGCAGCAAAATCGAGGCGTGGCGCGCGCGAACCGCCGCCGCCGGGGCGAACATGGCCAGGCTGGGCCACAGCGCCTGCTCGGTCTCGCTGACTGCGTCTTGGGACAATAGGCGCTCTAGGATTGCTTCGCCCGCAGCCAATTTAGCGCGCAAGCTGGGCAGATCCAGGCCCTGCAACCCCTCGACCATGGCGGCCGTGGCGGCTTGGGTCAACAAGCAGGCCCGACGCGCATCACAACCGACCGCGATCGTGCTGTCCTGCCAACCCGCTTCAGGTTGAGCAGTAAACAGCACCTGGCTGCCGCATGTCGGATTGCGCCTCAGCAGGCTCAATGGCGCATCGGGCAAGCTGCTGTCGCAATCGCCGCGCTGCCCGTAGGCCTTGATTTGCTCGCTATAAAGACGTTCAAGCGAGGCAACGCTCATGCCCGGCCCTCGATTTGCCTGTTAGTTCGCGCCGTGGACCAGGTTCAAGAAGCGCTGCTCCCAGCGCGGCTCAGACTGGAACAGGCCCGAAAACTTGATGGTCACGGTCTGCGCGCCTGGCTTTTGCACCCCGCGCATGGTCATGCACTGGTGCTCGGCCGACATCATCAGCGCCACGCCCTTGGGCTTCAGCACATCTTGAATCACGTCCACGATCTGAGCGGTTAGCGCCTCTTGGATCTGCAGGCGCTTGGAATAGGTGTCGATCACACGCGCCAGCTTGGACAGCCCCACCACGCGATCTTGCGGCAGGTAGGCGATGTGCGCCACGCCCAAGATCGGCACCATGTGGTGCTCGCAGTGCGAGCGGAAGGGGATGTCGCGCACAAAGATCATGTCGTCATATCCGCCAGCATCCTCGAAAGTCCGCTCCAGATAGTCGCGCGGCTCTTGGGTATAGCCTGCGAACAGCTCCTCGTAGGAGCGCACAACGCGCGCGGGCGTGTCCAGCAGGCCTTCGCGAGCCACGTCCTCACCGATATAGGCCAAGAGCGTGCGTACGGCCGCCTCTGCCTGCTCGCGGGTCACCGCGCCGGGCGTCAGATCGGGCGCCTCGGCCTTGGTTGTGTCGCTGACCAAAGAGATTGTTGATTTATCCACGCGCAACTTCGCTTTCTTTAGTGTGTGGTCCAGGGCCCTACCAGAGCCCTAAGCGCGCCCAGCTTGCGCCCTTCGCTGCGCGCATTCGTCGATGATGCCGCGGGGCAAGGCTTGTGCCCCTATGGCGCGCCAGACCGACCAGAGACTTGACATCAGGATGCGGAGCCTTGATGTCAAGGGCTGGCTCGCTTCTTGCCTGAGGCGGCTTAGTCTGTCCACCCCCATTCGGGCCTCCTTAAAGCGACCCCCGAGACGACCCCAACGACACCAAGCCCATGACCGACGCTGCCACCCCGACCGTTTCTGCTGCCGACGACCGTGCCGCCATCGCAGCTGCACAAGCCGAACTCGTTGAAGTTTTTAGCTTTTTCGACGATTGGACCGAGCGATATCGCCACATCATCGACCTGGGCAAGGCGCTGCCCGATCTGGCGGAGAGCGAAAAAACCGACGAGAATTTGGTGCGCGGCTGCCAGAGCCAAGTCTGGTTTGTTCTGGATAAAACCGCCGACGGGCGCCTGGAGATTCGCGCCACCTCAGATGCCATGATTGTGCGCGGCCTCATCGCCATGCTGCTGAAGGTCTATCACGGTCGCCTGAGCCAGACCATCGCCGCCACCCCGCCCCAATTCATCGAGGCGCTGGGTCTGCAAGCCCACCTGAGCCCGACGCGCAACAACGGCCTGTTGGCCATGGTCAAGCGCATTCAAAGCGCGGCGGCCGCCTAACCAGCAGCGCACTGCTCCTCGAGCGCCCGCAACTGAGCGCGCTGGATCTTGCCCGTTGCGGTCATCGGCAGTGCCGACACCACCTCGATTTCGCGCGGGTATTCGTGCGCGGCCAGGCGCTGGCGCACCAAGTCTTGCAGCTCGGCTTGCAACGCTGGGCTGTCGCTCTGCCCCTCGGCCAGCACCACAAAGGCCTTGACGATCTGGGTACGCTGCGGATCGGGCTTGCCGATCACAGCGGCCATCAGCACGGCCGGGTGGCGCATGAGGCAATCTTCGATGCTCGACGGCCCGATGCGATACCCCGCCGAGGTAATGACGTCGTCATCGCGGCCCTGGAAGGTGATCCAGCCCTCGCTGTCCTGCCAGCCTTGATCGCCGGTCAGCATCCAGGAGCCGACGAACTTATCGCGTGTCGCCTCGGGACGGTTCCAATAGCGCAAGAACATCGCCGGATCGGGTGATCTGACCGCGATTGCCCCCAGCTCTTCGGCAGCTGCAAATCCGCCGCTGGCCGGGTCGATCACCGCCACCGCATGCCCTGCCACCGCGCGCCCCATACTGGCTGGCGGTCCTTGCATGAGGGCAGAGCAACACGAGACGATGAGGTTGCACTCGGTCTGGCCGTAGAACTGGTTGATGGTCAGGCCCAGCACCTTACGGCCCCAAGCCAGCATCTCTTCGCCCAGCGGTTCACCGCCGCTGCCCAGCGCCCGCAGAGCCAACTGGCCCGGGTAGGCCTCGGGATAGGCCGCGCGCATCAGCTTCAAAGCGGTCGGCGGCAGGAAGCTCAGCGCCACCTGCTCGCGCTCCATGAATGCCAGCGCTACGGCGCCGTCGAATTTGGCAAAGCGGTGCGCTAGCAAGGGCAGCCCCAACGCCAGGCCCGACAGCATGACGTTGATCAAGCCGCCGATCCAGGCCCAATCCGCCGGGGTCCAATAGAACAGAGGCTGATCGCTGTGGCGCGCGGCCTCAACGGGCCCTGCCAAGGGCACCAAGTCGAGGTAAGTCTGCATGCCGGGCAGGTGCCCCCAGACCACACGATGGCCGTGCAACACGCCCTTGGGCGCGCCGGTGGTGCCTGAGGTGTAGATGATCAGCGCCGGGTCATCGGGGCCGGTGTCTTGCGGCTCAAAGG
>CAZHYF010000005.1:5083-26343 GCA_964536635.1 uncultured Rhodospirillaceae bacterium | reverse complement strand
GTCTTGGGTCTGCAAATCGCTCTGCGCAGCGTCGGTGGTCAGGATCACCAGCCCTGCTTGGGCCTCGGCTGACATGGCGCGCAGCTTGGCAGCACCGTCGCGGTTGGTCACGATCAGCCGGATGCCCGCATCCACCACCCGGTGCTCCAGCGCATCGGGGCCGAACAGCATGAAGAGCGGCACCGCGATCGCGGCCATCTTATAGATAGCGATATGGGCGGCGGGCGTCTCCAGAGCCTGGGGCAGAAGCACGCCGATGCGTTCCCCCAGCCCCAGTCCCAAGCCGGAAAAAGCATGCGCCATCTGGTTCGACAGCGCGCGCAGCCCGCCATAGCTCAGATCGTGGCGCGCGCCTTGATCGTCCAGCAGCCGCACCGCGAGGCGCTCTGGATCGCGCGCAGCCCAATCATCGCAGCAAAGCCGCGCAATGTTGCAGCGCTCGGGGATGTCCCAGGCAAAGGAGTGGTGCAAGGCCTCATAGCTGGCAGCGGCGGGCAACATGATCGCGTTCCTACTCAGCCCAGAGCGTCGGTATCGAAGGCGCCCGGCAGCAGCTCGGCAATGCTGCTGCGTTGGATGCGACCATCGCGCCCCAGGCAGAGCACGGGCATGGTCTTGGAGAACTCGCTCAAGAACTGGCGGCAGATGCCACAAGGCGTAATCGGCTCATCGCGCGGGCCAATGACGGCGATGGCGACAAAATCGCGGCGATCCTGATTGATGGCGATGGCCGCCGCCGAGCGCTCGGCGCAAATGCCAGCCGGATAGGAGGCGTTTTCAATATTGGCGCCCTCAATGATGCTGCCGTCGCTCAACAGCAAGGCAGCCCCGACCTGAAAGTTGGAATAGGGCGCATAGGCGCGTTCGGCGGCACGCTTGGCGGCTTCGACCAGCCGCGCTTCGGTTGCAGGATCTAGAGCGGTCATGTTGGCCCCTCCCCTCAGGCGTCTACGGTGCCATAGATGCGGTCGCCCGCATCGCCGAGGCCAGGGACGATATAGCCCACCTCGTTCAAGCGCTCGTCCAAAGCGGCAGTCAAAATCGGCACGTCCGGGTGGTCGCGGCTGAGGCGCTCCACGCCCTCGGGCGCTGCCACCAAACAGCAGAATTGCAGATTGACTGCGCCCGCGTTCTTCAGGTGCGTAATGGCATCAGACGCCGAACCACCGGTCGCCAGCATGGGATCCACCACCAGCACGCGGCGCTGCTCGATACTGTGCGGGATTTTGAAGTAGTACTCTTCGGCCTTCAGCGTGACCTCGTTGCGTGCCAGGCCAACGAAGCCCACCCGCGCATCGGGCAAAATGTCCAAAAAGCCGTCCAGCAGGCCGTTGCCCGCGCGCAGAATCGACACCAGCACCAGCTTGCGCCCAGCGATTTGGGTGCCTTGCATGGGCCCCATGGGCGTGTCAATCGGCTTGGCCTCGACCGGCAAGTCGCGGGTGGCCTCGTAGGCCAGATACTGGCTGATTTCCCGCAGGCGCTGGCGGAACACCGCCGAGTTGGTGGCCTTCTCACGCATCAAGGTCAGCTTGTGGGCCACCATAGGGTGGTCCACCACCGTCAAGGCGGGGCTGGCAGAAAAATGTCCGGGCGCGGCTTGGGTCATTGAATAGGCCTCTTAGTTCAAAGATTGACTGTGCGACAGGCTTACACCCATTTGCCGCATCTCGTCCATGGCTGAAGCCAAGGAGCCGTTCAGGTCGATGGCACGGCAAGCGTCTTCCATCAAGGTCACCTCAAAGCCCAGTGCGCGCGCATCCAGCGCCGAATAGGCGACGCAGAAATCAGTCGCCAGGCCGGTGAGCAGCAGGCTGGCAATACCGCGCTCGCGCAGATAGCCCGCCAGGCCGGTTGGCGTCTTGCGGTCATTTTCAAAGAAAGCCGAATAGGAGTCGATCTCGGCGCGGAAACCCTTGCGGATAATCAGGTCAGCGCGGTCGGTCTCCAGGTCGGGATGGAAGGCCGCACCGGGGCTGCCCTGAACGCAGTGGGTCGGCCACAGAACCTGCGCGCCATAGGGCATGTCGATCGTGCCAAAGGGCTCGCTGCCGGGGTGGTTGGCGGCAAAGGAGCTGTGGTCGGCAGGGTGCCAATCTTGGGTCAAGATGCTGGTCTGTACCTGACGTTGCAGGCGATTGATCACCGGCACCACGGCGTTGCCGTCGGCCACAGCCAGCGCACCGCCGGGGCAAAAATCGTTTTGAACATCAATGACTAACAGGGCGGTTTTGGCGTCCGGCTTGGGCATGTTTGTTAGGGCCTTGTGCTTGTGTTTGGCAGGTTGCCCGCAGGCTAGCAGCTTGCAGACTGCTTGCCAGCGGGGCAAACTGGCGCTGCATAAACCCGGCTTGGAGGCCATATTTTGCCCGACCTTTCCAGCGATCTATCTGGCCGCTTGGCCTTCTTGCGCGCCGCCGAGGCCCTGAAGGACACGCTGCGCTCGGGCTTTACCGCTGGCGGGCGACCCGAGAGCACCGCCGAACATACCTGGCGTCTGCTGCTCTGGGTCGAGGTTCTGGCCGATCTGGTGCCCGAGCTGGACCGGCTCAAGCTGATGCGCCTGGCCTTGGTCCACGATCTGGCCGAGGCTGTCTCGGGTGACATCCCTGCGCCCAATCAGCACCCAGACCAGGACAAGAGCGCCCAAGAGCGGCGCGATTTGGCGCTGTTGACCCAGGCCTTGCCCGGTCAGCAGGGCCAAGCCATCCGCGATCTTTGGGAAGAATACGAGGCCGCTCAGACGCCTGAAGCGGTGTTTATCAAGGGCTTGGACAAGCTGGAAACCCTGATGCAGCACACCCAAGGCGCCAACCCCGCGGATTTCGACTATCGCTTCAACCTGGACTATGGCCGCAAAGCCACCGACCGCCACCCGCTGATCGCCCGCCTCAGGCAGACCCTGGACGCCGAGACCCTGAAGGCCGAAACTCTGCAGGCCGAAACTCTGGCCCGCGCTGAAACAAGCGAGCAAGACAGCCGTCAGGTTTCGTGAGCTGCGCCTAAGCCTGCGGGACCAAGCGCCCAGCTTGCATGCGCAAAACCCGCGTCGCCAAAGCGCTTTGCAGCGCCTGATCGTGCGAGACAATGATCATGGCCTGGGGCAGCTCTGCCAAGATGGCAACCAAACGCTGCCAGTTGTCCTCGTCCAACGCGTTGCTAGGCTCGTCGAGCAGCAAGACCTCGGGCTGCATGGTCAAGACGCAAGCCAACGAAATCAAACGCTTTTCGCCGCCCGACAGCGCATGAGTCACACGGTCGGCCAGCTTGCCGAGCCCCAGTTGCGCCAACACCGTCAGGCTGAGCGCGCGCGCCTGCTCTGCGGTTTTGCCCAGGTTGAGCGGGCCGAACATGAGGTCGTCCAGCACCGTCGGACAAAAGAGCTGATCGTCGGGATCTTGAAACACCAGGCCAACGCGCCGCCGCAGGGCCGCGAAGTCGGCCTCAGACTGCAAGGGCGCGCCGTCAAAAACCAAGCTGCCCGCCTGGGTTGGCAGCAAACCGACCAAGGTCTGCATCAAGCTGGATTTGCCCGCGCCATTGGGTCCGGTGATGAAGAGGCGCTCACCGGCGTAGAGCGCTAGGTCGAGGCCATCCAAGACCGCAGGCCGCCCCGGATGGGCCACCTTCAGCCCGCGCAGCTCCAGGCAGGGGCGCGCAGGCGCTGGGGCGGCGGTCAAAGGCGCGCTCATCTAGCCCTCGCCTCCGGTGGACGTCAGCAAGGCCAGATGGGCCGACGGCGGATCGCCCAAAGTCCAAGCCCAACCGCCCAAAACCGCGCAGGCCAGCAGCAATCCTGCTGCAAAGGCCCCGTCACGAGCCCGCATGCGAAAGGCTCTGGCGACCGGAAAGCGTCCCGTGTAGCCGCGGCAGGTCATGGCCGCCAGTACGCGTTCGGAGCGCTCCAGGCTGCGCACGATCAGCATGGCCACCAAATAGCCCAGGCTGCGATAACAGTGCCAAGAATAGCAGAGTTGGAAGCCGCGCAGCTTCATGGCCTGGCGCAAGCGCTGATACTCGTCGGTCAAAATGTCGATATAGCGCAGGCTGAGCGCCAGAAGCTGCACCAAGCGCTCGGGCAAGCCCAGCGCTGTCAAAGCCTGGACCAGGTGATGCGCAGGCAAGCTGCCGACCAGCGCCAGCATGGCAAAGACCACCGCATTGCTGGTCACCACGATGCGCAGCGCGTGCCACAGCCCCGACCAACTGGCTGGCAGCCCCCAGAGCTGGACCATGAGATCCTCTGGGCCGCTGACCGGTGTTGTAAAGGGCAGCATGAGCAACACCACCAGCATCAGTCCTTCGACCATGATCAAGCGCCGCAGCATGGCCCCGAGCGGCAAGCGGGCCAGCAGGACCAAGCCGAACGCCAGCCCCAGCGCCAGGAACAAGGCGGCAAGGTTGGGCAAAGAGACGACGAAGATTGCAAAGCCCACCGCGGCCACAAGGCGCATGCGCGGGTCCAAGGTCTGGATGAAGGCGCCCGATGGCTGGCTGAGATTGAGGGCCGGTAAGCGGGTCGCAGCAAGGCTGGTCATAGGCTCTGCCCCTCTTTGGCTCGGGCGCTCTCAACCTTCGCAGGCCTGCCATAGGCCGCCGCCCCTTTGCTTGTGGCGCCCTGTTTGCGCGCCATCCAGAACATGGCCAAACCGAACAAGCCGACGATGTAGCCGATGCCGCCCAAAATGGACTGGAAGCTGCTCTTTTCGCGCAAGGCAACGATTTCGCGCCGCAGCGGCGTCAGCTCTTGGCGGATCAAAGCCTTGATGGCCGCCTGATCGCTGCCACCGGGCGATGCCGGCAGAGCGCGGCGCTGCTCTAGGGTCAGACCGCTGGTGTCCATGGCAAGGCTGTTCGACTGGAGGCCGTTGTCGTCCGCGCGCCCCGATTGTCCGCCGGTCTCGATTTCTTCCTGGGTGACCTTGAAGCGGGCAATATGGCCGCCGCCAAGATCGGTATAGAAGCGCAGCTCGGCGACCTCAGTCGGGCGATAGCGGAACAAGCCGTCCTCGCCGCTGATGATCGTCGTGATGACCTGGCCGTCCGCGTCGCTGATCTCGATCGGCGCCTGGCTGGCGAAGGTGCCGTTGGACAAGCCCACCTCGCCGACGATCTCGCCGTCGCTAAACCAATATGAAAGGAGCAGTTTGTGTGCCTCTGCGCCGCTCGCCATGCTGAGCACAGCAAGCACAAGGCCCGAGAAAGTCAGTTGGGTTCGCATCATCATTCGCATTTTCGCTAAGCCCAGGACCGGCGGCCAGGCGTCAGGAGCGCAGGCTTGACCTGGCGCAAGAAGCGCACCACGGCGACGCTGATCAAGCCCTCGATCATCATAATCGGGATGTGAATCAAAACGACGCCCTGCGCGCTGACAAAGAAGGCCTCGCCGGTCAAGGCCAGCTCCAGCGCCACAAAGATGGCGGTCAAGGCAATCGCCCCGCCGCCCGCCAAACCGCCCGCGATTAAGGCTATGTCGGTCCGCTTGTGGAGCAAGAAGGGCTGCGCAGCTAGTCCGACAATCACCGCTGGCAAGGCGATGTTGAGCGTGTTGACCCCCAGCACGGTCAAACCGCCATAGCCGAAAAACAACGTCTGCAACAAAAGGCCGACGAACAGCGCCGGAAAGGCGGCCCAGCCCAAGATCAGCCCCGCCACACCCGACATGATCAGGTGCGCCGACGAGGGCCCCACCGGCACCGAGATCAAAGACGCAACGAAGAACACCGCGCTCAGCATGGCAGCAGCCGGGACGCGTTGGGCGTCCAGCGCGCGCAGGCCCAACGCCACGCCGCCAACGGCCAACGTCGATCCCACCGCGATAATCGGCAAGCTGAGCGTGCCATCAACGATATGCATGGCGGCTGCCTCCCAGGGCTTGGCCCACAATGGGGCTAGTAGTTTGCATCATAGGCGGTCACCCAAATCACGGCGTCTTGCGACAAAGGTTTGCCCTCGTGGCTTTGCTGTGGCCCCACGCCCAGCGCGGCAAAGCCCCAGGTGCCCGCGTGCGGAATGCCAAAGCTGAAGTAGCCGTGGTCATCGCTCAGCACCACGATCGCGCCACCGGGAGGTTCACGGCGAAAAGCAGGGCCGGCCGCGTTGGTTTGCATGTTGGGCAAGGCCGCGATCAGCTCGACTTCGATGGTGGCACCCGCCACCGGCTGGCCCGCCGACATGACACGGCCCCTAAAGGTCGAGCCCGCCAGCACGTTGGTCGGCTTTACCAGCGGCAAAATTTCGGTCTCAAGGTCCTGTGGCTGGTCCCAATCGCTCGGCAACTGCCCCTGGTTGATATAGGATTTGGTAATCTGCTGGATGAAGATGTCTTCGCTGGCCTCATAAAAAGGCGCGGGCTTCAGCACCAGCACATAATCGCCAGCACGGCGGATTGGCACCATGGCCTCAAAGGCCGTGGCGCTGTTCGCAGCGCCCTGAAAGCGCACCGCTTGCAAGCTGTCCATCAGGTCGATTTTCTGCCCCCGATTTATGGCGTAAAGCGCCTCAGGAGCGCCCATATCCATGACCGGCCCATTGGAATAAGGGTGCCAAAACACCAGTTTGAGCGGCAGCTCTTGGGCGCCAGTCACGTTGGTTTGCGCGCTGTAGAGCAACTGAAAGTGTGCCAAGCTGGGCGCGCTGAAGGCGGTCAAAGCCAGCGCCATCAGGCCAGCGCAGCGCCCGCATATCCAGCTTTGCCGTCTTGCATCAATCCACCGCAAATCGACCCCCCCAAGACCTTGGCGACGCAGTTTCCGCAGAGCTAAAGAGCCCGACAAACGCCGCCTGAAACCCAAACCGCGACAGCGGTCTGGCCAACACCAAAACGGGGGAGATTAACGGCAAACAACGCGCCCAGCGGCGGCGCTGTTGTGCTTCGCCAAACGATCACCCCGTCGTTCGAAAGAAGAACCCAAACCGGCAAACGGCTGGGGCATCGGCAGGTCTCCTGGCTCGCGCGTCATTGTGGGTCCGGTCTTCCCGCTGGTGACAGCAGTGACGTAGGCGGACGCACTCGGCGCTCACAGTTGCGGGGGCAGCTCTGGATGCGGTCCCTAATGGGTACACCGTTCCAGATTCCCTTTTCATGCCGGATGTGTGCTCACCATCGCGGCAACCGATGCATCTGGGGTAGCCCTGGGCGCGCGGAAGTGTCAAGCAGATTTGTTTCTAGCCGAATGCAGCTCGCGCTCTGTGCCTTTGTGGCGCTATCAATCCTTGCCTCTGGACTCCAGAGCTCTAGACTGGCAGCACTGCCTTGGCATGCTGGACCACAGCCCCAAAAACAAAAACTAGGCGAGACATCATGAGCATCATCAAGACAGCGGTTTTTCCGGTTGGCGGTTTGGGCACGCGCTTTTTGCCCGCGACCAAGGCCATGCCCAAGGAAATGCTGCCCATCGTCGATACCCCCCTTATTCAGTATGTGGTCGAGGAGGCGCGCGCTTGCGGCATTGAGCGCATCGTCTTCGTCACCGGGCGCCAAAAGCACGCCATCGAAAACCATTTCGACCACATGTACGAGCTGGAGGCCAACCTAGAGGCCAAGGGCAAGACCGAATACGTCAATATGGTCCGCCAGCACCTGGGCATGCCGGGCGAGATCCTCTTTACCCGCCAAATGACCCCCTCAGGCTTAGGCCATGCGGTCTGGTGCGCGCGCCACGTGGTGCAAAACGATCCCTTCGCCGTGCTGCTGGCCGACGACTTCATCGACGCCGAGCCCGGTTGCTTAGCCCAGATGGTCGAGGCCTATGAGGCCAACCCAGGCAACTACCTGGCCGCCATGGAGGTCGAACGCGAGCACGTCAGCCGCTACGGCATCGCCGAACCTGCCGACGGCGCCGAACTCGGCCAACAAGCTGTGCGCATCCAAGGCTTGGTCGAAAAGCCGAGCCCCGAGGTGGCGCCCTCGCGGCTGGCTGTGATCGGCCGCTATGTCCTGCAGCCCGGCGTCATGAAGCGGCTGGAAAAACTGGAGCCCGGCGCAGGCGGTGAAATTCAGCTGACCGACGCCATCGCGGCTGAAATCCCACACTGCCCGACCTACGCCTTCCATTTCAACGGCCAGCGCTTTGACTGCGGCTCCAAGCTGGGCTTTGTTCAGGCCACCGCCCACATATCGGCCAAGCGCGGCCTGACCTGATCCTTGCTGCGGCAGGGATGGGGCTTGCGCTCCCGGTCCAGATAAAGCACAACCGCGCCACAAAGCGGCGCGCCTTGCCGCCTTGAGTGCTCCTCACAACACAGCAGCAGGGTCTAGAGCCATGAAAATTGCGATGGTGGGTGCAGGCTATGTTGGCCTGGTCTCAGGCGTGTGCTTTTCGGACTTCGGCCACACGGTGGTCTGCGTGGAAAAGAACGGCGCCAAGTTGGCGCAACTGCGCGACGGCCAGGTGCCGATCTACGAGCCCGGCCTCGATCTTTTGATGCACAAAAACATGGCTGCGGGCCGCTTGAGCTTCACCAACAAGTTGGCCGAGGCCTTGGTGGACGCCGATGCTTGCTTTATCGCGGTTGGCACGCCGACCCGGCGCGGCGATGGCCATGCCGATCTGTCCTATGTGCTGGAAAGCGCGCGTGAGATCGCCGAGGCCATGCCCGAAAACCTGGTGGTGGTGATCAAATCCACCGTGCCAGTCGGCACCAATCGCAAGGTGGCCCAGACCATCGCCCAGCAGCGCCCGGGGGTTGCCTTTCACATGGCCTCAAACCCCGAGTTCTTGCGCGAGGGCGCGGCCATTGCCGACTTCACCCGCCCCGATCGCGTGGTGGTCGGCCTGGAGAGCCCGCACGCCGAATCGGTGCTGCGCGCCATCTACCGCCCCATCAGCAGCCACCAGACCAAGCTGTTGGTCGCCGATCCAGAAACCGCCGAGCTGATCAAGTACGCCGCTAACGCCTTCTTGGCCATGAAGATCACCTTTATCAACGAGGTGGCAAACCTCTGCGAACAGGTGGGCGGCAATGTTGAGACCGTTGCGCACGGCATCGGCCTGGACAGCCGCATCGGTGAGCGCTTCTTGCAGGCGGGGCCTGGCTATGGCGGCTCCTGTTTTCCCAAAGATACCGCCGCTTTTGCTCAGACGGGTCGCGACGCGGGCGCGGTGCAAAGCCTGGTCGAGGCCACCATCGCCTCGAACGATCAACGCAAGGCAGCCATGGCGGACAAGATCATCGCAGCTTGCGACGGGTCGGTGGCGGGCAAGCGCATTGCCGTGCTGGGGGTCACCTTCAAGCCCGAGACCGACGACATGCGCGATGCGCCCAGCTTGACCATCATTCCGGCGCTCAAGGCTGCGGGCGCTGAGGTGGTGGTTTGCGATCCCCAGGCAACTCGGGGCGAGCTGAACGCGCTGACCGAGCTTCACTGGTGCGATGGGCCAGAAGAGGCCGCCAGCGGCGCCGACGCCCTGGTGATCTTGACCGAGTGGAACCAGTTTCGCGGGCTGGATCTGGCGCACATGGCCGCCGCCATGAAGGGCCGGGCCTTCATCGACCTGCGCAACATCTACAACGCCGAAGAGGTGCGTGCCGCAGGCCTGGACTATTGGCCGGTGGGCAAGCGCCCCAGCAAGGCCTAATCCAGCAAGGTCTAACCCAGCAAGGCCTAACCCAAGGCCCGCGCAATATCACGCCGGCTGGCCAGCACAAAAAAACACCCAGCAGAGCAAGGCTCGGCTGGGTGTTGCTGCATATAAAGCGCGCTGCTGGGCCTATTTGACCTTCAGATTGCGCATCTGGTTCAGGCGCAGGCGCAGGGCGTTAAGCTTGATGAAGCCTGCCGCATCTTGTTGATTATAAACGCTATCTTCTTCGAAGGTCACGTATTCCTGGCTGTAAAGCGAGTTGACCGAACGGCGACCAACCACGGTCGCACTGCCCTTGTAGAGCTTCAAGCGCACCTCGCCGCTGACCCGCTCCTGGCTCTTGTCGATCAGAGCTTGCAGCATCTCGCGCTCGGGGCTGAACCAGAAGCCGTTATAGATCAGCTCGGCGTATTGCGGCATGATCTGGTCTTTCAGGTGCATGGCACCACGATCCAGCGTCAGGCTTTCCATGCCGCGGTGGGCCGCGAGCAAAACGGTGCCGCCGGGGGTCTCGTAGACGCCGCGCGACTTCATGCCAACATAGCGGTTTTCAACCAGATCCAAGCGGCCAATACCGTTGGCGCCTGCCAGCTCGTTCAGCTTGGTCAACAGGCTGGCCGGTGACAGGGGCTCGCCATCAATGGCCACGGCATCACCCTTTTCAAAGGCAATAGTAATGTAAGTCGGCTCGTTGGGTGCCTCTTCCGGGCTGACCGAGCGCGAATAGACGTATTCCGGCGCTTCGTCCCAGGGCTCTTCCAGCACTTTGCCTTCGGCTGAGATGTGCAGCAGGTTGGCATCGACCGAGAAGGGTGCCTCGCCGCGCTTGTCCTTGGCGATCGGGATTTGGTGTTCTTCGGCAAAAGCGATCAGCTTGGTGCGCGAGTTCAGATCCCATTCGCGCCAAGGCGCAATCACGGTGATGTCGGGTTGCAACGCGTAATACCCCAGCTCAAAGCGCACCTGGTCGTTGCCTTTGCCGGTGGCGCCGTGGCTGACGGCATCTGCACCGACCTTTTGCGCAATCTCGATCTGCTTCTTTGAGATCAGCGGGCGCGCAATCGAGGTGCCCAGCAAATAGGTGCCTTCATAAAGCGTGTTGGCGCGGAACATGGGGAAAACGTAGTCGCGCACGAACTCTTCGCGCAGATCTTCAATGAAGATGTTTTCCGGCTTGATGCCCAGCATCTCGGCCTTCTTGCGCGCGGGCTCCAGCTCCTCGCCTTGGCCCAGGTCGGCGGTAAAGGTCACCACTTCCGCGTTGTATTCGGTTTGCAACCACTTCAAAATGACCGAGGTATCCAGACCACCAGAATAGGCCAGAACGACTTTCGAAACATTGGGTTTGGAGGAAGCAGACACAGGCAATGGCTCCTTAGTGGTCTTACAGGCAGGGTCTTTGGCATGGACTTAGCGCAGCCAGGCCCCAAAGACATCAACTTTCTTGTCGCCAACGCTGCGGCGATGCGGCCCTTGGCAGGTCAAGGGTCTTGCGTCCGCCGCGCGCACCGCGTATCCCTTCGGGCACCATATCAATCTGCCAGGATGAGCCCATGTCGGAAACGCGCAACACACTGACCGCTGACGAACGCAACGCTTTGTTGGAGAAACTCGCCGAGCTGGTCGTCGAGGCCGATTTGACCGAGATCTCCTATAGCGAAGGCGACATGGAAGTGGTGCTGAGCCGCCAAGCGGCCATGGCGCCTATGGCTCCCATGGCGTATGCTCCAGCCCCTGCCCCCGCGGCTGTGGCACCTGAGGCCGCGCCAGCCGCTGCGGCACCGGCCGCTGCTGCCGCTCCAGCCAGCGACGCAGACGCCATCAAGGCTCCCATGGTCGGCACGGTCTATCTGGCGCCCTCGCCCGATGCTGAGCCCTTCGTTAAGGTCGGCGATACCGTCAAAGAAGGCCAGACCCTGCTGATTATCGAGGCCATGAAGGTCATGAACCCCCTGCCCAGCCCCAAGTCAGGCACGGTCAAGGCGATCATGGTCGATAACGGCGATCCCATCGAATACGATCAGCCTTTGATCTCTATCGGCTAGAGCCCTGCGCGATGGACTTGCGCTCCCGACAGCGCGCCATCACCCGCAGCCAAGCCGTCGCCAAAGCCACATCCCCGAAGGCCCACCATGTTTGAAAAAATCCTCATCGCCAATCGCGGAGAAATCGGTCTCAGGGTGCTGCGCGCCTGCCAGGAGCTGGGCATTCAGACCGTGGCCATCTACTCCAAGGCCGACGCGCAGTCCATGCACGTGCGCCTGGCCGACGAGGCCATGTGCATTGGCCCAGCGCCCTCCAGCAAGTCCTATCTGGATATGCGCGCGCTGATGACCGTTGCTCACCTGGCCGATGTGGACGCCGTGCATCCGGGCATCGGCTTCTTGTCCGAAAACGCTGCCTTCGCCGAGGGCGTCGAGCGCTCGGGCATGGCCTTCATCGGCCCAACGCCTGACCACATTCGCCTGATGGGCGATAAGGTCGCCGCCAAAGATGCCGCCATTCGCGTTGGCTTGCCGGTGGTGCCGGGCTCCGACGGGGAGCTGACCAGCCTGGACGATGCACGCAAGGTCGCCGCTGAGATCGGCTATCCGGTGTTGATCAAGGCCGCCGCTGGCGGTGGCGGTCGCGGCATGAAGGTCGCCGAAGATGCCAGTCAGATCGAAGACGCCTATAACCTGGCGCGCGCCGAGGCCAAGTCCGCCTTCGGCAACGATGCGGTCTATATGGAAAAATACCTGGCCGACCCGCGCCACATCGAGATCCAGATCCTGGCCGACCAGCACGGCAACGTGGTTCACCTGGGCGAGCGCGATTGTTCGGTCCAACGCCGCCACCAAAAGCTGATCGAAGAGGCGCCCTCGCCCGCTTTGCAAGACGCGCAGCGCAAGCAACTGGGCCTGCACACCGCCGCCTCCATCGCCAAGCTGGGCTATCGCGGCGTCGGCACCGTCGAATATCTCTATGAGAACGGCGAGTTCTATTTCATCGAGATGAACACCCGTTTGCAGGTCGAGCACCCGGTGACCGAAATGATCACCGGCATCGATCTGGTGCAAGAGCAAATCCGCGTCGCAGCCGGCCTGCCCCTGTCCTTCACCCAAGAAGAGATCAGCTTTACGGGCCACGCAATCGAGTGCCGTATCAACGCAGAAGACCCCGACACCTTCATGCCCAGCCCTGGCAAGATCTCAGAGCTGCACGCACCCGGTGGCATGGGCGTACGTTGGGACAGCCACGCCTATGCAGGCTACGCCATTCCGCCCTATTACGATTCTTTGATCGGTAAGCTGATCGTCCACGCACCCACGCGCGAAGAAGCCATTATTCGCATGAAGCGCGCGCTGCGTGAGGCCGCTTTTGGCGGCGTGAAGACCGTCATTCCGCTGCACGAACGCATGCTGGATGCCGAGGCCTTCCGCGACGGCTCTTACACCATCAAGTGGCTGGAGCGCTGGATGGATGAACGCTGAGCTGATCCTCGCCGCCTACCAGCAGGGGATCTTCCCCATGGCCGAAGATCGCGAAAGCGACTACATCCGTTGGGTGCGCCCGGACTATCGGGGCATCTTGATGACCCACATGATCCATGTGCCGACCAAGCTGCGGCAAGTGGTGCGCAAGCAGCTCATCAAGACCCAAGAGCTGCACATGACCGCCAGCCGCTGTTTTCGTGAGGTCATGCTGGCCTGCGCCGAGCCCAAACCCGGTCGCGACAGTACCTGGATCAACGACGCCATCCTCGACACCTATTGCGAGCTGGCGGCAGAAGGCCACGCCCAATCCATTGAGGTCTGGCAGGGCGAGGCCTTGGTCGGCGGGCTCTACGGCGTCCACATCGGCGGTGCTTTCTTTGGCGAGAGTATGTTTTCGCGCGCCTCCAACACCTCCAAGATCGCCATGGTGGGGCTGCTGGCCAGCCTGCAGGGCTCGGGCATCCCGCTGCTCGACACCCAGTTCTGGACCCCGCACCTCAGCCAATTCGGCGTCGATGAGGTGCCCGACCACATCTACCAGTCCCTGCTGGACGAAGCGCTGGCGCTGCGTGCGCCCTTTGAAGCCTGCCTGTCTCCCGATGACCTTGATTGTTTCCTGAGCTGCTAAAACCCTCTGAAGCGGGTTGCTTCAGGATTGATCCGCTTGAAAAAATGGGGCAGTTTGTTCGGACGGTAATTAAGCTCAGCCAATTGAGACAAGAAAGTTGCGCCAAGATCTCGCTTGGACACGGCGGGCATGCAGGCAGCAGCACGCCAAGAGCTGGGCGCCAAAGGGAGCGCAATCCATGCAGCCAGTTATTCTGGTCGCTGAAGACGAGACCAGCATTGTTGAGTCTTTGACCTTCATCTTGCGTCGGGCGGGAGCCGACGTGCGCGTCTCCTATGATGGCGAACAGGCGATCCGCGACATCGCAAATGTGCGTCCCCACGCCGTCGTATTGGACATCATGATGCCACGCAAAGACGGCTTCGAGGTCTTGAAGGCCACCCGCGCCAACCCTGATTTGGTGGGCCTGCCCATCATCATGCTGACCGCCAAGGGCCAGGAGAGCGACCGCGAAAAGGCCGAGGCCTTGGGTGCCAGCGCCTTCATGACCAAGCCCTTTTCCAACGCCGAAGTGGTGGAAACGGTGATGAAGCTGGCGAATGCGCGCTTGGCCGCTCGTCTGGACGCCGCCCAGGCGACGGCCCCTGCCAAATCCCAGGTAGACGGCTAGGCGCCGCATGCAAGCCGCGCATCCGCCAAAGCCGCAACCTGCTGAGGCCACTTCTGGCGAGGCGAACACCGATCGAACCGCCCCCAGCCAAGCGGGTCCAACCCAGGTTCAGGCTCTTGATGAAGCGCCCGGCGTCCTTGGAGGCACTGTCGCGCACTCAGCGCGTCGCACAGCCCCACCGCCACTGCCGCGCTCGCCGCAGCGCAGCCTACTGATGCCAGCAATCTTCCTATTTCTGGTCTCAGCGCCAGCCGTTTATACGCTGAGCGCGGCCACCCATGGGCTCTCGCCCTGGGTCTTGGTGACCTACCTGTTCTTGATCTGGGCCCTGGCGATTGTCGCCGCCTTCTTTGGCCGACGCGGGCCCAAATCCGACAGCAAAATTGGGTGGTCGTCGCGTGTTTAGTCCGGTCGTCGCAGTCACGCTTTCATTCGGCTATCTGGCCTTCTTGTTCGCCGTCGCCTTTGTCACCGACCGCTTGCCGCCGCACCACAAACAGACCTTGGTGGGATCACCGCTGGTCTATACCCTGTCCATCTCCATCTATTGCACCAGTTGGACCTTCTACGGTGCCGTGGGTTCGGCGGCCAAGAACGGCCTGGAGTTCATAACCATTTACCTTGGGCCGACGCTGGTCTTCTTCGCCTGGTGGACTGTGTTGCGTAAGATGATCCGCATTTCCAGCCAACAGCACACCACCTCCATCGCCGACTTCATCTCAGCGCGTTATGGCAAATCTGTGCGACTCTCGGTCTTGGTGACCTTGATCGCGCTGACGGCTACCACCCCCTATATCGCGCTACAGCTCCAGGCGGTCGCCACCAGCTTTGAGGCTCTGATCTCGACCCCTGCCCTGTCGATCCGCTCCTCCAACTTCTTCGGCGATATCGGCTTTTGGGTCGCGGTCATCATGGCGGTCTTCGTGTCGCTCTACGGCGCGCGCCTGATCGACGCCAAGGAGCAGCACGCGGGTGTCGTGGCGGCGATTGCGTTGGAATCCATCGTCAAGCTGTTTGCCTTCGTCGCCATCGGCCTGCTGGTGATTTTTGGCTTGAAGTTGGGCACCCAGGGCTCGGCCCTGTCCGCCGAGCAGCTTGATGCCGCAAGCGCGCAGGTCCTGAGCCTTCGCGGCAATGGCGCGCTACGCTGGACCACCTTGCTGTTCTTGTCAGCGGCCGCCGTCTTGTGTCTGCCGCGCCAGTTTCAGGTCACCGTGGTTGAGAACCGAAGAGAGCGCCACTTGGCCACCGCCTCTTGGCTGTTCCCAACCTACCTCTTCATTTTGTGCCTCTTTACGGTGCCGATTGCCATCACGGGACTAAGGTTGCTGCCGGGCAGCGATCCTGACCTGTTTGTGCTGACCGTGCCCTTGATCAGTGGCTACAGCATTTGGGCCCTGTTCGCCTACATCGGCGGTCTGGCCTCGGCAACATCCATGGTCATCATGGCCTCTATTGCCCTGTCGATCATGATGTCGAACCACTTGATCATGCCGCTGATCTTGCGCGTCGAGGCCCTGGGGTTGTCGCGCCGCAGCGATTTGACCAAGGTGCAAATTCGGGTGCGTCAGGTGAATATCGCCCTCTTGCTGCTGCTGGGCTTCTTATACTATTACCTGTCGCGCTCCAACGAGGGCCTGGCCGCCATGGGCCTGATTGCCTTCGCGGGCGTTGCGCAGATATTTCCGGCCCTGATCGGCGGCTTGTTCTGGCGCGATGGTACCGAGATTGGCGCGCTGGGCGGACTAGCCGCGGGCTACCTGCTCTGGCTCTATTTTCTGATTTTCCCCACCTTGCAGGGCACGGGTTGGTGGCTGGTCGCCGGAATCCCAGCCCCCCAGGGGCTGTTCACCGCCATGAAGGTCGATCCCTTGGTTGGCGCGCTGTTCTGGAGCCTCAGCGCCAACATCTTGGCCTATATCGGCTTGTCTTATGCCTCCAAGGCCAACGCCCTAGAGCGTCTGCAATCCGCCTATTTCGTCGATGTGTTCCGCTCCAGCCGCCTGGGCGAGAGCGAGCTCTATGAGCGCTCGGCGGCGGTCGAGGACCTCTATGACCTGACCCAGCGCTTTATCGGCCGCGATCAGGCTTACCGCGCCTTCCGCTCTTATGCCGAGCGCCAAGGGGTGCCAGGCCACCTGCCCAAGCCTGACCAAAACCTTGTGCCCTTCGTCGAGCGCTTGCTCGCCGGACGCATCGGCGCTGCCTCGGCGCGGGTGATGGTCGCCTCGATCGCCACCGGTGAGACCATCTCTATGGATGCTGTGATTCGCATCTTGGATGAGACCCAGCAGGCGATTGAGTATTCGCACGCCCTGGAGCAAAAATCGGCCGAGCTGGAGGCCATCGCCGACCAGCTACGCGACGCCAATGAGCAGCTCAAAGCGCTGGACATCATGAAGGACGACTTCTTGTCACGCGTCAGCCACGAGCTGCGTACTCCGATGACCGCGCTGCGCTCCTTGACCGAGATCCTGACCGATACCGATGATCTGTCGCAAGACGAACAACAGCGCTTTTTGAAAATCATGGCGCAAGAGAGCAAACGTCTTACCCGCTTGCTGGACGACATCCTTGAGGTCTCGCGGCTGGAATCGGGGATGGGCGTCAAGCTGACCGATACCGTTAACCCCATGCAAGTCATGCGCGATGCCATCGCTGTCGTCGAGGCCAACGCTGCCACCGCTGGGGTCAAGCTGGTCAACGCCCTCCCCTTGCGTTGGCGCTTGCGCGCGCTCAGCGACAGCGACCGCCTGCAACAGGTCTTCGTTAACCTCTTGTCCAACGCGGTCAAATACAACAACAGCCCCAACCCGACCGTCGTGGTTAGCGCCGAGCGGCAAGACTCGTTTCTGCTGCTACACGTCCAGGACAACGGGCCCGGAATATCGGACAAGGATCAAAAGACGCTTTTCACCAAGTTTTCCCGCTCTTGGCAGGATGTGGTGGAGACCACCACCGGCTCGGGCTTGGGCCTGGCCATCTCTAAGCAGATCATCCAGCAGATGAACGGCGAGATCCTGGTGCGCACCAGCTTGGGCCAAGGCGCACGCTTCAGCGTCAAGCTGCCGGTCTTCAAAGCAGGCTCGATCGAGGCCAGCGCAGCGCGCGCTTCCTTGACGGCCGCTGCTAGCGCTTCGAGTGGCGCTGGTTCAGCTTGACCCGCTCGCGCCACCAAACATAGAGCCCTGCGCCCACGACGATGCTGGCGCCTACGGCGGTAGCGGGCTCGAAGACCTCGCCAAAGATGGTCACGCCATAGAGCGTAGCAAAGACCAGCAACAGGTAGTTGTAGGGCTGCAACACCGAGGCCTCGGCATACTCGAACGCCTTGGTATAGAGCCAATGCGCCGTCACCGAAGTCAAGCACAAGAAGGCCATGATCACCATGTGTGGGCCGGTCATGGGCTGCCAAACAAAAAAGGCGGGCAGCGCATACATGCCAAAGCAGACCAGCGCCATATAGATAAAGGCGGTCTCAAAGCGCTCGCGCTGGGTGACGTAGCGCGACAGCACGTTGTAAAGGCCGAACATGACCGCGCCCAGCAGGACCAAAGGGGCCAGCGGGTGGATGATGCCAAAGCCGGGCCTCAAGATGATCAGCACGCCCACCAGGCCGACCAGGACCGCGGTCCAACGGCGAATGCCAACCCGCTCGCCCAGAATCGGCACCGATAGGGCAGTGGCCATTAAGGGAAAGCTGGAGAAGACCGCGTGCTGTGCTGACAGGTCCATGCTGCCCACGACGTAGGCAAAAATGCCAATCTCCGCAGCGATCAGCACCGCGCGGCTTAGCTGGATCAAAGGAATGCGCGAGCGCAGCGCGGTGCGCACGCCGCAACGAGCCTGAACGAACATGAGCGCAAAGATCAAAAAGGCAGCGAAGCGTACCGACAAGAACTGCGAGACCGGATAGTTGGCCGACAAGACCTTGGTGAAGGCATCTTGGCTGGCAAAGGTAAAGACCGCCATGACAGCGCAGAGAATACCCAATTGCTGGCGGGGGATGGCTTGCAACTTGGCCAAGATCATGAAGGCGGTCCTTTGTCGAACAAAGCAGCGGCTCAGGTGTCGCGCTGCCCCCGCTTGCTAGCATGACAAGCAAGGCCTGTGTTGTCTTATTGCGCCAAGCGGAACGACATTGTTGCCAAGCCACTACGCCAGCCTGCAAAGCCAGGCGATCCTTGGGTCAATTCTGCGCCGCGCCAGGCCAGGGCTGGGCGGTTCTGTCGGACGAGAGCAGCGTTCAACAAATTGCATTCAGGGCAGCGCTCAGGCTTTGATTTGTCCGCAAAGTCACCCCAAGCAGCCTTGGCGCGCTTTCCCCAAGAGCTCGGGCTTTGCCCTAGCTTGCGCTATTTGTGGCCCAAGATCTCCAGCGTTTCGCTGGCGAGGCCATAGAGCAGTGGCGCGGCTGGATCGCGATAGCGGAACACGACAAACCGTGCGTCTGCAAAGACCGCGCCTTGCCCCTCTTGAAAGAAATAGCTGCGGGGCTCGATCAGCGTACGGCTGCCCCAATCATCAACGCGCAAGGCCACCTGCCCTGCTTCCAGGCGCGGGGTCTGGCTGGCGTAGCCGACCAGGCTCGCTATGCGGCGTGCGTCCAGGCTGAGGATGGCCCAGCGCCGACGGGCGGGTTCTGCTTCGCCCTCTGCGGTCGCCAAGTCGCGCGGTCCATCAGCCTCATAGCCCAGCGCCATGAAGTCGCCCTGCATCAAAGAGCGCGGATCGACAGGGCGCATGGCAAGGTAGAAGTCCTGGCCGCTGCGATAGACCCCTTCGAAACCCAAGACGGCGCGGCCCGCCATGACCAGCGCCACCAGCACAGAGGTCAGTACGCCCAAGCGATAGATCTTCGTCATGCGGCCTAGCCCTCGTTTGTCGGTTGCGGTCCCGGTGGTTGCGGGTCGGTTGACCTCTGGCGCCGTTGGTGCCAGCGCGCTGCGGCAAACAGCAGCCAAGCGACCGCAGCTGACATTGCCAGATAGCCCGCCTTGATCAACAAGGTCAGCCCCAAGCTGGCGTACCATTGGTTCAGAGCAACCAGCAGCACCAGCCAACCGAACACCTCCAAGCCCATGCGCTGGCGATCCCGCCCGGCCAGCATCAGCATGAGCGCAAAGCCTGCCATGGTCGGCAACACCGCCGCCAAAACCACTAGAGCCGCCACATAGGGCAAGGCCTGGCGCTCTTGCAGGGCGCTTAGCCGAATCGCGCGCAGCACCACCGCGGCCAAGATGCTGTAGCCCAACAGCGCCAAGATCCGCTGTTGCCAATAACCGTCAATGCGGATTTGGAAGCCCAGAAGCTGTCCGGCACCTTCCAGAAGCTCGGCCTGATTGGCAGCCTGGGTCTCGATCAACAAGGCCAGCTCCAGGCTGGCCAAGGTGACCAGGATCAACCCCCATTGCAGATAGCGCAAGCTGGACCAACGCTGCCCCCAAATGTGGGTCGCCGCGACCAGCGCCATCAGTGCGACGTTGATCTGGGTCAAGCTGGCGAGTCGCCCCAGCTCGGGCAACCAAGCGGCCATAGCCAAAATGAGCAGCAAAACTTGGCCCGGACGCCAAACCCCCGTAAGCCCCGCCGCCACAAAGAAGCCCAGCAGCACCAAACGCTGGGGCAGAAAGGCGATACCCAGGCTCTTACTGGCCTGCGAAAAGGGATCGCCTGTAAGGCTGAACAGCACGAAGCCCAAACCATCTAGCAGCAGCACAAACAAGAAGACATGCATGCCCGACATGCCGCTGGGCTCGCTTTTGCTGACGCGAGCGCTGCCGATCAGCGCGACGGCGGTAAGCAGGATCCCGACGCCCAACATGCCAGCCAAAGACTCGCTGAAAAAGATCGATGGGCCGATAACGCCCAACGTCAGCACCGCACCGCCCAACAGCCCGGCCACCGATCGCAGCGTTGTCACCGACCAGTGGCTGGTCTGCTGCACCAGATTGGCAACCATTTGCGCGGCCGAGCGATCCTGATTGCCAAAGCGGCGCAGCCAAGCGCGCATGACAAAACTGGCGCCCAAAAAGCAGAGCACCAAGACCAGCCCGGTAACAGTGATGTAGTTGAGGGGACCGTCGCCATAGCTGGTCAACGCCAAACGAAATCCGAGGGCTGCCAAAGCACCGGCGGCCCAAAACACGCCAACGAAGGTGAGCAAGGCCTCCCGCCGCCAAAAGGCCGAGCCGATCAGACCGGCCGCTAGAATGAGCGACAGAACCAGCCAGACCAGTAGCGCCGGCAGCTCCATGGCGGTTTCGACCATCCAATTCGGCGCCAGCAACAGCCAAAAGCGCGGGAACCACTGCACTACCGCCGCCAGGGCCACAGCCCCCGGCACCAAGCTGGGTCGCATCCAGGCAAAGCGCTGCAGCAAGACCTGGCGCGCGGCCAGCAGCAGGCCCGCCACCATCATGTTGAACAGCATGGGATCGCCAAACAACACCAGCCCACCCAGCAAGCTGTTGCGCGGCGCCAGGAAGACCGCCAGCCACCAAACCACCAGCCAGGCGAGCCAAACAATCTGCGCTCGGCTGACCACAACCAGCGGCAGGGCAAACAGACCCCAGTTGAAATAGAGCAAGTGGCTGTCCGCGCCCAACTGGTAGAGCTGGCCGACGACCGCCATCAAAGTGCCGATGAGCCCAAAGGTCAGCAGCAACAGCGGGCCGCGGGCAGGCGAAGCTGGACCGACCCAAGCGCTGAGCCCTCCCGAAGCCAGCATCCCCAGCGCGACCAAGCTTGCGCGCGTAACGCGCCCCAGATCCTGCCAATTGAAGGCGATGAAGCAGACCAGCGCTGCTAGGGTCAAAAGACTGGCGATCAGCAAGCTGGCAGCGCGCAGCCAACCAAGCCAGTCCCCCTTGCCTGCCAAGGGCGTCAGCGCTTCGATACCGCCAAGCGCTGTAGCATTTTGGCCGACACCCGCATGGGTCTGTTCGCGGGTCTGTTCG
>CAZHYF010000005.1:0-4983 GCA_964536635.1 uncultured Rhodospirillaceae bacterium | reverse complement strand
GGGTCTGTTCGCGTGTGGCTGCATCGCTGTGGGCCATGGACGGCCTCCTGTTAGCCAGACAAAATCGAGACGATCAGCAAAGCAGATAGTCCGAACAAGACCAAGCCCAAAACAACGTCCAGCACCGGGCCAAATCGGAGCAGCCAGGCCCGCGCGGTGGTGGTTGAAACGATCCATGCAAGGCAGGTGTGCCAGCTCAACGACAGGGCCACGGCCAGCGTCATAATGACAAAGCGCATGCCCAGCTCCATGTCATTGCGCACCAAGACCGAGGTCAAAGACAGCCAGAAGGCCCCAGCCTTGGGGTTGAGCATCATCAGGCCGAGCCCCTGCAAAAACCAGGCAAAAGGCCGCTTGTCCTTCGGGCCGTGCGCCGGTTCGCCCATGACTTGAGGGCGCAACAAGGCCTCTTCTTGATCCTGCCAACCATGCGACTGGCGATAGCGTTGGATCAACAGCCGCACCCCCGATTCCAGCGCTCCCCAGCCGACATAGGCCAGAAAAGCGCCGCCGCCTAAGGCCAGCATAACCTTGACGATCTCATAATCGCGCGCCACCGCTGCAACACCGAACAAGGCCAAGCTGGCCCAAATGGCCTCACCGACACCGATGCCGCCCGCGATGGCGATGCAGCCCGTGCGATTGGTGCGGCGCGCAGCGTTGAGCAGCACGGCATAGTTCGGGCCTGGACTAACCAGGGCGATGCTGAAGGGAATGAAAAACAAAAGAATTTCGGTCATAGAGCCTCTCTAGCGCGCCCGCTAGACAAAATCGAGTCTTGTCAAGCCCGGAGCCTGACGCCTTAGGCAGCGCGTTGCCTGCGCGCGCTGCGCAGACGCATTCCAGCATTACCCACCAAGGCCGCGATGACCAGGGCACCGCCGATCCAGGCGTTGGTCCCAGGCGCCAAGCCCACCCACCACCAAACCAACAGCGGGCCCAGCACGGTCTCGCCGGTCATCAGCAAGCTGACCTCGGCAGCGGGCAAATAGCGCAGCCCGAGCGTGATCAAAGCCATAGCGCCCGCACTGATGATCATGCCGTTGGAGACCAAGAGGCCCCAATCCCAAAGGCTTGGCGGCATGGCGACCGGCTGCACCAGCGCGACGATACAGGCCGCCAGCGCATGGCTGAGGCCAAAGGCCAGCCAAACGTCGGGGCTCTGCAAGCGGCGCGCGATAGTGAAACCGAAAGCCAGAGAAATCGGCACCGACACGGCAAACAGATTGCCGATCAATGTGACCTCACCGCCCGAACCGCCAGCCACCGCAATCGCAACCCCGACAAAGCCGATCAAGATCGCGATTTGAGTGGTGCGGCTGCTGCGCTCACCGATCAGGAACCAAGCGACGATGGCGGTGAAGAAGGGCGTCGCGCCGACCAGCACCAAGGCGACGGCCGGGGCTGTCAAGCTGACACCAGCCACGAAGGAGATTTGCCCCACCGCAAACAAGGGCACCAAAGCCAAGCCCAAGGGCCAGTTGCTGGCCAGGTATGCTCGAAACTTGCCCCGGTGGCGCAGGTAGGCGAACAAGCTCATGGCGATGGCAGAGCCCGCCGAACGCCAAACGATGATCGACCAGGGGTCCAGATCAATCAGCCGAATGACTGCCGAGTCGGGTGAAATCAGGGTAACGCCCAGCGCGACGATCAACAGGCCTTGTGCATAGCTGTTCATCGCGCGGGTTCCGCCTTGGGTCGCGGCCAGGCCTCAACCAGGACCACCCCGACAAAGATCAGCAAGCAGCCTAGGATTTCCTTGGCATCCAGCGCTTGGCTCAAGATGAGCCACCCGAACATGGCAGCAAACACCGCCTCCATCGACAGCAAGATCGCCGCCGTGGAGGGGCTGGAGTAGCGCTGGGCGATCAGCTGGAGCGTAAAGCCCAAGAAGACCGACATGAAGGCAGCGTAACCGGTATACTTCAAGGTGGTCAGCGCGACCGACAGATCCAGGCCCTCGCTGGCCAAACCCAGCGGCAAGGTCATGAGGCAGGCCACCAAGGCTTGCAGACAGGAAGCCTGGAACGGCGCTGGATGGCGGGCCATGAAAGCCTGAATGATCAGAATGTGCAGAGCAAAAAACAGCGCCCCCACCATGATGATGGCATCGCCGCCGTGCAGTGTCAGGCTCGTCAGCCCCGCCAGCAGATAGGTGCCGACCAGGCAGAGCACCACGGCTGGCCAGACGATCCGGCGTACCGGCTGGCGCAGTGCCAGCAGGGCAATCAGCGGCACCATAGGTACATAGAGCGTAGTCAAAAATCCGGCATTGGCTAGGCTGGTGCGCGCTATCCCGGCTTGTTGCGCGACTGATCCCAGCCCCAAAACAAGTCCCAGCCCCAGCAATAAGGCCCAGTCACTGAACCCCAAGCTGCGCAGGTTCAAAGGTGCGCGCCGCCACTCCCAAAATGCTAAGGGTGCCAAGAGAATAGTCCCCAGCAAATACCGCAGGCCGTTGAAGCCAAAGGGACCGATCTGGCCCGCCGCCCAGTGCTGAGCCACAAAAACCGAGCCCCACGACAGGGCCGTAGCCAGCAACAAAAAATGCGCAACAAGGCGAGGCATCCAGGCTCCGTATCAAGGTCAACAAATTGGGAAAGACACGCGCGCAACACCATGTTTGCTTGGCGATCTAGACCCTCTGGCATTAGGGGAAAGGCCCTGACTTGGCTAGCACTTTCTCGCCCGCCTGTCGGGGCCTTGAGCGCGATGCCGGTGCCTCTTGTCGCTGCTGCAAGGCCCGGCTTGGGCTTGACCTCTGCGGGCAATGCGGTCACCACTGCCAGGAGGCTCAGCGTGCCAACACGGTCGCTTTGCCTGACTTCGCGCCTCCTGACCAAAGCCCGTGACCCGAACCTGTGAATGAAATTGGCCAAGCCCTAAGTATCGCCCTGGAGCTGATCCGCCAAGGCGACCCCGATCTGTTGGAGATCGTTGGCCTGTCGCTGCGCGTCAGTCTCAGCGCTTTGGTGCTGGCCTGCCTGATTGGCTATCCCGTCGGAGCCCTGTTGGCGACGCTGCGTTTTCCCGGCCGCGGCCTGGTGCTGATTTTCCTGAACACCCTCATGGGCCTGCCGCCCGTGGTGGCGGGCTTGCTGGTCTACCTGGTGCTGAGCCGCGCAGGCCCCCTGGGCGTGCTGGAGCTGCTCTATACCCCCAGCGCCATGATCATTGCCCAAACGCTGCTGATCACGCCGATTGTGGCAGCTCTAACCCATCAGGTGATCGAAGACCTGTATCAAGAATACCGTGACTTGCTGAAGTCCTTGCGCGCCAGTCCTTGGCAGCGTTTGACCACCTTGCTGTGGGATGCCCGCTTTTCCTTGCTCACCGCCGCTCTGGCGGGCTTCGGCCGGGCGCTGGCGGAAGTCGGTGCGGTGATGATCGTCGGCGGCAACATCAACCACTACACGCGCGTGATGACCTCGGCCATCACGCTCAGCACCGCCAAGGGCGAGTTCGAATTTGCTCTGGCGTTGGGCATCATCTTGTTTGTGCTGGCTCTGTTGGTCAACGCCGCGCTTTTGAGCCTGCGCGCCCAGTTCACCCGCTGGAGCCACCACCATGCTTGAGCGTCACTCCGCCCAAGCTGATGTCAATGGCGGCGGCAATCAGAGGGCGCGCGCACCGCTGCCAGACGGCGTGTTGGCCCGCTTTGACGGGGTTGGTTTGGCCTTCGCCGGCGTTTCGCGTCTGTCCCAGCTCAGTTTCGACATCCCGGCTGAGGGCTTGCTCGCGCTGCTTGGCCCCAACGGTGCAGGCAAGAGCCTCTGCCTTCGTGTGGCCGCTGGCCTCGACAGCCCGCAGCAAGGTCGCATCCTTTGGCAACCCGGCACGCGGGTGTCTTGGGTGGCGCAAAAGCCCATCTTGCTGCGCCGCTCGGTCTGGTCCAACCTAATCTTCGCCCTCAAGCTGGCTAGGCTGCCCGCAGGCCAACGCAGCCAGCGCGCCAAACAGCTCTTGGCTCTGGCAGGGCTCGATGATCGTGCCAACCAGCCCGCGCGCTCCCTGTCCGGCGGCGAGCAGCAGCGCCTAGCCCTGGTGCGCGCCCTGGCCAGCGATCCCCACATCTTGCTGCTCGACGAGCCGACGGCCTCCATGGACCCGGCCAACACCCGCGCCATCGAGGCCTTGATTCAGACGGTCAAGGCGCAGGGCACGCGTCTTGTTATGGTCACCCATGGTCGCGATCAAGCGCGCCGCCTGGCCGATCAGGTGGTGTTCTTGCACCAGGGCCGTCTGATTGAGCAGGCCAGCGCCGACGCCTTCTTTGACGCCCCGCAAAGCGACATGGCAGCCGCCTACCTGGCAGGCCGCCTGCTGGACCAACTCTAGGAGACTTCACCATGGCCGAGCCCCGCCTCCTCCGGGCTGCCTTAGCTGGATTTGGCGCCTTGCTTGGAGCCGTGCTGCTGGCCGCGCCGACCGCTGTGCGCGCGTCCGGCTTCTTGATCTTGCAGTCCACCACCTCAACCCAGAATTCGGGGCTCTATGACGCCCTGCTGCCCCAGTTTGAAAAGACGGTCGATTTTCGTGTGCATGTGGTGGCGGTTGGCACCGGCCAGGCGCTGCGCAACGCGGCCAACTGCGACGGCGATTTGCTGATCGTTCACGCCAAAGCCGCCGAGCTGGCCTTTGTTGCCAAGGGATATGGCAGCGAACGGCACGACCTGATGTACAACGATTTCGTGCTGATCGGCCCGTCGGATGACCCGGCCCAGGTCGCCGACGCCCCGAGCCTCAACGCCGCGCTGCACCGCCTCGCCGCCCGCAAGACGCCCTTTATCTCGCGCGCCGACGACAGCGGCACCCACAAGAAGGAGCTGGCCTTGTGGCAAGCTGCGGGCCTGGATCCCAGCCCCGACAGTGGCACCTGGTATCTTGAAACCGGCGCGGGCATGGGCGCCTCGCTGGGCACCGCCATTGAGGTGCGCGGCTACATCCTGAGCGACCGGGCAACCTGGCTCGCCTTCGCCAAGA
>CAZHYF010000004.1:27626-31371 GCA_964536635.1 uncultured Rhodospirillaceae bacterium | reverse complement strand
TAATCCTCGCCAGGGCCAGCCGGACGTTGCTTGACCACCTCGTCGATCAAGCCGAAGTCCTTGGCCTGCTCAGGCGTCATGAAGGTATCGCGCTCCATGGCCTTTTCGATCTCTTCTTCGCTCTTGCCGGTGTGGTGGGCGTAAAGCTCGTTCAGCCGCTTGCGGGTCTTCAAGATCTCCTGCGCCTGGATAGCGATGTCGCTGGCCTGGCCCTGGGCACCACCAGAGGGCTGGTGCACCATGATCTTAGAGTTCGGCAGGCTGTAGCGCTTGCCAGCCGCACCGCCCATCAGCAGCAAAGATCCCGCCGAGGCCGACAGGCCAATGGAGACCGTACAGACATCGGGGCGGACATACTGCATGGTGTCATACATGGCCAGGCCCGCCGACACCGAACCGCCGGGGCTGTTGATGTACAAGAAGATATCTTTCTTCGGGTTCTCGCTTTCCAAGAACAGCAACTGCGCGCAAACCAACGATGACATGTAGTCCTCAATCGGACCGGTGATAAAAATGATCCGGTCCTTGAGCATGCGCGAATAGATGTCATAGGCGCGCTCGCCGCGATTGGTCTGCTCGACCACCATCGGCACGAGGTTCATTGACGGCGGCGTCCAGCCGGGGAAATCAGAGCTCATACAAATCCTATGCTTGCGATCAAATTGGTGGCCAAGGCCAGAGGCCGGCCAGGAGGAGATGGGCGAGCCTAGCTCCATAGGTGGCGTTTTGCTGGCGGGTTTCAATCACTTTGTGCCCGGGCATCGTGCGGAAGTCAGCCAAAATCAGCGCGGACAAAGAAAAAGGGCGCTGAAGCCGTGCTGGCCTCGCGCCCTTCTTGTCTCAAGTGACAACCTAAGCCTTATGCTTCTTCCAGGCTATCAACCAGCTCTTTCAGCTCATCGACGCTGATGACCTTTTCCTTGGCTCCGGCCAGTTCAGCAATGAAGTCTACGACTTTTTGCTCCAGGATCGGCGCGGACAGGCTGCGCATGGCTTCTGGAGTCTTTTGCATGTACTCCAAGAAGGCCTGCTCTTGGCCAGGGTAGCGGCGTGCTTCACGGAACAGAGCCGCGCGCATGTCGTCTTCTTCGATGGTGATCTTGTTGGCCGAAGCCACTTCTTGCATCACCAGGCCCAACTTGACGCGGCGCTCAGAGATCTTGCGGTAGTCCGCCTTCAGCTCTTCTTCGTCCTTGGCGGCTTCTTCTTCGTCCAGCTGGCCTGCTTCTTTGGCCTTAACGATCTGTTCCCAGATGCCATTGAACTCGGCTTCGACCAGGCTCTCCGGCAGCTCGAAGCTATGGCCCTCGTCCATCGCGTCCAGCACACGGCGCTTCAGCACCTGCGCGGTCATCTCGCTATAGTGGCGCTCGATGTCCTTGGCGATGTTTTCTTTAAGCTGATCCAAGCTCTCCAAGCCGACCTTTTTGGCCAACTCGTCGTCGATCTCGGCGGCTTTTGTAACGCGCACTTCCTTGATCACCACGTTGAACTTGGTGTCAGCGCCAGACAGCTTGTCCACGCCGTAGTCGTCGGGGAACTTCACTTCGATATCCAGTGTGTCACCGGCCTTGGCGCCGACCAACTGCTCTTCGAAGCCCGGCACAAAAGAACCCGAGCCGATTTCCAGATTGAAGTCTTCCGCAGACATGCCCGGCAGGCTCTCGCCGCCCACTTCGCCCTTGAAGTCGATCACAGCGATATCGCCGTCTTCGATGGCCTTGCCCTCTTCGGCAGGCTCGCTGTCCTTGGACTGGTTAGCGATGCGCTCCAGGGTCTCGGTAACTTCGCTCTCGGGCGCTTCTACTTTGACGCGCTCCAGGGTCATGCTGGCAAAATCCATCGGAGTGATGGCGGGCAGCACGTCCATGACAACGCTGAACTTCAGGTCCTTACCTTCGTCGAAATCGACTTCATCGACCTTCGGTTGGGTCGCAGGCTTCAGATCATTGTCTTGGATCGCCTTGGCCACGCCCTCGTTGACGCTCGCTTCAAACACTTCGCCCATGACAGACTGAGCGTAGCGCTGGCGCAGCAGGTTCATCGGAACCTTGCCGGGACGAAAACCGGGCAACTTGATCTCTTTTGACAGCTCGCCCAAGCGTGCATCGACCTTTTCAGCGATGGTCGCTGCAGGAATGATGATCTCGTAGGCGCGCGCAAGGCCTTCGGATTTCGTTTCGGTAATTTGCATGCTGTTTGAATCTTCGGAGCTGTTATTTGTGGTGCGGGTGGAGGGACTTGAACCCCCACGCCCGAAGACACCAGAACCTAAATCTGGCGCGTCTACCAATTCCGCCACACCCGCAAGGAAGCCGCTCTATAGCGCGCTCCTTTGCGCGGCGCAAGCCTTGTCTTGGTCCCCGAGCACGGCAAATTCGGCGCAGCGCCTCTTATCCACCACTCAAGCCGTTGGCTTGCGTCACTCGCCTGCGGCAACATCGTCCAAAAGCAGTTGCACCGCCTGAGGCCCGGACCAGTTGTCCGCGCGCAAATGCCCCGCGATGGCAACCGGCTGGCCGCTGCGGGCGGCCGCCTGTAGCACCTGGCCGCTGGGCGTTCCAGCAGCCCGAAACGCCATGGCTTTCAGCTTCATGCGCTGCCCGGCTTGGCTCAACCGTAGGCGAAAGTGCTCCTTGCCGGCGCCGACTGCGGCCAAGTGCTCGATCGTCAGACTCGATAGGGCAAAGCGCGGCTCGGGATTGGCCTGGCCGAAGGGCGCCGCCTGCCCCACTTCCTCGATCAAGCGCATGCCAACCGAAGCAAGCCCTATGACCGCGTCCACCCCCAAGCGTGGCACCAAAACGTCATCGCTCAGCCCGGCCATGCGCTCTTCGGCGAAGGCCAAGAAGGCCTCCAGCTTGTCGCGGCGGATGCTGAGGCCAGCGGCCATGGCGTGCCCGCCGCCGCTTTCCAGCAACCCGCGGTGCTTGGCCTGAAGGACCAGGCTGCCCAGGTCGAAGCCCGGAATCGAGCGCGCCGAGCCCTTGGCAATGTCCCCGTCCCAAGTCAGGACCAGAGCTGGCCGGTGATAGCGCTCCTTCAGGCGACCGGCCACGATGCCGATCACGCCTTCGTGCCAACCTTGCTGTTGAGCCACCAAGAAGCGACCGCCTTGATTGGCCACTTGCGCGTCGGCCTGCTCGATCATGGCTGCTTCCAGGGCTTTGCGCTCATCGTTCTGGCGATCGAGCTGCTGGGCGATAGCCTGAGCGCGCGCCGCATCGCCGGTGGTCAACAGCTCCAATCCAAGCCCTGCGCTGCCGATACGCCCCGCAGCATTGAGGCGCGGGCCAAGCTGAAAGCCCAGCGTCGAGGCATTGATGGCCTCGTGCAGCCGCGAGCAGTCCAGCAAGGCGTTGAGGCCCAGATTCTCACGCTGCGCCAGCACGGTCAGTCCTTGTTTCACCAGGACCCGATTGAGCCCCACCAGCGGCACCACATCGCAGACCGTCGCGAGAGCCGCCAAATCCAGCGCGTTGCGCAGATCCAGAGGCTTGCGACCTGGACCAAAGAAGTCCAAGGCCTTCAGCCGGCGCTGCAAAGCCACCAAGAACAAGAAGACCACCCCGCCCGCGCAAAGATAGCCAAGCCCGGAGTCGTCATCCAAACGGTTGGGATTGACCAGCGCATCGTGCTCTGGCAGTTGGGCATCGGCCTTGTGGTGGTCCAGGACCAGCACCTGCATGCCCAAAGCCTTGGCACGCGCCAGAGGCTCAAAAGCCGTCACACCGCAATCAATGGT
>CAZHYF010000004.1:18532-27526 GCA_964536635.1 uncultured Rhodospirillaceae bacterium | reverse complement strand
GAAATGCGGCGCATAATCGGGGTCGATCTGACGGGCTTCCAAGATGGCGCCCAAAGTTGCCGAGACGCCCAGGCGTTGCGCCAAGAATTCGGCCTGCCGCGCACTTTGCCCGCGAAACTCCCAGCGCTTGCCGCTGGCCGAGCGCTCGACCCCCAGCACCAGCGGGCGCTGGCTGGGCAGGGTCGAATGCGCAGGCTGCTGCATGCTGGGCTCCTACAGCTCTTGAATGATCATCATGTGCAGCGGCTCTGCCACGATGGACAGCGCGTCCAGCTCGGCGCGCGCCGCACGCACGTTGGCATAGCGCGCTTCGTGGGTCGTTATGATCAGCGAGACCGGCAAGCCTGAGCGGCCCTCGCGCTGAATGAGGCTTGCGATGGAAATCTCATAGCGGCCCAGAATTTCGGCCACCTTGGCCAGCGCGCCTGGCTCGTCAATGATGCTCAGATGCAGATAGACCGCCCGATACAGGTCTTCGCTTTTGGCCAACTTCGCAGGCACCAGCTCCTTGCAGGACACGCCCAGGGTCGGCACTGCTGTGCCCCGCGCCAGATCGATCAGATCGCCAACGACCGCTGACGCGGTGGGGCCTGCGCCCGCTCCTCGGCCGACCATCATGACTTCATCAACAAAATTGCCGATGGCCACTACGGCGTTGAAAACGCCCTCGACTTTGGCGATTTCTGACTGCTGGGGCACCAGGACTGGGCGCACAAACTGCTCAATGCTGCCGTCGTCCAAACGTCGCGCCAAGCCAAGCAGCTTGATGCGATAGCCCAACTCTTCGGCAATCTTGATGTCGGGCGCGCTGATACGCCGGATGCCCTCGACCTGCAATTTGTCGAAATCCAACTGTGTGCCGAATGCCATAGAAGCCAGCAGCGTCAACTTGTGGGCCGCATCATAGCCATCGACGTCCAGGCTGGGTTCGGCCTCGGCATAGCCCAGCTCTTGCGCTTCGGCCAACACGGCATCAAAGCCGCGTCCGGTCTCGCGCATGCTGGTGAGGATATAGTTACAAGTGCCGTTCAAGATGCCGTAGACAAGCTGGATTTGGTTGCCTGCCAAGCCCTCGCGCAGGCCCTTGACCGCCGGAATGCCACCCGCGACAGCCGCTTCAAACAGAAGCTGCACGCCGTGATCTTCGGCAAGCTGGGCCAAGCGCATGCCATCGTGCGCGAGCAAAGCTTTGTTGGCGGTGATCACGGACTTGCCAGAGCGCAAAGCGGTCTCGACCAGCTCCAGTGCGGTGCCGGTTTCGCCGCCGACCATCTCCAACACCACGTCTACATCATCGCGGCGGGCCAGCGCGATGGGATCGTCTTCCCACGCCAAGCCCGACAGATCCATACCCCTGTCCTTGCTGCGCGATCGCGCAGAGACCGCGACCACTTGCAGGCTCTTGCCTGTCCGCTTCTCGATCACCGCTTGGTTATCGCGCAACAGCGCGAGCACGCCCATGCCGACCGTGCCAAGCCCGGCCAGAGCAATGCGAATGGTGGAGTTCGGCGCAGAAGTCTCGGGCGACACGGGAGGGGTCCTTTTCGGAGCGAGTTTCGTGAGGGGCTTTGTTGTGGCGCTGCGGCCCACAGACCGAGCCAGCAGCATGCCTTCGAGGCTCTGCTTAACGCAGAAGGCCCAGGCTGCCAAAGGAATTGCGCGACCCTGAAAAGACAAATCGTCCGAGCCCGAAACTCAGACACAAAAAAGGGGAGCATAGCCCCCCCTTTTGCTAGCGATACCCGCTGGGTGCTATTGGCTAACCAACAGAATTTCCACGCGTCGGTTGTAGTCTGGGCCGCCGGGAACCTGGTTGGCGGTGCCACGCGCCTGCGGGATAATGAGCTGCTTGGGAACCTTCAAGGTCTCCATGAGGTAGCGCACCACGACGCCTGCCCGCTTGGCAGACATCTTGCGGTTCACCTCTTCTGTGGTCTTGCCGTCCTGCGAAGAGTGGCCCACAACTGCAACGCGGCCACCCTTTTGCTTCAAGATCTCCACCACGTCTTTCAAGATCAGTGTGTCACGACGCGATAGGCTGGACGAGCCATTTTGGAAATAGATCACCGCCAGTTTGGCGACGTTGGGCGCTGCAGACGAGCTGCTCGCACTGGGGCTCAACTGGCTTGGTTGACCGAGCGCCGGAGACAAGCTGGCTGTTGAGCCGTCGATGGCCGAGGGGCTGACGATATTCGACGGGGCTGGCAGGCTGGTGCTGCTGGTCGTCGCGCCCACGCTGCCAAGCCCGGGCACACCCAAGCTGGGAGCACCGGCGACGCCCGCCGACGGGCTAGCCGTTGGGATCGAGGACAGGTTAGCCACTTGCTGGTTCAATTGCGCGCCGCTGGACTGATACTGTTGACGCATCGCAGCCAAACGATCATTGGCGTTGGTCAGCGAGCCACTAGCTTGCGGCACCGCGCCAGACTGAGCGGATGCGGGCAGCGGCGGCATGCCCGGATTGTTCAAGCTGGGGGCTGGAGCGCTGGCAAGTTGCTGGCCGGTGGTCGAGACCGAGGCCGCCGTGCTATTCAGCCCGTCCTGGATGGTGCTCACCTGCTGGGCCGAGCTGGTCTGCGGCGCGGGCGGGACCGAGCTCAAGCTCGGATAAGGATCTTGGTAAAGCGTCTGATCAGTATTCCGCGAGAACTTCGGCAGCCGATTGCGCAGCCCACAGCCGGACACCAGCATGACCCCGACTAGGGACAAGATAAGGAGGGTTGTTGACTTTGAGCGCATAAGGATCCCCAAAATATTTCTAAGCGTATCGCACTGCTAATCTTCGTAAAGTTCCAGTTAAAAGACTCGCACAGCCGCTTTGAAGCCCGATGGCGGACTTATCCCGAGCTTACCGGCAAATGTGCCTACTTTTGGGCGGTTTGCTGCAAAGCGCAACGCAATTGGCGCTACCTAATGTTTCATTTTGCATAGGATTTTGCAAGCTGGACGTAGTGCGCCGCCGACTCCTTGAAGCTGCGATCTTGGTCTGGACCAAGTGTGCGCATGAAGCGCGCGGGCGATCCGCCCCACAGCTCGCCGCTTGGCACGACCTTGCCTGGGGTCAGCAAAGCGCCGGCTGCCAGCATGCCCGACGCCTCGATTTTCGAGCCGTCCAGCAAGCAGGCCTTCATGCCGACAAAGCCGTCGTCGCCCACGGTGCAGGCGTGCAGCAAGGCCATGTGCCCCACGGTGACATCCGCACCAACGATGGTCGGATAAGGCGTTTGCCCAGGACGGTCGGCCGCCACATGGATCACCGTTCCGTCCTGAATATTGGTTCCCGCCCCGATGCGAATGGCGTTCAAATCGCCGCGCAACACGCAGCCGTACCAGACCGAGGCGTGGGCCCCAATCTCGACATCGCCGATGATCACAGCATTCTCGGCAATAAAGGCCGAGGGGTGAATGCGCGGTGATATGCCGTGATGATCGCGGATCAGAGCCATGAGAACCGTCCTTAGTTAAAGGCTGACGCGCCAGCGTAGACCGCGTTGAGGTCCAAGTCTTGCTCGATGCGCAGCAACTGGTTGTACTTGGCGATACGGTCCGAACGCGACAGCGAGCCCGTCTTGATCTGGCTGGATCCCAGGCCAACCGCCAGGTCGGCAATCGTGGCATCTTCGGTCTCGCCGGAGCGGTGGCTCATGACTGAGGTGAAGCCTGCCGCGTGGGCCATGCGGACTGCCTCCATGGTCTCGCTCAAGGTGCCGATCTGGTTGACCTTGACCAGGATCGAGTTGCCTGAGCCCTCGGCAATGCCGCGCGCCAGACGCCGCGAGTTGGTGACGAACAGATCGTCGCCCACCAACTGAATGCGATCCCCCAGCTTGGCGGTCAAAGCGGCCCAGCCCGCCCAATCTTCTTCAGACATGCCATCTTCGATCGAACGAATCGGATAGGCGTCGCACAGGCCAGCCCAGTAATCGACCATTTGGCGAGCGTCCAGGCTCGCACCCTCACCCGCCAGCTCATAGCGGCCGTCCTTATAGAATTCGGTCGAGGCCGCATCCAGTGCCAGCACCACGTCATCGCCTGGCTTATAGCCCGCGCTCTCGATCGACTTCATCACATAGTCCAGCGCTTCGCGGGTCGATGACAAAGCGGGCGCAAATCCGCCCTCGTCGCCGACGTTGGTGTTGTGACCCGCCTTCTTGAGCTGCGATTTCAACGCCTGGAAGATCTCCGCGCCCGCGCGCAATGCTTCACTGAAGCTGTCAAAGCCCACCGGCATGATCATGAACTCTTGCACGTCGATGGGGTTGTCCGCGTGCGCGCCGCCGTTGATGATGTTCATCATAGGGGTTGGCAGTTGCACAGCGTTGATGCCGCCCAAATAGCGGTACAGCGGCTGCTCATAAGACTGCGCGGCGGCCTTGGCGCAGGCCAAGCTAATACCCAACAGAGCGTTCGCGCCCAAGCGGGTCTTGTTTTCCGTGCCGTCCAGCTCGATCATCTTCTGGTCGATGTAGAGCTGATCGTCAGCGGGCAAGCCCAACAGAGCATCGCTCAGCTCGCCTTCGATATTCTCAATCGCTTTGCGCACGCCCTTGCCGCCGAACCGCGTGTCGCCGTCGCGCAGCTCGTGGGCTTCAAAAGCGCCGGTCGATGCGCCCGAGGGCACCATGGCGCGGCCAAAGGAGCCATCATCCAGCAGAACATCGACTTCGACGGTGGGATTGCCACGCGAGTCTAGGACTTCACGGCCTTCAATCAGCGCAATTTCAGTCACTTTTGCTAACCTTTTCTTTGGGGGCATGGGTTGGCGCGGCAGAAGCCTCCGCCAGCGCCTAGGGGTATTGGTAGCGCCTAGATAACGACCGGGTTGGCCTTGGCCAAGGCGTCGAATTGTTTCATGAGCCCCAGCAGAGCCTCCATTTGATGCAGCGGCACCATGTTCGGGCCGTCGCTGGGCGCGGTGTCAGGGGCTTGGTGGGTCTCCATGAAGACCGCCGCCACGCCGATGGACAAGGCGGCGCGGGTCAGGACGGGGACAAACTCGCGCTGACCGCCAGACTTGCCGCCCAACCCGCCCGGCTGCTGCACTGAGTGAGTGGCGTCGAACACCACGGGATAGCCCGTCTTGGCCATGGTCGGCAGGCCTCTGAAGTCCGAGACCAGCGTATTGTAGCCGAACGAGGTGCCGCGCTCGCACAGCATAATCTTATCGTTACCCGTCGAGGCCAGTTTGGCGGCAACGTTTTCCATATCCCAAGGTGCCAGGAACTGGCCCTTCTTGACGTTGACCACGCGACCAGTCTGGCCCGCAGCCACCAGCAAATCGGTCTGGCGACACAAAAAGGCTGGGATTTGCAGCACATCGACGCTCTCAGCGACTTCGGCGCACTGTCCGGGCTCGTGCACGTCGGTCACCACGGGCAAGCCCAGCTCCTGGCGGATGTCGGCGAAGACTTGCAGCGCCTTGTCCAGGCCAATGCCGCGCGCAGAGCTGGCCGAGGTGCGATTGGCCTTGTCGAACGAGGACTTATAGATCAGCGGGATGTCCAGCTTGCCACACATCTCCTTCAAGGCGCCCGCCATTTCGAACGCATGGTCGCGGCTCTCCATGGCGCAAGGTCCAGCGATCAGCGCAAAAGGCAGATCGTTGCCGATGGAAAATTGAGGCAAAGAGACGTGGTGGTTCGCGGTGTTCACGGTCATGGGCAATCGCTCAGTTAGGTGGCAGCCTTGCGCAGCGGGCGTAACGGCAGGCGCAGCGGTCAGGAAGAGCCTTGGGTGTAGCTGCGCAAGCCTCCGCGAGCAACGGGCAAAATGGCCGATCCCTAGACCTGCTCGCTCGACAGCTTGTCTGCTTGCAAATCGGCGATAAAGTCGCAACAGGCCTGGAGCACAACCGCGTTGGTGCGCGGCGACGCCAGTTTTCCACACAAGACGTGGCGGTTGCTGTGATCGCAGGAGATCGCCAGCAGGCGCTTGGGCCCGCCCCAGCGCGGGAACACCGTCTTCTGGGTCACGCTTGAGCGCACGGTCTTGTCTGCCGGATCAAGCAGGAATAGCGCCGGGGTTTTGATCTCCTCGAACGGCGCTCGGCGGGCGGTCAAAGCTGCGACCGCCACCGGGAAAACCGCGGGCGAATCGTGCTCCATGGTGCCGATGTAGGCTGCGCGCTGCCAGTCTTCTGGCGTCCACCACTCTTCGCCGGTCCAACCGCGGCGCGGCGGCTCGACCAGAGCGCCCAAGGCCCGTGCCCAGGGATTGGTGAGCAAAAAGGCCAAGGGGTTGTTGATCTGGTAATTGGGCGAGACAAAGATGAGCGCCGCCAGTGGCTTGGGCATGTGCTGGGCCGCCCATGTGGCCATCGAGCCACCTGTTGAGCAGGACATAACAATGATCTCGTCGCCCAGCTTACAGGCCACCTTCAAGGCCTGCTGAACGTCATTGACCCAATCTGCATAGCGGACTTTGGCGATACCGTGGCCGTCATCATCCAGGCAGTGCCCTGCAAAGCGCACATAGTATGCGTTCGCTTCCAAAGCCTTGGCAAACTGTTGTGGCACGGGGTCCAGCTCATAGCGTGAGGCTGTAAAGCCGTGAAAGTAGACCAGCACGCGCGTGCTCCGCTGGCCGGGCTCGCCGATCCAGTCGATCTGCTTTTCCAACCCTGGCTTGATGCCCTTGCCCGCCTCGCAGCCAGCCAAATAGGCGTCGAGGTCTTGCGGGTCCTCGGGGATTTGGTGGCGAGCCCAGCGCCAGCGGCGCGGCTCACGTGGCCCGGCGGCATAGATCAGCGCCAGAGCCAAGACCAGCCCCAGAACCAGATATGCCCAACTCGCCATGACGCGCCTCCTCCTGCTGCGCTCAAGCCGCAGCTTCGGGCGCAGTGTGCGCCACTTACACCAGATCCGCAAGGGTCTGCGTGTGCTTGCCCTAGGGGCTCTTAGGAAACACAAAAAAACCCGCCGACCTGGGACCAGATCAGCGGGTTTCTGGGCTCACTGAGCTCGACGCTTATTCAGCACTCAGGCTCTTTAGATAGGCAATCATGTCGGCGCGGTCTTCTTCCTTTGCGAAGCCAGCAAACGACATGCGGGTCTTGCTGAACATGGCCTTGGGCTTGGTCAGGAAGGTATCCAGGTTTTCAGCGGTCCATTCACCGCCCCAATCTTTCAGGTCAGTTGAATACTTGGTGTAGCCATCGGCAGAGGCAGCCGCCTTGCCATAGACGCCGTAGAGGGTCGGGCCAGTCTTGTGCTTTTCGCCTTCGCCGAAGTTGTGGCACGAGGCACACTTCTTCTTGGCCAATTTGGCACCTTCGTCTGCATCGCCAGCCATGGCTGCACCGCTGTCACCACCTTCTGCCGCCTCAGAATCGCTGCTGCTGCTCTCGGCAACCTGGACGGGGGCCGCAACGCCTTCCTTGCGTGCTGCGTCAAAATCAGGGGCCTGGTAGTCGGCCTGCCAATTGACACCTGCGGCCGCCAGTTGCTGATACGCGCTTTGGTCGAACACGATATAGCCGTCGGGCGATGCTGTCGTCGCGGGCTCGGCCACTTCGGCTACCTGGGGCAACGTTGCCGCTTCCATCGTTTCTTCGACCATGGTTTCGCTGGACGTAGCCTCGGCGGCGGCATGCTCGTCGCCTGCGGCAGCGTGCTGTGAAATGCCCAGGTCGTTCAAAAGAACGGTGCGAAAGCCCCATAGGAGGATCGCCAGCAACAGAGCGGCGGCCACCACCCCGTTTACGCTGATAATTGGGCGTGAGTTATTGTTTGCCATGGATGTATTCCTCCTCATATCGTAAAGGATCAATTCGGATAAAGATTTGGGGTCAGACCCTCCTTGTATATTCGATAGTACGAATACGCAAGCCCATAGGTTGACCCGTGTACAGGTTAGTCGGGTTGCTGCCTCACTTGCAATGACAAGAGGGTGAGCGTTGCAGGGTGCCGCTGTAAGAAGAGAAGGACACACATGTTTGAGTCTCTGCCATCGCTTGACGAGGCCGTATTCTGGGTTCTGATTTCAGCCTTGGCGCTGGGCGCGGTTTTCGGATTTGCTGCTGAGCGTGGCGGCTTTTGCTTGCGCGCGGCGGTCGAAGAGTGGGTGACCCCCAACCGGCGCACCGAGATGTTTCGCCCCGGAAGCCGCACCACTCAGTTTTTTACAGCGGTGATCGCTGCAATACTTGTGACACAGCTCGCAGAGTCTTTGAGCTGGATCAATACCGAGGACGCCTTGCAGCGCAGCGCGGCCTTTGCTCCCATCTCTTTGGTCGTCGGCGGCCTGTTGTTTGGTTTCGGCATGGTTTTGGCGGGTGGTTGCGTTTCGCGCATCACCGTTTTGACCAGCCGGGGCAATCTGCGGTCCTTATGGGTGCTAATTTTGTTTTCGCTCACCGCCTATGCCAGCATGACCGGCGTGCTGTCCCCCTTGCGGTTGTGGCTACAGGCTCTTGGCGCTCAATCAACGCCCGCGCCGCTTTTGGCTGATCTGTCGATGTTTTACCCCATCGCCTTGATCGCGGTCCTGGCTGCCTTCGTCGCCGTGGCGGCCATGCGTCGTCAGGCCTATATTCGCGATCTGGTCTACGGGGTCTTGGTCGGCCTGATGGTGCCGATCGGATGGTGGATCACGACCTCGCTTGCCGATGACGGCTTCACCATCCTGCAACCCCAGTCGATGAACTTTACCAACCCGGCCGCCAACTTGTTGCAGTACGTCACGATTGCCTCAAGCATCGCGCCCAACTACGGCGTTTGCCTCATGCTGGGAACCTTGGGCGGCAGCTTTGTTTCGGCTTTGATCGGCGGGCGCCTCTACTTCGACGGCTTTGGGCGTGAGACCGAGCCGCTGCGTTATGGCCTGGGCGCAATCTTGATGGGCTTCGGCGGGGTCGCAGCCTTGGGCTGCTCGCTCGGCCAGGGTCTGACCGGCATGTCGCTCATGTCCACGGGTTCGATGGTGGTGTTTGCCGCCATCATCGCTGGCGCCGCCATCGCGTTGCGCTTTTTCCCCAAGCGGCGCTAACCGCAGAGC
>CAZHYF010000004.1:12194-18432 GCA_964536635.1 uncultured Rhodospirillaceae bacterium | reverse complement strand
ACGTGGATCAAATCTTCAAGCGGTTCGCCGTCAAGCAGCCCCAAGCTGTCAGCCAAGGCCCAATAGGCTTCCCACTCAGGATCGCGCGCCATGTAGTAGTGCAGTTCCATATCTGGATGATCATTCGCCAGACGCTGCACCAGATCTTCACCGACCTCTGAATCGCTCAGATAGACGATGTATTCATGCAAGTCGGATTCGCACACGATGACGGGCAAGACCCCGGCTTTGTTCTGCTGCAAGTACGCGTGGATCTGCGCTTCCAGCTCCAGGCTCTCACCGCTGTCTTGGTTCTCGTTCAACCAAGGGCAGCCGGGCACGGCCAAGCCCAAGCGCACCGCGAATTGCCGCTTGCCACGCCGCGCCATCATGGCGGTGTTGATGCGCACCTGCCGCGTGCCCTGCTCGGGCTCGTCATCAAAGCGCGCAACCGCCCAGGTATCGTGTTCCGCCTGCCCAGCCTCGACTTCGCGCGCACGCGCCAGGGGCTCAGCAGAGCTGTCAGCCGTCGGCAGATCTTTGGCAGGCGCTGTTTGCGGCGACATGCATGTTCCTTTGCTGGTGCCAGCCGGAGCTGGCGATCAATAGGGAGCTCAAAACCCCGGCTTTTGACCGGACAAGTAAATTGCGCCCGATACACTGACAGCGCGGCCTGTTGCGCACAAGCCAATCTTGCGCGCCACCTTGCGGCGTTTCCACTCGCCCAAACCACCCTGGGCTCAGCTTATCCACTGGATCCCTCGATCCGAGCTTGCCTCACCCGACAGCTATAGCAAGTATTGCAGCCATCGTCCAAGGCCAAGCAGCAGTAAGAAGACTATCCCAATGACCAAAGCGCCCACATCTGGCACACCCGGCGCATCGCCAATCGCAAGGGGCCGTCAAACCCAAGCGATCCATGGCGGCGAGCGACCCGACGCTGTAACCGGGGCCTCTGCGCCCAGCCTCACCCTGTCCTCGACTTTCGTCGTTGATCAAGCGCAGGGCTTTTCCGCCCACGACATGAGCGATGATCCTGACAGCCACTTCTATGCGCGCTGGGGCAACCCAACGGTGGCCTCGCTGGAGGCCAAGATCGCTGGCATGGAGGGCGTCGAGGCTTGCTTGTGCTTTGCGTCTGGCATGGCTGCCGCTACCGGCATGTTTCTAACCTTTTTGAGCGCGGGCGACCACTGTGTGATTTCGGATGTCTGCTATGCGGGCGTTGCCGAGCTGGCACGCGAGACCCTGCCCCGCTTCGGTATCGAGGTCAGCTTGGTCAACCTTTCGGACCTAGACGCTGTCGATGCGGCGCTGCGCCCCAACACCAAGCTGATCCACGCCGAGAGTCCTTCGAACCCCATCATGCGCCTTTGCGATCTGGCCGCTTTGGCCGAGCGCATTCACGCACGCGGCGGGCTCTTGTCCTGCGATGCCACCTTTGCCTCGCCGCTGGGGCAGAACTCAGCGGGCCTAGGTGTGGACCTGATCATGCACTCCATCACCAAATACATCGGCGGCCATGGCGATGCACTGGGCGGCGCAGTGGCGGGCTCCAGAACGCTGATCGACCGCTTGCGCATGGAGGCGGCCATCCACCACGGCGGCATTCTCTCGCCCTTCAACGCCTGGCTCATCGCAAGGGGCGCGGCCACCCTGCCACTGCGCATGCAAGCTCACCAGCGCGGAGCACTGGCGGTGGCCAAAGCGCTTGAAGCCCACCCGCGCGTGACCAAGGTCTTGTACCCGGGCCTGCCCAGTCATCCGCAACACGCCCTGGCGCAGCGCCAAATGGACAACTTCTCGGGTATGCTGGCTTTCCAGGTCGGCGACGCCGCTACTGGCCAAGCGCTGGCCGAACGCATGATCGAGCGCCTGTCGATCATCCACTACGCGGTCTCGTTGGGCCACCACCGCAGCCTGATTTTCTGGATGCCGACCGAGGCGCTGATGGCCAGCTCCTTCCGCTTGCATGGTGCCCAGCTTGCGGCCTACAGGGACTTTGCGGGCGACGGTGTCTTCCGCCTGTCGGTCGGCCTGGAAGACCCCGAAGACTTGATCGCAGACCTAGAGACCGTGCTCTAGAGGCCAGGGCCTGGCCGCAACCGGCTGCCATCGGAAAAGCGCCCCAAGCGGAAGCGCGACAGGTCATGACCCGGCGCATTGCCCTGCACCAAGTCTGCGGCGATGCGGCCAAAGGCCGGACCAATGCCAAAGCCGTGCCCGGTCATGCCGGTCGCGACGGTCAGGCCCGGCAGGGCCGCCACCTGATCCACCACCGGCACCATATCGGGCATGAAGTCGATCATCCCCGCCCAAGACTGCGCCAGCTCGGCGGCGGCTTGCTCGGGAAAGGTTTGGCGAAACAGCGCCAGAGCCTTGGTGATCGCCCGGCGGTTGGGCGGCGGATTGAGCACCCGCATGCGCTCGAAGGGCGAGATGTCATCAGCTTGCCACTGACGTTTTGTTCCCCAGGCATCAGGATAGCCGCGCGGCGCCGCCAAGCGGTAGGAGACCGGCGCGGGGCGCTTGATCAAGGTTCGCAGGAAATAGGGCAAGGCACGGAAGGCATCGGGCCCAATGAACAAATCGCTGCGCACTTCTTGAGCGATGGTATAGCCGCCATCGGCGCGTCTGCGAAACGCGACCCGTCCATCGACTGCATTGCCGGAGAAAACTTCAGCAGCAGGCGTCGTGCGGCCCGCGGTCGAGCGCACCGCCAATTGCGGCATGGCAATGCCATGGCGGCGCAAGAAGAGCGACGACCAGGCGCCACCAGCCAGCAGCACAGCGCTTGTCCGGACCACCCCGGCCTCGGTGACAACGCCCGAAACGCGGCCTGCCTCGGTCTCAAGTGAGCGCACCGCGCAGCCTTCACGGATCAAGGCCCCCTCCTCTGCTGCCAACCGCGCCAGAGCGGGCACGGCGACAAAGGGCTCAGCGCGCATGTCGGTCGGGGTCCAGAGCGCGCCCGCCCAGGCCGTCTGAGCCGCAGGGATCAGCGCCCGCGTCGCCGCCTGATCCAGCAGGCTGCTTGAGACGCCCAGGGGTTTAGCACCCTCCAGCCAGTCGGCAAATCCCTCTAGGTCGGCCTGGGTGTCGGCCAGGTAGGCAACCCCCGTTTGGGCCAAACCGATGTCGGTCTTCACTTGACCCGCCAGGCTGCGCCACAGTTCTTGAGCCTCTAGAGCGACCGGAATTTCGGCATAGTCGCGTCCGGTGACCCGGATCCAGCCCCAGTTGCGCGAGGACTGCTCGCCAGCCACCCGCCCCTTTTCCAACAACAGCACTGAGCGGCCCGCGCGCGCCAGGAACAGCGCCGCACTAACGCCGATCACGCCAGCGCCAATCACCACCACATCGACGCCAGGCGGCAAGGCTGCGGCGTGCTCGATGGGCTGGGCCTCAGAGATCGGAATGGTCGGATTGCTCGCGGGTGCGGTCATGGTCAGCGGATCACAAAGGGGTTGGCCATGGGCGCGTCCGACAGGTTGATCCAGGTCGTGCGCGTGCGGGTATAGTCGTGGATGCTATCCAACCCCGCCTCGCGGCCATAGCCCGAACGGTTCAGGCCACCAAAGGGCGCGATGGGCGAGACCGCCCGATAGGTATTGACCCAACAAATGCCCGCCCGCATGGCCTTGGCAACGCGATGCCCGCGCGCCAGGTCGCGGGTAAAGACGCCCGAGCCCAGCCCGAAATCGCTGGCGTTGGCCAAAGCCACAGCCTCGGCTTCGTCATCGAAGGGCAGCAGCGACATGACCGGTCCAAACATCTCGACGGTCAGGGTCTCGATGTCCGGCGTTGGGCAGACCACCAGTGTCGGCGCCATGTAGTTGCCGGGCCGCTCCAGCGCTTTGCCGCCAAAGACGATGCGGGCGCCCTGGGCCTCGGCCTTGGCGAGCGTGTCGGCGATACGCTCCATCTGCCCCTGGGTGCACAGCGGGCCGATCTGGGTCGCAGCTTCCGCCGGGTCACCCACCACCAGCGCGGCGCAGCGCTCCCGGATCATGTCCACCACCTGATCAAAGACCGAGCGCTGGACCAGGCCGCGCGTTGCGGCCACGCAAGACTGGCCAGAGGCGCCGAAATTGCCCGCGATCAAACCATTGACCGCGCTGTCCAAATCGGCGTCCTCAAAGACGATCAGCGGAGACTTGCCGCCCAGCTCCAAACTGGTGACGGCAAAGTTCTCGGCCGAATTGCGCACCACATGCGCGGCGGTCTCGGGCCCGCCGGTAAAGGCAATGCGGTCGATGTCGCGGTGGCGGGTCAGCGGGATGGCGCAGCCGTCTGCATCGCCTGTGATAACCTGCACCACGCCCGGCGGAAAGCCCGCCTTATCGATGAGCTTGGCAAAGGCCAGCATGGTGCAGGGCGCAGCTTCGGCGGCCTTGAGCACCACCGTGCAGCCTGCGGCCAGAGCCGGGCCCAGCTTGGTCGCGGTCAAGAACATTTGCGCGTTCCAGGGTACAATGGCGGCCACGACGCCAATGGGCTCGCGTTCGGTAAAAACGAACATGTCGGGCTTGTCGATGGGCAAGGTTGCGCCCTCGATCTTGTCCGCCAGTCCGGCGAAATAACGATAGTAGTCGGCCACATAGCGCGCTTGGCCGGCGGTCTCGGCCAACAGCTTGCCGCTGTCGCGGGCCTCAATCAGACCCAAAGCCTCGGCCTCGGCTTCGATCAGCTCGGCCAGGCGATAGAGCAGCTTGCCACGCGCGGTCTGCGTCAGCCCCCGCCAGGCAGGATCGTTCAGCGCGCGCTTGGCGCCCGCCACTGCCCGCTCGACATCCTGAGCGCCCGCCGCGGCGAACGATGCCCACACCTGCCCGTCGGCGGGGCTGGTGGTGGTCATGCGCGCCCCGTTGGCGGCCTCGCAAAAGGCGCCGTCAATATAGAGCTGAAACTGTTCCATCGCGTCTTTCCTTTTTCGCGCGCCTCAGCGAAAGGCCGGCATGACCTGCTCGACGAAGCGCTCCAGCGAGCCCATCTTGTCAGCGTGGCTGAGGCCGTTGTCACTCCAATAGGCAAACTCGTCGTAGCCCATATCTTGATACAACGCCAAACGGTCCTGCACCTGCGCTGGCGTGCCAATCACCTGGGTCGCCAAGATGTCGTCCACGCTGCCCAGCGGGTTGATGGCATAGTCCTCGGCGGTCAAGGGCGCGATCTGCCCCCGAACAATCGGGCGCTTATTCTGGAACCAAGCGCCAAAGGTGGTGTACCATTGATGCAGCGTCTCAGCCGCCCGGCGCGCGTCGGCATCGTCTTTGGCCACATAAACGTGGTGCAGCAACAAGACCTTGGGCTTTTGCTCGGGATGGGCAGCACGCGCCGTTTGGAATTTATTCATCAAATCACGCGCTTCTTCGACGCCCTTCCACAAAGGCGTCACCTTGACGTTGCAGCCGTTGGCCACCGCGAAATCGTGCGAATTGGGATCGCGCGCCGCAATCCAGATCGGCGGCTCTTTGCCGGGTTCGGGCTGGGGGATACAGGTCGTGGCCGGGAACTGCCAAAACGCGCCTTCATGGGCATAGTCGCCCGCCCACAAGCCCTTGACGCATGTCACGATCTCCCGCAGCCGCTGCCCCGCTTGCCAAGCATCCAACGAGGCATCAAAGCGTTCATATTCAAAGCTGTAGGCACCGCGCGCCAAGCCCAACTCAAGCCGTCCATCCATAAGAAGATCGCTCATGGCAGCTTCGCCCGCGACCTTGATCGGGTTCCAAAACGCGGCATTCAGCGTCGAGGTGCCAAGGCGCACATGCTGGGTCCGCCGCGCCAGATCCACCAAATTCAAAAAGGGATTGGGGGCAATGGTGAAGTCCATGCCGTGGTGTTCGCCGGTCCAAACCTTGTCCATGCGGGCCTGGTCGGCCAGCACGCACAACTCCAAGAAATCGTCGTAGGCCTGGCGAAAGGACGGCAGACGCTCCGGGTCAGACCAGGGGCGTTCCATATGTACGAACAGCGACAACTCCATAGCTTTATCCTTTGTCTTGAGGCGTCATGATCGCGGCCCCGCCCCCAAGTCCGCGTCTTGTTTGCTGGTGATGATGGTTTCTAGATGCTGCGCCAAAGCCTGGCCCAACGCATCGGCGTGGGTCAGTTGCGCCATGTGCGCGGCACCCTCCAGGACCAGCGCTGCGCCCTGGGGCGCTGCTGCTGCCAGGGCCTGGCTCATGGCTGGTGTCGAGTTGGGATCGTCTGCGCCGGTGGCAAATAGACAGGGCATGGCGAGCTGCGCCACCTG
>CAZHYF010000004.1:0-12094 GCA_964536635.1 uncultured Rhodospirillaceae bacterium | reverse complement strand
CTCCGGTGTTTGGGCAGCGCCGAACCAGCGCTGCAAGGTGGGTTCAGGATCAGCGACCTGACCCTGGGCGGCGGCGGCTTGCAGAGCTTCAGCGCGCGCCATGACAGCCTGGCGGGCCTCCTCGCTGCGTTGGTAAATCGCCGACAAGGCGGTCAAGCCGAGCAGCCTTTGCGGCCAGCGCGCTGCAATCTCAAGCGCAATCAGCGCCCCCAGCGAGTGCCCAACCAAATAGACCGGCCCCTGGCATAGCTCGTCCATGCCCGTCACCAGCGCCTCGGCATAGGCGGACAAGCGCGGCTCGGGATCAGCCAAGCGCGCCGAGCTTCCGTGCCCTGGCAAATCGAGAGCCAGCACGTCAAAGCGCTGGCCTAGAGCTTCGATCTGCGGCAGCCAGGATTCCAGGCGCAAGCCGACGCCGTGCAACAGCACGATTTGCCCCTCAGGCGCAGTGGGGCCGCTGCGATGGTAGGCCAATCCGCCTGACGTCTTGCTACGCGCGAGGCTGGGACGCATGGGTCACACGCCAGCCGGATTATCGAGGTCGTGCCCCAGGTCTTTCAAATCTTGATAGCGATCGCCGATCCGATGGTGCGGCCGCCCACCGTTCGAGCCCGCCAGCACCACGACAATTTCGTCGTCGCGCGGCGCGTCCGGGATCGCGAACTGGAGCGTCAGATAGTGCGAGCGCCGCCCAGCGTCGTTCTTGTCCATCAAGGGCACATGGATCGGCGCATTGGCTCCGCCGCGGGTGTTGGCAAAGGAGAGGTAGGACTTGGCGCCGACCGCCTCGCGAAAGAAGTTGCCAAAGCGCAGGGTGTGGATCAGGGCAGAGCCGTGCTCGATCTCGCCCGCCAGGCCGACCACGGCTGCTTTGCCATAGGCCTCGATGGCCTCACCGCCGCCCGCCAGCGCAATGATGCGGTCGGTCAGAAGCTCGCCCAGAACGGGGCCAAAGGCCTGGATTTCAGGCTTGAGGTTCTCAACAAAGCGCCCCGCCCAGGGATTGCGCAGCACCGCTGCCACCGCGAACATGCGCAGGGGTTTGGCTGCAGCCTTCTCGCCTTCGATCAAGGTTTCCTCGTCGAAAGTCACGAGTTTGCGGATTTCGGGCGTCATTGGTGGTCGCTCCCTGGCTTTGGCATTCTTGTCGTTGCGCGCCATTGAAGCCGAGCCGCGATCAACTCACTTGCCCAGCTCGACAAATCTGGCGTCCGTTTGCGACGCTCGACCGATCAAACCCCTAGGAACGGCGCTCGGTCTGATAGACGCGCTCCAGGTCGTCAAAGCCTTCGTGGGACAAAAGCGCCTCGTGATAGGCGTGATTGAGGTCGTGCTCGTGAACCTGGCCCACGACGATGCGGTCCAATTCGGAGTTCAGCACAGGAATGTGCGCCTCGCCCGAGTTGCGCAGCACCTTGACCGCATCGGCCAACGTCATTTCAGGCGTCAGGTAGGGGCCGTCATGGGCCAGGTCGCCGGCGGTCAATTCCGCCGCATCCAACCGATCGCGATCGTGGGTCAAGCTGATAACCCCCAACAGCCTGCCCTGTTGATCCAGGACGCACAAGCGCCCCCAATTTGAAGCTAGCAGCGTCTGCTTGACCGTGGCCATGTCCGCATCCGGTGGCAGCGTCCAAAACTGCTGGTCCATGATACTGCCGACCGATACGCGCTCCAGCACCGATACGTCGTGACCGTCCTTAACGAAGATGCCCCGGTCTTCTAGCTGGCTGGTAAAGAAGGAATGGATGTCGGCCAGGCGGGTCACAAAGACCGCCATGACCACCGCCACCATCACCACCAACAGCAAAGAGTATTCGCCGGTCAGCTCGAACAGCATGAGAATGGAGGAAATCGGCGAGCCCAAAACCGTTGCTCCGACGGCCGCCATGCCAACCATAGAATAGACAGGAAGCGCCGACGTCGGTACGTCAACCAAAGACACCGCAACCGAACCGAACGCGGTCCCCAGCATGGCGCCCAAGAACAAGGCCGGGGCAAAAACGCCACCGCTAAACCCAGCGCCCAAGCAAAGCGCACAGGCCAGAATTTTGGCAACCAGGAGTGCAAAGGCAAGGCTGAAGCCAAGCTGGCCTTGCAGCGCCATATCGGTGCCCTCGTAGCCAACGCCCAAGACCTCGGGCAGCCCCAGTGCGATCAGGCCCAACAAGAAACCCGCAACCGCCGGACGCAGCGCAGAGGGGATGCGCGAGCGCGCGAAGGCCCGCTTTGCCATGCGCACGCTGGCCATAAAGATCAAGGCAACCATGCCTCCGGCCACACCCAGCATCATAAAGGCGGGCGTTTCCAACACGTTGGCTATGGTTTGTGAGGGAATGACGAAGGCGGTTTCGTCGCCCAGCAAGAAGCGGCTGACCGCCGTGGCGCTGACCGCCGACAGGACAATCGGCGCAAAGGCGGCAAAGCCATAGTGGCCGATCACCACTTCAAGGGCGAAAAACACCCCCGCCAAGGGCGCATTGAAGGAGGCCGCAATCGCCGCCGCAACGCCGCAGGTCAGCATGGTTCTGGCGTGGTGGCGGGTCAAATGCAGCCCGCGCGCGACCAGCGAGCCGATCGAGGCCCCAAAGTGAACGATGGGCCCTTCGCGCCCGACCGAGGCTCCTGCCCCCATCGACAAGGCCGACAGCAACGCTGCTTGCCAGCCAACGCGGCTCGACAGATGGCCGCCGCGCATGGCGTTGGCCTCGATAACGTCTGCAATGCCTTGCGGACGCCCGTCAGGCATGGTGAGGCGGGTCAAGACCCCCACCAGCAAACCGCCAAGCATCGGCACCAAGACCACGGTTAACTTGACCCAATGGCTCTCGGCCATGGCCTGCCTCAAGCTGGAGGCCAGATAGCGCGGTTCGATGCCAAAAAAGGCGAGCTGGAAGCCTTGTAGTAACTTGATGAAGCCGACGGCGGCCAACCCCACCAAGACGCCAACAACGACAGCCACCACCGCCACGAACAAAGGCTGGCGGTCGCGACGCAGACGCATGGTCAAAAGGTTTAGGAGCCGTGACATAGGCATGCTCTAGACCCTTGCCTGGGCTGGTTCAATGCCCTTTTTGGCCAGTCGCCCGCAAAGAGCGACCAAAGCAATCGGCCCAACAGAATAGCGATAACAAAAAGGGGGAGCCACCGGACTCCCCCCTTCCATTGTCGTCTTTCGGCGTCAGCCTAGAACTTGATGCGAATGCCCGCCTCAAAGGAGTGAACCTGACCCAACTCCAGATCGCCGAAGTCAAGGTCGCCATCGTCCAAGTCTTTGAACTCACCGAAGTTGCGGAAGCGATAACCGACGTTGAGTGCCAGGTTGTTGCTCACGTCCACATTAACGCCTGCCATAAGCTGGGCAAGGTAGGTCTTGTCCTTGGTATCGACGTTGAGGCCCGCGGGGCTATCGACTTCGAACATACCCAAGGCAGCACCCAAGCCGCCGCCGACGTAGGGCGCAACGTTGCCCACTTGGTAATCGACGTACACGTTGGCCGCGCCGGTCCAGATCTCCATGGATCCGTCCAGATTGTTGGTTGTGGTCAGCGTCGTCATGTCGGTTGCAGAGAACTTGTCCGACAAGAAGCGGTGATAGCCGACCTCACCTTCAACCCGCATCTTGGCGCTTGATCCAGCGCTTGCTCGGCAGCAACCAAAGCCCACAACCGCTTGACCGCCGTAGCCGAATGAATCGAACTCGTCATTCCCCGTGAATGAGGTTGTCGGTGTCGCGTTAAGATAGCGGTGGTTGAAAGGCGCCCACAGCGCGATATCGCCGCTGACACCGATATAGGGGACAATCCGCTCAGGAACGGTCTTGGTTTGGACCCGAATGATCTCACGCGTCGGCACAGGCTGCGGCTGAGGCAAAGGCTGTGCAACAGGCTTGGGCTCCTCGGCAGGCTTTTCGATGATCTTTTCGATCACCTTGACCTCTTCCTTCTTGGGCTCTTCCTTCGCGGGTGCCTGAATGATGATCGGCTGCTGGTTCATACCGCCATAATAGGGGTAATAGCCCATCGTGCCGTAGCCACCATACATGTAGGCGTAAGGATTATAGCCGCCGTAACCTGCGTAGGTCGAGGGCATGAAGTATTGCGCTGTCTGCGCGGCATCCCCTGCCCCCTGGGGCAAGGCGTCAGCACCAGCGAAACCAGCCATAGCGGGCATTTGGACAGGCATTTGGCCCGCCATCTGCGCTTGCTGTTGCGCTGCGGCCATATAGGCCTGGCTTTGATATTGCATTTGCGCAGCTTGCATCTGAGCAGCTTGCAGTTGTGCTGCTTGTGCTTGCGCTGGGTTAAGGGCCTCGTTTGCCTGACCTGCGCCAGCGCAAACTACGAGCAGGGCTGTCGTCAGCCGCAACGGGTACCGCATGGAAATCTCCCAAAAAATGCGTGGCTTCCCAGTTGCCGATTGTTTGGTCGGCGCCTCCTTAGCGAGACAGGAGGGGATGGCGGGAAAGCCGGATCTTGAAAAGGTGTCGATCTTGGTTTTTGCTATCGCTTAAATTGAGCCGTGATGTGATCTAAAATAGAAGAAATGGGCTCAACTTAAGATAGATTGCCTTATTTTCATAAGTCCTAGGTCATACATGGTCCCTCACAGTTCAGAGGTCGAGTGTCGAAAGTTCAACGACTTAGCCATCAGCATGCGCCGCAACTCTGGGTTAGAAATTCAGCCGAAGGCCAAAACTGGTAACGTGTGTGGTGTTCTCAGTGCCACCAATACGGTACTGGCCGTCGTAACGCAGGTAGCCGTCAACGACGCCGCTTGAGATCACGTCCAAGCCAACGCCGAGCCCCAAGCTGGAGCCATCCAAGTTGCGGCCGTCATAGGTGAAGCCGGTCGAGGGCTGGCCGGTAAAGGCCGCCGCAAAACTGCGGTCTTGTTGCCAATCGTAGTGGTAGGCAACGTCCATGTTGGGCACCACCATCACGGGGCCGAGCGCTATGTTGGTGTCAACCGATACGCCCAGAGCATAGTCCACGGCCCAGGCCGTTTCGGCCTCGACTTGCAGGGAGCTGCCACCGCTGGCAGCCTCTGTGAAGCTGTCCATGCGCGCGCCCTGAATGGTCATGCCAAAGTAGGGCCGCACGTCGGTGTCTTGTGCCATACAGCTCAAGCAACGCTCGCCGCCGAACATGTCCAGAACCGAGACGCCTGCTTTGCCGCTCAGGCCGCCGGACACCATGTTTGGCGAGGCTTTGGCCGAGTCCGTGAAGCCGGTCGGCAGGCTGACGTTACGCTTGACCGACGCCGAGGTGAAATTGCCTGTCGCCTTGACATCAAAGAACAGGTCTTGGCCTTCAAAGTGTGAGTAGGCGCTGAGGCCATAGCCCTGCAGGCTGCCCGTGGCGTTCAGATAATTGCTGTCAATATCGCTCGTCACATAAGAAGCGCCCAGACCAGCCGAGAGCTGCGGCGACCACTTGTGGTCCGCACCGACCAGAACGCCAAAGCCGGACTCATCATGTCCCAGCGTGCTGGCCTGGTTGTCGGACTGTCGATTGAGATAGAAGGGTGCCACATAGACCGAGGTCGCTGCATCCTGCCCCGCAAAAGCCTGGCGGCTCTGGCCTGCAACAGCGCGCTCCTGGCCGCGCGGTCTCATTATGCGCTGCAACAAGGACGGACGGGGCTGCTGGGCTTGACGCGCTGACGGACGCGGCGCTGCCTGTTGGGCGGCTGGCGGCAGATCTGGCTGTTGCAGCGGCTGGAACTGGCCTTGCGTTTGGATCGGCGCCAAGAGCGCGGGCGCTTGCTCGCCAGATTGCTGCTGACCAGATTGCTGCTGACCAGACTGCTGCGAACCGGTGGCCGCAGGGTCTTGATCGACTTCCGCCTGAGTTTGGGCCTGCTGTTGGATGACACGCGACCCAGCAGGTTGCGCGCCGGCCTGACTTGCGCCCGCAGCAGCCACACCTGTAGTCGGCACAACGGGTGCCAGCGCCGGGTTGGTTGGAAAGCTAGGCATCGCCAAGGGCTGGGCCCCGAGCATTGCGCCCGGAACCATGCCAGGGAGCATACCCGGAACCATACCAGGGAGCATACCCGGCATCATGCCCGGAACCGAACCAGGCATGGGATAAAGCGGCGCGGGCATCATCGGCAGAGGCGCTACCATGGGCAGCATGCCATAGCCGCTCATCGAGGCATAGTCATAGCCATAGGGGCTGCCATAGGGCACCATGCCGCCGCCGGGCTGGCTCGGCTGCGGGGCAACAGCAGGCGCAGCCTGGCCTTGCACCACACCGCGGGTACAGGGGTAGGAGCCGAAGGCATCCTGACAGATACCGCTGGACACGCCGACCTGGGTCGCGGGGTTCTGAACGGCATCAAAGCCAACCAGTTGGTAGACCGGGTTCAAGGAGGCCGACCAGCTTTCAATGCCCCCGATATCCTCACCCCAGAGGTGCAGCGAGGCGAGGTCTTGGTCGTCCCACTCGGGCAACAGCGCGCTTGGCAAGCCTTCTTGGAAGCGTGCGCCGGTGCCTTGGCTCGATGTGCGGCCGATCACGTCGTGCAGCATCTCGCGGCTTGAGAAGATGGAATCGAACAGAGCGTCATAGATAGCAGGGCTCAGTTGGTCAGCAGCCTGGCTCTGGTTGGTGCCAGTCAGCCTCAGATAGTCCGTGCGCAGTGTCGAATAGCCCGCCGAGTAGCTGCCAGCAGCTGTGCTGGACAGAACAGTATGGATGTCGGCGGCCTGCGCCGAGCCCAGGGTGCCAACCAAAGCGATAGCGCTGCTGCCCGCCAGGACAGCGAAGGACCGGCAACGGCGAGAGCTGGGACGAAGCGCGCCCAAAAACAGCGATCTAGAAATGCGAAGCATGAAATGAGTTCCAGACGAGCAAGAAGCCTATAAATCTGGAAACTACTCTACCTAAGGCTGCAAAACGAACAACAGCCAGTAGACAAAATGGCTCTTTTGCGGCTGAAAAACCGCAAACTGCAACCTAGGATCGCATATTTTCCTAATTTGCGTTGGTTTTGCTGAGCGCAGCCAAGGCTTCAGCGTGCCGCGCAGCACTGCCAGCAGCGAGTACCCGGCCATCGCCTTCAAGCCCCAGGGCCGCGCCGCGCCAATCAGTCATGACCCCGCCAGCCTCGGCAATGATCAAACTGGGTGCCAGATAGTCGTAGGGCTGCAAATCGGCCTCGATCACAAAATCAAAGTAGCCCGACGCCAGCAAACCATAGCCGTAGGCATCGCCGCCAAAGCGCCGCCCTGCGAGGCGCTGGCACAAGGCCTCGTAGGCCTGCAGGTCGTCGCCATGAAACATGTCAATGGTGGTTGAGGTGATCAGGCTGTCTGCCAGGCTAGCGGCTCCGCGCACCTGACAGACCTCGGGATCATGCCCCGGTTTCAGCCAAAAGCTGCCCTGTCCCTTGGCCGCCAACCAGCGCTCGCCCAGGCCCGGCATCTCGATGGCTGACTGCATAACCCCCTCGCCGTCCTGATACAGAGCGATCAAACAGGCGTAGGTCGGCATGCCGGTAATGAAGGCTTTGGTGCCATCGATGGGGTCCAAGACCCAGGTGCGTCCGTTTTGGCTCGCCTTCTTGCCGAACTCTTCGCCAAAGATCCCATCTTGCGGAAACACCGCCTCGATTCGATCCCGCATTGCGCGTTCAATACTGCGGTCAGCAATCGTCACTGGCTGCTCCGGGCTCTTGTGGTCCACCACCAACGGCTTGCGGAAATAAGAAAGCGCGGTCTGGCGAGCCATGTCGCAAAGCTCTTGCACAAAGGCAAAGCTCTGCGGCTCGAATTGCTGTGTAATCGTCATAAAATTCCCTTATGCTGGCTTTAGCTGTTTATAAAGCAAGCGGGTGAGCCGCAAGTCAAAGCACGCGAGCATAGACCCAAGCTCAGCCGACAAGAAAGCGCAGCTCTGCGCCGCCTTTGGCCAGGATCGCCTGGCTTTCGGCCTCGACCGTTTCATGTCCAGCACATCCAAGGCGATGTGTCAGTAAGGGATCTCAGCCCCGATGGAATATCTCCTCGCCGCTTTCCTGGGTTGGCTCAATCTGACGGCGGACCTGCCGTCCGTTGAGGACCTGGATCGCTATTTTGCTCCGGGCATCACCACCGTGGTTGATCAACAGGGCGAGCGCCGCCTCAGTCTCTTCCGCGAGAACCGCGAATTTGCCTCGATTGATGAAGTCCCCAAGCTGGTGATCGATGCGGTGACCTCCGCCGAGGACAAGCGGTTTTGGGAACACGACGGCGTGGATTCCGTCGCCTTCGCCAGAGCCATGCTGCAAAACGTCGTGCGCGCCGGTTCGGGTGAGCGCCTGTTGGGCGCCTCGACCATTACCCAACAGCTCGCCAAGCGCCGCTATACCGATGCCAGCCGCACAGTACGCCGCAAAGCCCGCGAGGCGCTGATCGCTCTGCGTATCGAGGAAAAGTTCGACAAGCAGCGGATTATGGAGATCTACCTCAACGATCTTTACTTCGGCCGCGGCGCCTATGGCATCAAGCGCGCTTCCAAGGTCTATTTCTCCAAGCCCATGGCAGAGCTGACGATCGAAGAAGCCGCCTTCTTGGCTTCGCTGCCCAAGGCGCCTTCGACCTACGCCAACCCGGACAAGAAGGATCGGGCGAAAGAGCGGCGCGATTGGATTATCGACCAAATGGTGGAGAATGGCTACGTCAACCGCCTGCAGGGGCTGCGCGCCAAACTCAAGCCGCTGACCTACAACGATGCGGTCAAGGACGAGCTGCTGCAAGAGCGGGTCGCGCGCAACTATTTCGATGATCAGGTCAAGCGCGAGCTGGTCGAGCTGTTCGGCGCCGACCTCGTGTTTGAGGGTAAGCTGAAGGTGGTCACCACGATTGATGCTCACTTGCAAGAGCGTGCTGAAATTATCTTCCGACGCTTTTTGGAAAAGTACGACCGCAAGAACGGCTGGCGCGGGCCGGTGGATCACGTCAACCTGAAGACCGACCGTTGGCGGGTGCGGCTGGCCACTCAGCCCGATATCAAAGCGCAGCACGAAGTCGCCCACGCGATTGTGCTGGAGACCAGCTCAAAATTCGCTACGATCCAGTTGGCGGATACGCGCCGCGGGCGCATTCCCTCCTCCTCATTGGGTTGGACGCGCTCGGGCAGCACCAGCGCCGATCGTGTCTTCAAACCCGGCGACATCATCACGGTCATGCCGCTGGACCCTGAGGAAAAGAACCACAGCGAACGGCTCTATATTCTCTACCAAGAGCCCAAGTTGAACGGTGCCATGGTCGTCATGCAACCCACCACGGGGCATATCAAGGCTTTGGTCGGTGGCTATGACTATGTCACATCGAACTTCAATCGCGCCTCGCAGGCTTGGCGCCAGCCGGGTTCGTCTTTCAAGCCCGTCGTATACCTGACGGCACTGAACAATGGCTTTTCACCCTCCTCGACGCTCCAGGATCGGCCGGTGTCTTTCCCCAGCGGCAATGGAAACCGCTGGAGCCCGAAGAACTACGATGGCGGCTATGAAGGCTCGACCACGCTGGCGCGCGCGCTGTATCGGTCGCGCAACGTTCCGGCGGTCAACACGGCCTATCAACTGGGCGTAAAGCGCGTGCGCGCCTACGCTGACTTCTTGGGCATCGGTGAAAAACAGCCCCGGAACCTATCCATCGCCTTGGGTGCTGGTCTGGTGACCATGGTCGATATGGTGGGCGCTTACGCTATGATCGCCAATGGCGGCTTGCCCGTCTATCCCACAACCATCGACATCGTGGAAAACCACGAAGGCCAGCGCATTTTGGATACCAAGCGCCTAACCTGCCAAAACTGCCTTGAGGAGTCCCCTTTGGAGCGCCGCAAGCGGATCTGGAGGAATTCGCCCCAGGTCATCATCACCCGCACAAGCGTCGATCAACTGCGTTCAATCATGCAAGACGTGGTGCAGCGCGGCACGGCGCAACGCATTCGCAGCCAACTCACCGTTCCGGTGGCGGGCAAAACCGGTACGACCAACGACAACAAGGACGCCTGGTTTATCGGATTTTGGGGCGACCTGTTGATTGGCGTTTACGTTGGCTATGACACGCCCAAACGCATCGGCAATGGAGCCACTGGCGGCGCTTTGGCCGCCCCGATTTTCGCGGCCACCTTTAACGAGGCACTGGCCAGCCGAGGCGACTGGCTGGACAGCCGCCAAGTGACCGACGACATGGTCGCCGAAATCCGCAGCGACTTCTCGCGTACTGGCCGCATCAACAATGCCGCCGGCGCGACCCTCTATGCGCGGGCCTCTAGCCAGTCCGAACAACTTCTGTTCTTACCTGTCAGCGAGCGGGTGATCGTGGGGCGCTGTGCGTCCCGGTATTGCCAGGTGCTCTTCCGCGGGCAGCGCGGCTATGTAAAGGAGAACCGGCTGGTCATCAGCAGTCAGCCTCCGACAAAAGCACAAATCGAGGAAGCCTTGAGCGAGCTTATGCTGGCCTATCAAGGCACCGATCAGGCCGAACAGGGTACGCGGTCAGGGGCGACCCCGCTTACTCCGCTGCGGCCCTTGCCAGACGCCCAGCAATTTGGGACCGGCGGCGGTCTGTTCGGCCTGTTCCGTCAGGTTCCGCAAAACACGACTCAAACCAAAAAGAAGAAGCGCGGCACGGTTTTCAAACGGCGGACAGACACCAGCGACAGATAATTGGCCTTGCTAGCCGAGCCTTGCCGGGGCGAGCCTGCCCCCTCCCTTTTGGTTCGGTCCGCCTTTTGGCTTGCCCCCCTCTGGCCTAGCTCATTGGCTCGGGCCTGCCCTCGGGCAGGTTCTGCATGCCCCAACCGGCTGAGCCTGGGCTTGGCTCTGGGGCTAAAATCGCCGCCGCAAGGTCAGCTCAAGTTGGGTATGAATGCGCGAACTGACGACGGCTTTTTGCGTCACAGCTCCCGCTTGCGGCCAGTCATGGTTGCTGGCAGGCAAGATATCTGATCGCAGCTTGAGGGCTATCGACCGCCAGTCAGACAGCTCGTAGCTGCCGCCAGCGGACACGGACAAGCCGGGCGTCCAGTCGTCCTGGAAGGCCGAGCCATCAACTTTTAGTTTGGTGCGATAGGCCCCCACTCCAAGGCCCGTCGTCAGGCCAAACCCTGCGACAAGTCCACGTTCATAGCCGAATTCAAGCCCCAGCCCATCGATGCGGTAGCGGTTTTTGGCAAATTCATCCTCGCCGCTGGCATAGAAGAGCGCCAGCGATAGCGCGGCGTTCTGAGTATCGGTGACAAGGCCCAGCGCGCGCCTGCCCGCCAGGCCGGTTCCTGTGGCCAGCCCAGTGCCGTCGCCAGCCCCGCTTGCGGTATCGATGCGGAGGTTTGGGCTGTTTGCCCAAAAGGCGCCAAAAGAATTGTCGAGATAGAGGTAGGTCGCGCCAAATTGTGCATCGTCGGCCATCTCAGACGGCTCGTCGCGCCCATCGACTTGCGCGCCATCGACTTGCGCGCCATAGACCTGCACGCCAGCGTCGTGGCTGTTGGCAGCTTGCTTGGCAGCGTTTTGGGGACCAGTAATCTGGGGACCAGTAATTTGGGCTCCCGCCACTTGAGCCGACACCCCCAGCACCAGGCACATCCAAGCGACGCTACCGCACCGCTTCGGCCACTTGATCATCCGCAGCACCACTTCTTTTACTCAGATTTCGACCCCAGGATCGACCCTATGAGTTAGTCCGCTGCAAGGCCCGATCAAGCGCCCCATGCCGCAATGTCTGTTGCAGGCCTCGCAGCCAGCGGCCAGGCACACAAAAACCCGAGCAGCCCTTTGCTTGCTCGGGTTTTGCGGTTGTTGCTTGCCTCACAACAGGGTCATGGCCGCACAGGCCGCCAAGTGGCTCAGGCCGGGCTATCTCCGCGCGGCTTGCGTCAGGCGAAGGCAATGACTGCGAAAATCGCCGCCACCGGCAAGCCAACGTGTGCCAAGTATGAGAACTTCTTAATCAACCAGGGGTTGGGCGGCACGCCGGCTTTTTCGGCCTTGACCGCGATGACCGTCATCGAAGAGGCCGCGACCAGCACCAGGCTCGCGCCGACCAGTTTGACCCAGAAGGCCCAGCCCAGCGTAGACCAAGCATTGTTGAGCGTGATCATGC
>CAZHYF010000003.1:0-33050 GCA_964536635.1 uncultured Rhodospirillaceae bacterium | reverse complement strand
AGGAGCCTCTGGGCCCGGTTGTTCGCCACGGCGACAACGTTTGGGGTGACATCGTACGCTGGACTCTGAACGCTTTGGTTATTGCTGAAGAAAAAGGCCTGACCGCTGCGGCCGTTGCTGCTGCTGGTGACTCTGGCGATCCCGAAGTCCGCCGCCTGGTTGGTGCTGAAGGTGACAAGGCTGCCTCTTTGGGTCTGGACTCAGACGCATTCGGTCGCGCAATCGCAGCCGTTGGTAACTACGGCGAGATCTTTGATCGCAACGTTGGCCCGAACACTCCTGTTGGCCTGAACCGCGGTCTGAACGCTCTGTGGACCAAGGGCGGCATCCTGTACGCTCCTCCGTTCCGTTAAGAACGAGATGCAAGAGGGGCAGGTTGCGATCTGCCCCTTTTCATATCAGCCAGCCAAAGGCCTTCGTCTTGATGGGATGAAGCTCAGGGCTGGGGTGGTCGCAGATGGCCGGCAGGCATAATCGCCGAGCTTAGGCCTTGCAGACCTGACCAAATGACAGGTTGAACGCACAACAAGATGCTCAGTGCTGGTTGATCCGGTGCAGAGGCGAAGCCATGCCAAAGGGACGGTGACGACCGAACGGGTCAGCTCAGGTGAAAACGGGAGTTCGACGCGAGGGACGCATACCAGTCCGGGCGGAGCCGTTAGGGCCCATGCCGGACCCAGTTCTTGGCAGGCCTATGGGGGGCAGGGTGCAGTCAGGCCCATTCAGATCCACTTAGGTGCCAGGCCAGCTCGGTCTGAAAGGCAGCGGCGAGATTGCGCTCGAGCGCGGTAGAGCAGAAGCCTAAGCGACACCCGCGGCGCGGACGCTCGGTCTTTTGGGCCAGCATGTGCCAATACGGTGCGCATATCAGCCGTGGGGCTCAAAGCCGCGCGGATGAAAAACTGTTTGCATGACAACCTGCAAGCTAACCAGATGGGGATAGCCGTGGACATATTAAGCAACAAGCGCTTCCGCGCGATCGCATTCCAGTTGCTCGTGCTGCTGGGCTTTGTGGGCCTGCTGGGCTACATAACGCGCAACGCCATTCGCAACATGCGCGAACTCAATATCTTGCCGAAGGGCAACTTCCTGACCGAACCAGGGAGTGTTGACAACCTGGGCTGGGTAGCGCTGGACCTGATGAGCGTCGATGCGCGCGATCCGATCTGGATGTTCTTTGTCGGTTCAGCGATCAACACCATCTACATCGCTGTTCTGGGCATTTTCTTTGCAACTATTTTGGGCTTCGTCATCGGCGTGATGCGCCTGTCGCCCAACTGGCTGGTGAGCCGCGTTGCTGCTGTCTATGTCGAAATTTTCCGTAACGTCCCGCTTTTGCTGTGGATCTTGCTGATTAACGCTATCGTCTTCCTGCCTTGGCCGTCGCCCAAGGAGGCCATTCCAGTCTTCGACGCGTTTGTTGCCTCGAACCGGGGCTTGTATGCGCCGCGGGGCATCCCGCTCGATGGGGCTTCGACCGTCGGGCTTGTCTTCCTGGCAGGCATTATTGCTGCAATCGGTTGGTCGCTCTATGCGCGCAGGGTGCAAGCCAAATCGGGCAACCAGTTGCCTGTATTTTGGGTTAACGCTGCGCTGGTCGTCGCGCTGCCTTTGGCGGTCTTCTTCGCACTTGGGCAACCGCTGTCGTGGGAAACGCCGCAGCTCAAAGGCTTCAACTATACTGGCGGTGTCAAGTTGCTGCCGCAGTTCTTGGCTTTGTTGACGGCGCTGTCGCTCTACACCGCTTCCTTCATCGCAGAGATCGTGCGGGCCGGTATCATGTCGGTCAACAAGGGCCAGCGCGAGGCGGCCTCGTCGCTCGGCTTGCGTCCAGGCCTGGTGATGAACCTGGTGATCATCCCTCAGGCGCTGCGGGTGATCATCCCGCCGCTGACCAGCCAGTACCTCAACCTCACCAAGAACTCTTCGCTGGCGATTGTGGTGGGCTACCAGGAGATCGTGGCGGTCTTTATGGGCACCATCTTGAACCAATCTGGTCGCGCCGTGGAGATCATCGGTATGACCATGGCCTTCTACCTGTCGCTCAGCTTGTTGATCTCCTTGGTCATGAACATCTACAACCGCGCTGTGGCGCTGAAGGAGCGTTGATCATGGCCAATCAGGATCTCAACACTGAAAACACCGGCGCCAACTTCAAGCCCACGCCTGCGCGCGATGCCCCGGTGAATGAGCTTGGCTTGACTGCCATCATCAAGCGCAACCTGTTTGCAGGGCCCGTGTCTTGGGTGGCGACGCCGATCTTGGCGCTGGTCATCTTCTCGCTGCTGAGCCATGTGCTGTCCTGGGGCGTGATCAAGGCCACCAACCACGGTGCGTCCAACAGAACCTGCCACCTGGCCGAGCGAACCAGCTTGTTGTCGCAACGCGATATCACGACACTGGTGGCCGACAAGCTGCTGTTATCCAAGGCTTACCAGAGCCAAGACCAGCGTTTGTTCTGGGTGGACAAGCAAACCCATTGGAGCCGATTTGCTCTGTCAACTGTCGGCTTTGGTCCCAGCTACGATGAGATCATGACCGCTGAGATCATGGGCAACCGTGACGTGTCGCGGGCCTTGACCCAGCGCTCTGACATCTTGTCAACCATTCAAAAAGACATCGACTTCATCGAGCGCAACTCGGACCCCGAGGCGGTGCTACACCCCGGCCTGGCCAAAGCTGTGGAAGGGCTGGACCTGCTAGCGGGCGTGGAGGCCCTCAAGGCGGCTGTTGCAGCGCAAGATCCGCAAGCCTTTGAGGCTGCGCGTTCTGGCTTTGACGCGATGGTCCATTGGGGCGAGGCCCACAATGGTGCCTGCTGGACCGTGGTGAAGCGGCGCTGGCAGCAGTTCCTCTATGGCTTCTATCCTGCCGAGCAGGTCTGGCGCGTGGCGCTGACGGGCTTGCTGTTGCTGTTGGGCGGCCTGTCTTTGCTGTGGCCGGGGCGCAGCCAAATGAGCCGCAGCATCAGCGCTGGTGCGGTGGCTCTGGTCATGGGCTACGCCATCCAGTCGGGCACGGCCTATGGCGGCTTCGGCTTGGTATTGACCTACCTCGTGCCCCTGGTGCTGGCTTTGCTCTATGAGTCCTTGCCGACGGCCAAACGCGGGCTCATCTTCTTCATCGGCTTCCCATTTGCCGCCATTTGGCTGCTGATCCGCTTCTCCTTGCCGCAAGCCCTAACGCTGGTGTCAACGCCGGGCGAGTGGATCTTCGGACTGATCGTCTTGGCGATCTGGGGGCTGATGTTCTGGCAGAGCCTGAAAACCCAGTCGGCGTCTCATACCTTCAAGCCGGTGACCAATACGGTCTACCTGATCCTTGGTGCCTTGACCTTCTACATCTTTTTGACCGCGCGGGTTGATCCCGCAGGCACGGAGTTGTCGGCGCTGCAAAATCTGCTGGGCTCGCTGCGCCTCAGCGATGTTGAGGTCGATAACATCTGGGGTGGCCTGTTGGCGACCGCAGTTACGGGCCTGACCGGCATTGCGGTTTCCTTGCCGCTGGGCGTCGTCTTGGCGCTCGGCCGTCGGTCGGATCTGCCTATCGTCTCGACCTTCTCGACCGGTTTCATTGAATTCGTGCGCGGCGTGCCTTTGATTACCATCCTCTTCATGGCATCGGTGCTTCTGCCGTTGTTCTTGCCTGAGGGCGTGACCATCAACAAGTTGCTGCGTGCTCTGGTCGGCGTGTCGCTCTTTGCCTCTGCCTATATGGCCGAGGTGATCCGCGGCGGTCTGCAAGGCCTCAGCAAGGGGCAAACCGAAGGTGCGGACTCTCTGGGTCTCAGCTTCTGGCAGACCCAACGCTTCATCATCTTGCCACAGGCCCTGAAGATCTCGATCCCGGGCATCGTGAACACCTTCATCGGCCTCTACAAAGACACCACGCTGCTGTCGATCATCGGGATCTTCGATCTCCTTGGCGTCGGTTCGCGCTCGGTGCTGCCGTCGCTCGAATGGGCGCGGCTTGAAGCGGAGGTTTACGCCTTCATCGCGATGTTGTTCTTCCTATCGTGTTTCTTCATGTCCCGTTACTCCCAGCACCTAGAGCGGCGCTTGGCAACAGGCCACGACCGCTAGCGCGGTCGGCCTTTGCCAACACCTCACAGTGCCCCTAGGACGCAAAAGGAATTTTCCCATGTCATCAGAAGCTCCCGCTCTCAAAGACCAAGAGCCCATCATCACCATCACCGGCATGAACAAGTGGTACGGTAATTTCCACGTGCTGAAGGACATCAACTTGTCCGTTGCACGCCAGGAGAAAATCGTAATTGCCGGCCCATCAGGCTCCGGTAAATCGACCCTGATTCGATGCATCAACGCTCTGGAAGAGCACCAGGAAGGCAGCATCGTTGTGGACGGTGTCCAGCTCACCGACAACCTGAAGAACATCGAGGCCATCCGCAAAGAGGTCGGCATGGTGTTCCAGCAGTTCAACCTGTTCCCACACCTGACCGTGTTGGAGAACTGCACGCTGGCGCCGATTTGGGTGCGCAAGATGCCCAAAAAGGAAGCCGAAGAGATCGCCATGCACTACCTGAGCAAAGTGCGTATTCCCGAGCAGGCGCATAAATTCCCGGGTCAGCTTTCGGGCGGTCAGCAACAGCGCGTGGCGATTGCGCGTTCTTTGTGCATGCGCCCGCGGGTCATGTTGTTCGACGAACCCACCTCGGCGTTGGACCCTGAGATGATCAAGGAGGTGTTGGACACCATGATTGATCTGGCCAACGAGGGCATGACCATGTTGGTGGTGACCCACGAGATGGGCTTCGCGCGCCAGGTGGCCGACCGTGTGATCTTCATGGATGCCGGTGAAATCGTCGAGCAAAACAATCCTGAAGACTTCTTCCACCGTCCGCAGAATGAGCGCACCAAGGAGTTCTTGAGCCAGATCCTGCGCGACTAGAACAGTTGAGGCCGAAGGGTAGGGCGCAGACCGCCGGAAGCGGCAGCGCGCCCTAGTCTTCAAGGCCCGAACGCGTACAAACCGTGAGCATCAACACACCGCTCGCCTGGACAGTCAAAGCCGGTTACGGCCTCGGCGATCTGGGCATCAACATCTTTGTCATCGTCAAGAGCCTGTTGGTTTTTGATTTCATGACCGCCTATTTGCAGGTCGATCCGGCGATGGCAGGACGATTGACGGCGCTGGTGCTGGTGTTCGACATCTTGACCGACCCGTTGATCGGTTGGTTGTCCGACCGCAGCCGCTCACCCTGGGGCCGACGTGCGCCCTTCATGGTCGCGGGCGCCCTGGCCATGGCGATTTTGTTGGCGCTGATGTTTATGGTGCCTGCCGGTTTCAGCGGACTGCCCGCAGCGCTTTGGGTGACCGGGTTTTTCGCTGCCGCCTCGGTGGGTTGGACCATGGTGGTGATCCCTTACAGCAGCCTGACGGTCGAGTTGACTTCAGACCCACACCAACGCTCAAGTCTCACCGCTTACCGTATGGCCAGCGCCGCGGCGGGCATTTTGTTGGCGGGCGCGCTGTTTCCAGCGTTGGTCGAGCTCTTTGGAGGCCAAAGAAGCGCCTTCGCTCTTGCAATGCTCGTCTTCGCACCGGTGGCGGTTGCAACCATCTGGATCGCAGCCTTTGCCAGCTTGCAAGCGCCGCGCCAAGAGCCGCCGCCGCCAGCACCATTTGCGCGCCAGTTAGGCCTGGTGCTGAGCAATCCGCGCTTCGTTTTGCTGGTTGGGGTTTATGGCCTGCAAACGCTGGCGATCTTCTTTATTACGGTCGGCATCCCGCACGCAGCGCGCTATCTGACGTCGGCGCCCGGTCAAGCGCCGATCGCGGGGGCGCAAACGCTGCTGTTCGCTGCTTTTGTGGTCGGGGCCATGGCATCTCAACCGCTCTGGTTGACGCTGAGCAAAGGCTTTGGCAAGCAGCGGGTCTATCTGGGGGGCATCTTGGTCTATGCAGGCATGCTGGCGCTGTTCTTCAGCCAGTTGCCGGTCAGCTCGGCGCTGGTCTTGGCGCTCTTGGCTTTGGGTGTCGGTATCACGAACGGCTGTTATCAGCAGCTCCCTTGGGCCATGGTGCCGGACCTGATCGCCGAGACCAACGCCGCCTCCGGCCAATCGGTCGAAGGGCTTGCCAATGCGGTCTGGCTGTTTGGGCAAAAGGTGGCGGGAGCGTTGGCGCCGCTGCTGTTTGGCGAGCTGCTGGCAGCCTACGGCTTTCGGGCCAGCGATGCCGGCTATGTTGAGCAACCGGATGCTGCGCTAGGCGCCCTGCGCTTTGGTATGACCGCTCTGCCTGCTCTGGTTCTGTTGGCCTCGGTGCCGCTCTATGCGGTGATATCTTCTCGGCTTGCCCGACAGCCCTTTCACTAGGACATGTTTCAACGAACTACCTTCATGACACCTGCTCTAACTCTTTGAGTTATAAGCAAAGGTTCCCCAAGCCACCTTGGCGCTCTAGATTCCAAGAGCTTGGGCTTTGCCTAGGTCATTGCTGGTCCGGCGCCCAGCGTGCTTGCAGATCCTGCAGGCAAGCCAAAGCGGCCTCGGCCTGGGAGGTCGGCACAAACAGGTGATCGTGGTGATAGCCCGCGACCGCGTTGCAGGGCAGACCGTGTTGCTGCAATGCCTTGGCGATAGCGGCCATCATGCCCACGGCCTCAAGGCTGGAGGGGACCTTGAGGGTGATTTTCTGACACAGAAATCCTGCCTCCAGGTGGGCGGCGTTGGCCAAGGCCAACGGCAGGATCAGCGTTGTACCTTCTTCCTCGCGCATGACCATCAACGCCGCCGCTTCCAGTTCTGCGGCGGGGGCTGGATCAAAGGTGAAGCAATAGAGTTCAGCCGACAGCGCGGGGGCGAGGTGGCAAAGCAACTGTCCCAGATCACGGATACCGCTCGGGCCACTGGCTGCACCCGGTCCACCTGAGCTGGGCGGCGTCAAAGCCGCCGCAGCGCTGGTTTCGGCACCGCTCACGGTGCGCGACCTGCAACCGCATGCTCCATTTCCAAGGGCAATTCGGCCTCCTCTGGTTCGACGGGATCGTTCTCCAAAGGGTCGAGCGCCAGCTCAGGGCGGTGGTAGGCGCTGTCTTGGTGCAAAGCGCGCTCGATTTGCTCTGAAGCGCTGCGCGCGATGTTGGCTGCGGTCTTGTCGTCCAATTCCTCAAGCGCCATAGCGTCGATCATCTTCATGTCGTGGCGCTCGAAAGCCTGCGCGCGGCGGCGTGCGGTGAAGGCGCGAAACCCTAAGCTGGTCAGGATGGCCTGCCCCATAAACATGGCCGATTGCAGGTATTGGCGCACCACGATGTCGGCACCGGCGCGTTTCAGCTCGCGGTAGTGCGGGCGATCCGCAGCGCGCGCGATTATGGTGACGTGGGGATGCAGGCGCTTGACCTCCGCGACCAGGCGGATGGCGGCATCAGCATCGCCGATGGCGACCACCAGCAGCTCGGCCTTGGCAATGCCCGCCAGTTCCAGCAACTCGATGCGGGTGGCATCGCCGTAGTAGACTTTGAAACCAAAGACCCGCATGCGGTCGATTTGCTCGGGGTTGAAGTCCAAAATGGTTGTCGGCACCCGGTTGGCGATCAACAAGCGCCCGACCAAGGTTCCGAAAGCGCCATAGCCTGCTAGGATAACGCGCGGCTCGTGGTCCTCCATCTCGTCTTCTTCGCGGGTGACCTGGCGGCGCTCTAGCCAGGGCAGCAACAGGCGCTCATAGGCGATAAGCAGCAGCGGCGTCACCAGCATGGTTAGAGCAACCACCGCAGTCAGGCGACCGGCGAGCTCTGCGCTCAACACACTGTTTTGGGTGGCGAAGGAGAAAAGGACGAAGGCGAACTCGCCGCCCTGCGCCAGCGCCAACGTGAACAGCGCCAATTGGCTGCCGCGTAGATCGAAGGCGAAGCCCACGCTCAACAAGATCAACAACTTGACCAGCAACAGACCGAGCGTCAGAGCGAGAACGAGCGCCCAACTCTCCCAGATCAACGCAAAGTCGATCGACGAACCCACCGCGATAAAGAACAGCCCCAACAAGAGCCCCTTGAAGGGTTGAATGTTGTTCTCCAGCTCGTGGCGATATTCGCTGTCGGCCAAGACGACGCCCGCCAGGAAAGTCCCCAGCGCCATCGACAGCCCCAAGGCGCGCATCAGCAAGGAAATGGCAACCACCAGAAACAGGGTGAAGGCCGTGAAAAGCTCGCGGCTCTGTTGCAGGGCGATGATGCGAAAGATGGGCCGCAACAGAAACCGGCCCGCCAGGATAATCGCAGCAATCGAGGCGAGCGCTGCGATGCCCTGAGCCCAGATCGGTAGGTGGGCGATCAGGCTCGAAGCGGCAGGGCTGACGGCGTGTGCCTCGTCGCTGGCGGCATGCGGTAGACCTTGCGGCAAAGCGAGCAGGGGCAGCAGCGCCAAGATGGGGATCACCGCCATGTCTTGAAACAACAACACGGTAAAGGAGGCGCGTCCGCCAGGGCTGCGAGTCCAGCCTTTTTCTTCCAGCGATTGCATGACGATGGCGGTGGATGACAGGGCCAAGATCATGCCAACCGCCAGCGCGCTCTGCCAGGCAAGACCGGCAGCCATACCGATTCCCATCAGCGCCAGGCTGCTGAAAACGACCTGCAATCCCCCCAAACCCAATATCTTGCGCCTTAGCCGCCACAGGACTTGTGGTTGCAGCTCAAGGCCGATCAAAAACAGCATCATCACCACGCCGAACTCAGCAAAGTGCATGATGTCGTCCTGCCCTTCGCCGGTCAGGTTGAGCGCGAAGGGGCCGATTGCGATGCCTGCGCCCAGGTAGCCCAGGACCGAGCCCAGCCCCAAGCGGCTCGCCAGAGGCACCGCCAGCACCGCAACGCTGAGATAGACGAAGGCTGCAAACAGCAGATCGTGGTCCATCAGTTGCGCCCTCCTGCGTCCGCCCTTGAAGCGGCGTGCTCGCGCTCGCGGTAGAGCTTGGCCAGCAAGTGGTCGCGAAAATCTTCTGCGACAAGGGTGAGCTGGGTGTCGTCTAGCTGGTTGGCGTGCGGGATGACAAAGGGCGGGCACCAGGTCAGACCTGCCCGTTGAGCGGCAAGACGTATCGGTAAAAAAACGGCTTCGATGGCGCCCTGAGGGTCAGCGGGCACGCCAGCAGCTCTCAGGGGCTCGCTGAAACTCACCGCGAGGCTCAGCGTCTTGCCACGCAGGTCCAACAGGTCCGGGCTGTGGCGGCCAGGTTGCGGCAAAACCAGATCTTGCCATTCCTTCAACAGCGATGGCGTTGAGAACCAATAGAGCGGAAACTGGAGCACGATGTGCTGGTGATCCGCCAGCAGCGCTTGCTCCTGCGCGGTGTCGATGAAGAAATCCGGGTAGACCTGATAGAGATCGTGCAGCGTAACCTGCTCCATTCCCGACAAGGCTTGCAGCAGGCGGCGATGGACGCGCGAGTGCTCCAAATTCGGGTGCGCAAAAAGGATCAAGACAGACTCCATGCCCTAGGCTTGCTGGCCCGCGCGATCAAGTCAAGTGCCGACACAGAGCAAAAGGGCGTCAAAACAGAGGTTTATCTCGGGACTGTTGCTGGCTCTCACGACAGAGCGAGCGGACAAGTTTTTGGGTATAGACTGGGCCAAGGGTCACAGCCGTGCGCGCGCTCTTGCGCCCGCTTGCATTCCTTGTCACCCTAGGCGGCCCCGAACTAAAAATTGAGCTCGCCGCATGCGCTGCCCCTATTGTTCCAGCGAAAACACCCAGGTTAAAGACTCACGTCCCGTTGAAGACAATACAGCCATCCGCCGCCGGCGGACCTGCCAGGTCTGCGACCAGCGCTTTACCACCTTTGAGCGCGTGCAGTTGCAAGAAGTGACGGTCATCAAGGCCGATGGCAGACGCGAATCCTTCAACCGAGGCAAGCTGCGCCATTCGATTATGATCGCCATGCGCAAGCGGCCACTGGACGAAAAACAGCTCGACGATCAACTGTCCTTGCTGGCGCGCCAGTTGGAGATGAGCGGCGACGGTGAGGTGACCTCGAAGGACATCGGCAAGCGCGTCATGGAGATGCTGGCGCGCTTGGACCCCGTGGCTTTCGTGCGCTATGCCTCGGTCTACAATGACTTCCAGCAGGCCAGCGACTTCACCCGCTTGCTGGAAAGTCTGGGCGGCAGGGCCGGCAAAGAAGACGGTTAGGGCTGGGGGCGCATGTGCAGGAACTGAATACCGCAGCCCAGGAACAACAAGACCGGCCGACGCAACAAGACTGGCAGGATCAGCAGTTCATGCGCCAGGCGATCGGCTTGGCGCGCGAAGGGCTGGGGGCGACCGCTGAAAATCCCTGCGTTGGTTGCTTGGTGGTGGCCGAAGGCAAGATTGTCGGGCAGGCTCGCACCGCCGACGGCGGCCGCCCGCATGCTGAGACCCAAGCCCTGGCGCAAGCGGGCGCGCAGGCGCGAGGTGCAACGGCCTATGTCACGCTGGAGCCCTGTAGTCATCACGGCCGGACCCCGCCCTGTAGTCAGGCCTTGATTGATGCCGGGATTGCAAGGCTGGTGGTGGCTTGCGGTGATCCCGATCAACGCGTGGCGGGGCGGGGACTGCGCGCGCTGGAAGCCGCGGGCGTTGCGGTTACACGCGGCTGCATGGAGGCGGAGGCTGCGTGCGACTTGGCGGGGTATTTCAGCCGTCAGAGGCGCGGTCGCCCCTTGGTGACGCTGAAGGTCGCCAGCAGCCTTGACGGCCAAATCGCCCTGGCCAACGGCGCCAGCCAGTGGATCACTGGACCAGAGGCCCGCGCGCATGGCCACTTGCTGCGCGGGCAATCCACACTGATCATCACCGGATCGGGCACGGTGCTGGCGGACGACGCCAAGTTGACCTGTCGCTTGCCGGGGCTGGAGGCAAGATCACCTTTGCGGGTGGTGCTGGATCGCTCAGCCAGAGTGCCGCAGAGCGCGGCGATTTTCAGCCAGCAGGACTTGGCAAAGACACTGCACCTTAAGGGCGAAGAAGCGCAGGACTTGCCAGCCATGCTGGCGGCCTTCGGTGCGCAGGGGCACAACGCCGCGCTGATCGAAGCGGGCCCTGGGCTGGCCACCGCCTTCTTGCGTGCTGGGCTTGTGGACCGCTTGGCTTGGTTCATGGCACCCAAGCTCATGGGCGGCGACGGGCGTTCGGCTTTGGCAGCCCTGGGGCTGGAGACCATGGAGCAGGTCGCGGCCTGGGACTGCCTGGAAGAAAGACGCTTGGGACAAGACTGGTTTTTCTTGTTGCAACGCCCTGCTTCGTCATAACCTTGGCTCTGGTGCCCGGCTGGCCGCGTCGTCGAGCTAACATCATGATTTAACAGCTTATTGACCCGTCACGCAGGTTCCCTGCGCTGCGGGCTTGCGAAGGGAAGCAGGAGATTGTTTACAGGCATCGTCCAAACCGTCGGCCGCGTCGTTGATGTTCAAGACCAAGGCGGGCGGCGTTTCACGCTTCAATCCGACCTGAAGATGGAGGAGCTGACGATTGGCGCTTCAGTCTCGCACTCCGGCTGTTGTCTGACCATCGAGTCGGCCGAAGCGCTGGGCGAGGGCAGCAGTCAGCACACCGTTTTTGCCACCAACGAGACCCTCAGCCTGACCACGCTGGCCAACTGGAGTGTCGGCACGCAGGTCAATCTGGAGCCCTCTTTGCGCCTGGGTGACGAGCTGGGCGGCCACCTAGTGTTCAGCCACGTCGATGGCTTGGCACAGCTTCAATCCATCGCCAAGGATGGCGACGGCTGGCGGTTTCGGTTCGCGCTGCCTCAGGCGCTGGCGGGCTTGGTCGCTGGCAAGGGGTCAGTGGCGCTGGACGGGATCTCGCTCACCGTGACCGATGTGGACGCGGCCAGCTTTGGGATCGCGGTCATTCCGCACACCTACGACGTTACGACGCTCAAGCATCGCAAGGTCGGTGATTTTCTGAATTTTGAGGCGGACATGCTGGCGCGCTATGTGCAGCGGCAGCTTTCCTTCTTGCAGTCCTAGGCAAAACCTGCCACCTCCTGCGGCAGTGGCCCGGCATTGGCAACCCCGTCGGGTCTGCGGTCCAAAGAAGAAAGAAGTGTGAAGTCATGGAAGAGCCTGCACGCGTCCTGATCGTTGAGGCGCGTTTTTACGATGATCTGGCGGACGAATTGGCGGCTGGCGCGATTGAGGCGCTGCAAGAGGCCGGCGTAGAGATCGAGCGCTTGCCGGTGCCCGGCGTGCTGGAGGTCCCCGCAGCGATCGCGCTGGCAGAGGGTTCTGCTGAATACGATGCCTATGTGGCCTTGGGGGTGGTGATCCGTGGCGAGACCTCGCACTATGACATCGTGGCGGTCGAGTCTGCGCGGGCGTTGCAAACTCTGGCGATTGAGTTCGATTGCTGTATCGGCAACGGCATTTTGACCGTTGAGAATGGCGATCAGGCTTGGGCGCGCGCCAAGCGTAGCCAAAAGAACAAGGGCCGCGATGCAGCCCTAGCGGCGCTGCGCATGCTGGAGATTAAGGCGCGCTATTCGCCCAACCTGGACGATGTGTTGAGCGAGAGCAAACTGACCATCACCAGCGAACGGGACTAACATCATGCCCGGCGAACGACGCGCAAAGGACGCCCAACGCGGCGGCGGCTCCTCTTTTACAGATCGCCGCCATGCTGCGCGCTTTGCTGCTATCCAAGCGCTGTATGAGTTGGATCAGTCCAGCGCGCCCAACTTGAACGCGGTGATGCGCGATTTCGTGCTGTTCCGTGCGCGCGAGGATCTGGAAGGCCTGCGGCTGGGTAAGTTCGACCGCAATCTGTTCCAGGAGCTGGTGGCTGCCGTATGGCAAGAGCGCGAAGAGCTGGACGATATGGTCTCAGCCGTGCTGCCGCCGGACTGGAACTTGGAACGCATCGACCCGGTGCTGAAGGCGATTTTGCGCAGCGGGATCAGTGAGTTGGCAAGCAAGTTGGACCTGCCAAAGGCCGTGGTCACTGCGGAGTACGTGGCTCTGGCGCACCATTTCTTCGAGGGCAGCGAGCCCAAAATTGTCAACGCAGCTTTGGAGACAATTGCTGCAACCCTGCGCGATGGTGAAGCCTTTCCGCTTTAGAGCTACTGGGCTTTGGCCAGAGAGGCCCTCATGGTCGCTGAGTTTGATCTTATAGATCGCTATTTTCGCCCCTTGGCGGCGCAAGGTGGCTTTGGCCAGCGTCTGCAAGATGACTGTGCTCATCTGCCCCGCGCGGCCTTGACCGGCGACCTCGTGCTGACGGTCGATAGCCTGATCGAGGGCGTTCACTTCTTACCCAACGATCCGCCTGAGACCATCGGGCGCAAGGCGCTCAGGGTCAATCTTTCCGATCTTGCCGCCAAGGGCGTGCGGCCCTTGGGCTGCCTTTTGGCGCTCAACCTACCGTCTGGGGCCGATACCCGGAAAAGCGAGGCTTGGATTGCTGCCTTTGCCGCTGGATTGGCAGAGGATTTGCAACGCTACGACCTTCAGCTTTTGGGCGGTGATACGACCAGCGGCCCTGGCCCTTTGAGCCTGAGCATCACGGCGCTCGGCCAGCCCAAAGGCGCAGCGGCGACGCAGCCTGCCATGTTGCGCAGCGGCGCCAAGGCGGGCGACTGTCTTTGCGTATCAGGGGCGATTGGCTGGGGGCACCTAGGTTTGCAAGTCTTGCAAGGCGCTGGTCTGGAGCTGCCGGACGCGATCCGTGACGCCGCGATCCAGCACTACCGCATGCCCGAGCCGCGGCTTGATTTTGGTGAGGCGCTGCGAGCCAGTGGTTGGGTGACCGCTTGTATGGATATTTCCGACGGCTTGGTGGCTGATGCCCGCCACCTGGCAGGGGCCTCGGGGTTGGCCTGTCAGCTTGATCTGGAACGCATCCCGCTGGCTTGGCACCCAGCCGCTGAGCTTCAGGTCGATCCAATGGCCCAGCAAGTGGCGCAAATTACCGGTGGAGACGACTATCAGTTGCTCTTTTCCTGCACTGGGGACAAAGCTGAGGCACTTTTGGCCGATCTGGGCCAAGGCGCGATCATCGGTCGCTTGACGCAAGGCCAGGGACTGACCTTGTTAGACGCCAAAGGCCAGGCGCTGAGCTTGGCCCGAGAAGGATATGTTCATGCAAAGCTCTAACGCGCCTTTGGGTCTGCTTCAGCGCCTGTTTCCGGGAATGAACCGCAACATTGCGCTGCTGTTCGTGGCGCTGGCCTTTGGTCAATCTACGCTGGTCATGTTGATCGCGACATCGACCTTAGCGGCGGTCTACATCGTGGACGACAAGTCCATGGCCTTTTGGCCGACCGCGCTCCAGTTTTCGGGCATGTTTGTGGCCACCATTCCGGCCGCCTACATGATGAAGCTGATCGGGCGGCGTTGGGGCACCAGTATAGGCGCGCTGGCAGGCATTATCGCCGGGGGCTTGTCTTGCTATGCGGTTTTGATCGGCAGCTTTTGGTTGCTGTGCGTCGGCGGCTTCCTGTTTGGCCTGCACTCGATCGTCATCAACCAGATGCGCTTTGCTGCGGTCGAAGCGGCTACGCCTGGCTATCAGGCCAACGCCATCTCCTACGTCATGATTGGTGGCGTTGTGGCGGCGGTCATGGGGCCAATGCTGGCAACAGCAGCCAAGGATTGGCTGTCGCCGGTAAGTTTTGCGGGGGTCTATTTGGCGGTCATGTTGTTGATGATCGCCGCGCTTGTCATCGTGCAGTTTACCGATATCCCACAACCCAAGCCCGAAGGCGAAGCGCAGGACGTGCGCAGCCTGGCTGAGCTGGTGCTGCGGCCGCGCTTCATCGTGGCCATGGTCTCGGCCATGGTTGGCTATGCGGTGATGAACTTTATGATGGTGCCGACCCCTTTGGCTATGGCGGGCTGTGGCTTTGACCCTAGCGACTCCAACACGGTTGTCTCCTTGCATGTGTTGGGCATGTTTGCGCCCAGCTTTTTTACCGGCCGTTTGATCACCCGTTTCGGGGTCGAGCGGGTTATTTTGGTGGGGGCCTTGTTGTTGCTGGTCGCTGCGGCGGTTGCGTTCAGCGGGATTAGCTTTGGGCACTTCTCGGTGGCGCTGATCGCCTTGGGTATCGGCTGGAACTTCACCTTCATCGGTGGCACAGCCATGTTGGCACAAGAATACCGACCTCAGGAACGGGCAAAGGCCCAGTCTGTCAACGATTTGGTGGTGTTCAGCTTGGTGTCCCTGTCGTCCATGACGGCGGGGCGGGTGCTGGAGGCTGGCGGTTGGACCAGCGTAATTCTGACCGCCGTACCCGTGACGGGCCTCATCTTGGTGGCCTTGTTGGTTGAGCGCTTTGTGAAGAAATCGCAGCACAGCGCCGCAGGCTCTTGAGCCTGGGCCTCAGCTTTGCCATAAGGCGGCGACTTCACCGAACCTGAAAGGATCCTGGCGTGGACATTTCTAAAATCTCCATGGGCAAAGAGCCCCCGCGCGACATCAACGTGATTATCGAAGTTCCGGCCAACGCCGATCCCGTCAAATACGAATTTGACAAGGATGCTGGCGCGATCGTCGTGGATCGCATCATCCACACGCCCATGTTCTATCCCTGCAACTATGGCTTCATGCCCCACACTCTGTCAGAAGACGGTGACCCGGTGGATGTGCTGGTCGTCGGACGTCACCAATTGGTGCCGGGCTCGGTTATTCGTTCGGTTCCCGTTGGCGTGCTGGTTATGGAAGACGACGGCGGCAAGGACGAAAAGATCCTGGCAGTGCCGCACAGCAAAATTGACCCTTTCTACAAGGGCATCGATTCCTATGAGCAGTTGCCCGAAAACCTGATCGCTCAGATCAAGCACTTCTTCGAGCACTACAAAGATTTGGAGCCCGGCAAGTGGGTGCGTGTGGAAGGCTGGAAGGGTCGCGAAGACGCAGAGCGCCTGATCCAGGAAGCTATCGAGCGCGCGGCCAAGTGAAACGCAAGCAGCCCTGACAGCAAAGCTGCTGGGGCTGATCTGTCCGCAAAAAAAGAGGGGAGGCAAAGTTTGCCTCCCCAGTCGGACACCCTCATTCAATATCTCTTAGGTCTCAAAGGTTAGCGCGAATGTGCGCTCGCAACTGGACCATCTCGGGATACTGATAGAAGAACTGGATCTTCTGCGCTGACAGGCTGTTGTCCTGTGGCGTCGGGCGCAGAATGAAAGCGGTAAAGGTCTCGACCATGTCCTCAACAGGATGGGTCGAGGCATAGCTGGATACGAAGCCCTGGCGGTGCGTCTCTAGGAAGCTGCGGCGCGCCATCTGGGTCTGGCTGGACTGCACCCAAGCCGTCAACATGGGCTGCCAAAAGGCGTACATGTAGTGGTAGAGGTAGGAGGTCGGCTCGGCGCAGGCATCAAAGGTGAAGAAGGTTTGGCAGTCCGCCCGGGCGGCCTGAACCTCGCGCTGGTAGCCCGGGGTTTTGAGGGCTGCGAAGGCGCGGCGCGAATGCTGCATCTGGCCCATACGTTGGAACAAGATGTGCCCGAACTCGTGGATCAGCGAGGCGTCAAGCTCTGCTTTGTCGAGCTGGCCGCCAGGGAAGACATCGGCCGGATCAATGCCCAGTACCCAGGCTCCAAACTGGCGGTCGGACAGGCCCGAATAAGCCGTGATATTTCCTTTGCCGTCAGAGGCAACCTCAAACTCTTTGACCAGAGCGCTGTAGGAGGCGGGGAAAAGCTGGTTGAAGCGTTGCCAGACGTAGGCGTGGATCTGGCCATTGGTGCTGAAGGCGGGGGCGGCAGAGGCGGCCGAACCGCGCGAGGCGAGCCACAGGCCCGACGGCCCCGCTTGATAAGAGGCGATCAGGATTTGGGCGTCGATCGCATAGCTTGGAAATGCGCAAGCGGAAACGATGATCAGCGCAGCGAAAATTCTGCGCACAAATCGGCTGGTCATGAAAATACCTAAAAAATTGGTATCGGCGCTCTTTTGCTGCGTCGCCTTGTTCTATCAAAATCGTCAAAATACAGGTGACGGTCCAAGCGCCTTGCACGGGGCGGAAAATTTCCCCGAGACGCGGTAGACGCTGGTTAGCGTCCGCCAGGTTTACCCGGAATACTGCCCGGGGTGCCCTTCTTGCTGCCAAAGCGGCCAATCGAACCCAACACTTCTTCCAACAAGGTCGCATTGCGTCCAAAGGTGACAGTTCTGTCACCAGAGGGAACAACGCGAACCCCATCGACCAATGTGTAGGCTTGCATGGCTTGCAAGATGCCTTGATCGTCGAAGTCCAGCTCTAGAACCACTTGTTGTGACTTTTTTGATCGAAATTTGATAGTTTCGTCGCGAGTTTGGCTGACGTAGTACCATCGGCTATCGCTAAAGTTGCCCAGGTGCGATGGCGTTCCCAAAATGCGAACGACGTCACCGCGATTATGGACCTGCGGTTCGAGCTGCGCCACCTCCTCTGGGGTCGGGAATTGACCGTAGACTGCCATCGTTTTTTGGCAGGCGGACAGCGGCAGCAGCACGAGGATAACCACGGCAAGTTGGCGCAGAACTGGCAAAAGAGATGACATGAGGACCGGGTTTACTTAGATCGAGGACAACACGGATTGAGGGGTGCAGGGCATGTTTGGCATTGCAAGGACTTGGACACAAGGGCAGCGTGATCGCAAAGCGGTCGAGGCTGTGTATGAAATCTTAACCGTTCAGGCACTAAGTCCCTGGTTTTATGACGAAATTGGTGTTGATTGCAGCTTTACGGGCCGCTTTGATGTCGCTGTTTTACACGCCCATTTTGTGTTCGAGCGGTTGCAATCTGATGCAAGCATCCCCAAGAGATTCTCGCAAAGGTTGTTCGACTGCTTCATGGGCAATTGGGACTTTGCTCTGCGCGAGAGCGGGGTGGGTGACATGTCCATGTCCAAGCACATCAAACGGGTCACCCAAGGCTTCTTCGGTCGCGCACAAGCCTATGCCGATGCTTTGGCACACCAACAGACCGAGGCGCGGCGCCAAGCGCTGGCCGAGGCCCTGACCCGCAACCTCAATCTTGGCCATTTGCAAGACCTGCAAATGGGGCAGCTCATATCTTACGTTGTAGGTTTGCAGCACATTTTTGCTGCTTGCAGCAGCGCTGAGCTGCGCGCTGGCCAGATCACGCTTGGCAAACCAGATGAGATTGCGCAGATTGGCGCCAAGATTTTGGGGGAGCCATGAGCAAGACATTTCACGACCCTGCCGAGCTGGTGATCGATCCCAGCAGCCTAGACGAGCCGCTGGAATTTCGCCTAGACCTTACCTCAGCTGCCTTGCTGGCAGACCTGGCCGCGCGCTTTGGTCTGGAAGCCCTGACACGGTTTGAGTCGCAAGGGAGCATCGGTTTGCGCCACGGGCTGACCCATGTGAAAGCTCGGCTTAGCGCATCCATGGCGCAAATCTGTGCAGTCACTCTGGAGCCGTTCGACGACAGCTTGACCTTGGACCTTGAGACCTACTTCGTGCCCGAAGGAGAGCTGCCTCAGTTGCAGGACGACGAAAGCATGAATGAGCCTTTGACCGCCGACGGCTTGGCGGATGTTGGTGAATTCTTGTTGCAGTCCTTCAGCCTGGCGCTGCCAGATATTCCGCGCAAGCCGGGGCTGGCCCCCTTGGATCAGAGCTTCGGGCCGCAGTGGGAGCTCGAGGAGAAGCCGCGACCCTTTGCGGCTCTAGCCGATTTCAAGCTTGGCGCTAAGCAAAGCAAGGACTAGCGCGCCAACACATGTTGGTGAAAGCCGCAGATGCGCCATTCCGCAGGGCGCGATTGTTTGCCTCCTAGAGTTTAATCGCCTTGCCTGGAGCGGGCGCGCATGCATAGTGTGGCGGTTGAAGGTGCCTGGCCTCGGTGAAGGTCAGGGTTTCGTCTTGCCGTCTGGCGTCTGCTTTTGTAGCCGGTAAACGGTTGATGAGACAATCAGCCGACAAACGATAACCTCTAACCCTGAACCAACTTCCGAGACTAGGATATATGACCCAAAGCCTGACGATTGCTCTGGACGCCATGGGGGGCGACAAGGCCCCTGACTTGGTGATTGAGGGTGCCGCTCGCTTTGCGCGCAAAGACCGCCACGTTCAATTTTTGATCTTTGGCGACGAGGAAGTGGTGCGCCCGCTGATGGATCGCTTTCCAGGGCTTGCGGACCGCTGGCAGTTGGAGCACACCGAGGTCAAGATCGATTCAGGCGCGCGCGCACGCGATGCCTTTCGGGTGCGCAATCGCCGTTCATCGATGCGTTTGGCGCTTGAAGCTGTGGCCGATGGCCGGGCGCAAGCCAGCGTCTCAGCGGGCAATACCGGCGCACTGATGGGGCTGTCCAAACATGTGCTGGGCATGGTGCCGGGCATCGACCGTCCCGCGATTGTCTCGGCCTTGCCGACCTTGAACCGTGGCAGTTCGGTGCTGTTGGACCTGGGCGCCAACGTGACCTGTACGGCAGAGAACCTCAGTCAGTTTGCGGTGATGGGCGCCGCCTACGCTTCGACAGCCCTCGATATTGAGTCCCCCAGTGTTGGTTTGCTCAATGTTGGATCGGAAGATCTGAAGGGCAACGACGTGGTGCAAGAGGCGCACCGCTTGATGAAGGATTTGCCGTTGGGCAGCGGCGAGTACATCGGCTTCGTGGAAGGCGACGACATTCAAAAGGGGGCTTGCGATGTCATTGTGACCGATGGCTTCACCGGCAACGTTGCGCTGAAAACCACCGAAGGCCTGGCGCGCCTGATCCAGGAATACATCCGTCGTGCGTTTCGCGGCTCCATCTTCGGCATGCTAGCCTATGCCATCGGCTTCAACCGCTTGCGCATGCTGCGCGCTCAGCTTGATCCGCGTCGCTACAACGGCGCGGTCCTGGTGGGACTGAACGCTATTTCTGTAAAAAGTCATGGCGGAACCGACGCTTTGGGCTTCGCCAACGCGATTGGCGTCGCAGCGAATTTGTATCGACATCACTTCCTTGATACGATAAGCCAGAGACTAGAGGTAGCAAATGCTCAAATCATAAAGACCCAAGAGCAAGCCTCAGAGGTCTTGGAGGGGATGGGAGATGACGGAACAGACGCTGACGCGCGCTGATCTCGCAGAGGCGGTTTGCAATAAAATAGGCTTGTCGCGGCAAGAGTCAGCCGACCTCATTGAGCAGGTTTTGGAAGAAATCTGCCAAGCCTTGATCGAAGAAGAGAGCGTCAAGATCTCATCCTTCGGCAGCTTAAACGTGCGCGCCAAGGCCGAGCGGGTTGGTCGCAACCCCAAAACGGGCGTAGAGGCCGCGATTTCGCCGCGCCGCGTGCTGAGCTTCAAAGCGAGCCAATTGTTGAAAGATCGCATCAACGGAAACAGCTAGCCGTAAAGGCGCGCTGGCGACTGCATGGCCGTAACCGTTGAACAGGAGCCTTGGCGTGGTTCGACGCAGCAAAGATCCCCAAGCCTATCGTACCATCTCAGAAATCTCTGAGGAATTGGACGTGCCTCAGCACGTCCTTCGCTTTTGGGAGAGCAAATTCCCGCAACTGCAACCGCTCAAACGCAACGGCCGTCGCCGCTATTATCGCCCAGAAGACAAGGCGCTGCTGGTTGGAATCCGCGATCTGCTCTATGTGGAGGGCTATACGATCCGCGGCGTACAAAAGCTGTTGGAGCAAGGCGTGGACAGCCCTGAGGCGCTAAGGGCGCGACTGACCGCGAGTGGCGGCGAGAGTGAGGCGACGCCGGTCCATGGCCAGCTTGCGCTGCCGACTTTGGCGCTTAGCGCGCCGGAAAAGGGGCTCAGTGCCACCAAAGCTGCGCAATTTCGACTCAAGACCGCCCGCGCGGCCTTGCAGCATTTGATAAAAGAGCTGTCTCCTCTATAAGAGGCCCTTGCTTGGCAAGCGCGTTGCGCCTGGTGAGCGATTTTGGCTCACTCACACTTCCAAGCAGACGCAAAGGCCCCATGGCTTCCCACATGTCTTCCGGCTACATCCATCTTTTCGACACCACCTTGCGCGACGGACAGCAGACCCGCGGCATTGATTTTACGGTCAACGACAAACGCAGCATTGCCGATGCGCTCGACAGTTTGGGACTGGACTACATCGAGGGCGGTTGGCCAGGTGCCAATGCCACCGATGAAGAGTTCTTCAACGAGCCGCCAAGCCTGACCAAGGCCAAGTTCGTTGCCTTTGGTATGACCCGCCGGGCGGGTTACAGCGCCGACAATGACCCGGTTTTGGCGGGCCTGCGCGATGCGCGCTGTGACGCTTATTGCGTGGTTGGCAAGTCCTGGGATTTCCACGTCACCGAAGCCTTGGGCACGACGCTGGACGAAAACCTTGCGATGATCGAAGACAGCCTGCGCCACCTGGGCAACCATGCGGGTGAGGTTCTCTACGACGCCGAGCATTTTTTCGACGGCTTCAAGAACAACAAAGACTACGCCTTGGCTTGCTTGGAAGCTGCGCGCAAAGCTGGCGCGCGTTGGATCGTCCTGTGCGACACCAACGGCGGCACCTTACCAAGCGAAGTTTACGACATCGTGCGCGAAGTCGAGCAGATCATCCCCGGCAATCAATTGGGCATCCACTGCCACGACGACACCGGCAACGCGGTGGCCAACTCGTTGGCGGCGGTCGAGGCCGGTGCGCGCCAGATCCAGGGCACCTTGAACGGCATTGGCGAGCGTTGTGGCAACGCCGATTTGGTCTCGCTCATTCCGACGCTGAAGCTGAAGACAAATTTTGAAATCGGGGTCAGCGATGAAGCCATGCAGGGGCTGACCCTAACCTCGCGGCTGTTGGACGAGATCGTTGGTCGCTCGCCGCGCGCTAATGCGCCTTATGTCGGTGCCAGCGCCTTTGCCCACAAGGCGGGGCTGCACGTCTCGGGCATTGCGCGCAATCCAGCCAGTTACGAGCATATCGACCCACAGACGGTCGGCAATGATCGCCAAGTGGTGGTGTCCGATCAGTCGGGCCGGGCGAACATCAAGATGATGCTGGCCAAAACCAAGCTGGGCATGGAGCTGAGCAACGACCAGGTCGGGCGACTGCTGGAGCGCGTCAAGGAAAAGGAAGCCCAGGGGCTGACCTTCGACGGAGCGGAGGCCTCGTTTGAGCTGCTGGCACGCCAAGTCGCTATGCCCTTCAAGGCCTTTTATGACCTGGACCGCTTTCGCGTTATCGACGAACGCCGCCACAATGCGCGCGGTGAGGTAGTGGTTGAGGCGGTGGCTTTGGTCACCCTCTGGGTGGGCTCCAGCTCACACATGGAAGCCGAGTCTGGCAATGGCCCGGTCAATGCTTTGGACCGCGCCATGCGCAAGGCTTTGCTGGATCACTACCCTTGCCTGAAAGATATGACGCTGTCGGACTACAAGGTGCGGATCTTGGATTCCAAATCGGGCACCCAAGCCGTGACCCGCGTCATGATCGAGAGCCACGATAGCAAGGGCCGTACCTGGCACACCGTTGGCATTTCGGCCAACATTATTGACGCCTCATATATGGCGCTGCACGATGCCATTACCTGGAAGCTGCTGCAAGAAGGCGCGCGCGCCCTTGCCTGAACAACTCCGGCGCCCCAGCGATTTGGTCGTGGTGTTGGTGCGCCCGCAGTTGGCGCAGAACATCGGCTTTTGCGCGCGGGCCATGGGCAACTTTGCCCTGCATGAGCTGCGCTTGGTGGCGCCGCGCGACGGCTGGCCGAACGCCGCTGCTGAGGCTCCGGCCTCGGGCGCGACCTGGATCTTGGAGCAAGCGCAGGTCTTTGATAGCTTGGAAGACGCGGTGGCCGACTGCCAGCTTGTTGCGGCCACCACCGCGCGTGATCGCGGCCTGAGCCTGCCTTTTGCCACGCCAGCTCAGTTGCCGGTCATGGCGCAAGAACGGGGCTCTGCCAAGACGGCGGTCTTGTTTGGGCCTGAAGCCTCGGGCCTTAGCAACGAGGATTTGGCGGTTGCCAATGCCCTGATCCGCGTGCCGCTCAATCCCGAATTCAGCTCGCTGAATTTGGCGCAGGCGGTGCTCTTGCTGGCCTACGAGTGGTTCCAGGCGCGCTCCGATACGCCAGCGCTGCCCAGCAGCCCTCAAGGCCCCGCCGATCGCCAGGCGGTTGACAATCTCATGAAGCGGTTGGTCGCTATGCTGGAAGACTCGCGTTTCTTTGGCGTTGAGGACAAGCGAGCGACCGTGGAAGCCAACCTCTATGCGCTGTTTGGCAAAGCCCAGCTCAGCCCTGGCGAGGTTGGCATGTTACACGGCCTCTTTAAGGCCTTGCACGAGTCCGGGCGCAGGCCCTAGGATTTTGTGCATCTGCCGCAGGTCGCCAGACGCAAAGGGCTTTACAAGCCGTCTCAGCTTGGCTAGATAAGCGCTCCATTTCCGGTCGTAAGGCGCTTTGGCGTCTTGGCTCCGCCGTGGCGCGGATGTCCAGCCGGGACAACAAGCAAGACGAGAGTAACTCATGTCAAAGCGTATTGCGTCGAAGTATAAAATCGACCGCCGCCTGGGCGTCAACCTGTGGGGCCGCCCCAAGTCACCTTTCAACCGCCGCAGCTACGGCCCTGGCCAACACGGTCAGAACCGCCGTAAGAAGCCGACTGATTTCGGCATCCAGCTGATGGCCAAGCAGAAGCTGAAGGGCTACTACGGCAACATCAGCGAAAAGCAGTTCGTGCGCTACTTCCAAGAAGCTGTGCGCCGTAAGGGTGACACCTCGCAGAACCTGATCGAGATTCTTGAGCGTCGCTTGGACGCGGCCGTGTACCGCGCCAAGCTGGTGCCGACCGTGTTTGCTGCGCGCCAGTTCGTCAGCCACGGCCATGTGTTGGTCAACGGCCGCCGCGTGAACATTCCGTCATACATGGTTAAAGATGGTGACGTGATCGAAGTCCGCCAGAAGAGCCGCGAAATGGCAATGGTTCTGGAAGCTCTGGTCTCGGCTGAGCGCGATGTTCCTGACTACATCGAACTGGATCCCAAGAAACTGACCGCCACCTTCCTGCGTGGCCCCAAGTTGGAAGACGTGCCTTACCCGGTACAGATGGAACCCAACCTGGTCATCGAATTCTACAGCCGCTAATCGCACCGGCTGGACCCAATCAAAGAGCGGCTCCGAAGCATTTCGGGGCCGTTTTTTTGTGCCTTGGTTTGCGAGTTGGTTCAGGAATTCTTATTGCGGCGGGTCGCCCACAAGAGCGCGGCGAGCAGCAGCCAGACAACGCCCAAGGCCGCCAGACTGCGGTAGCCTGATGTCAGATAGAGCCGCCCCAAAACACCTGAGCCGATCAGGCTGGCGACGTAGGTCAAGCTGGAGTTAAGGCCCAGCGTCTCGCCCATGCGTTCCGGGTTGGCCTTAGCAAGCAGGCTCACCAGCATGTTCAGCACAAAGTGGTTGAAAAACCCCCAAGTACCAATCAGGAAAAAAGTCGTCCAAAAATCAAACGGCCCGAGCGTCATAACAAAATAGAGCCCCGCAATAATGAGCAGCAGCGGGGTGAAGACGCGATCCTCGCCCCAACGATCAATAACCGGGGAGACCAGGCTGGCAACGCCAAAGAAGATGCCATAAGCCAAGACGAAATAGGCCGCCTGGCTGGCGTTCAAGCCCATGGACTGGCGCACGTAGGTGCCCAAAAAGGCGTAGCAGGTATAGAATGCTAGCATGAAGACAAAGCCGATGCCGAGCACGCGCGCGATGCGCGGGATTCTGAGCAGGTCAAGGCTAATCGGGGCAGGGGATTTGCCTTGCGGGCCAAGGCTGGTTGGCAGCAGCAAGAGGCTGGCGATCAACGCCAAAGCAGCCAGGGCCAGCATGAGCGCAAAGGCCATGCGCCAAGAGGCGAGATCGGCAATGAAGGCGGCAACCGGCACGCCTGCTACCATGGCAACCGACCAACCCAGCAGGACGCGCCCCATCACAGCCGAACGCTTGCCCGGTGGGGCAACCACCGAGGCTAGATTATAGGCCGCTGGAAGGAGCAGGCCTGCGGCTACACCCGCGATCGCTTGGCCGATCAGCAGCCAATAGAAACGCGGTGCCAAACCGGCAAGGGCCAAGCCGGCCAGCAAAACCAACAAGCCGATGCGAATAATCCGGCCCGCGCCGATCACGTCGATGAAGCGCGCGAGAAAGAATGCTGACAGGGCGGTTGCTCCGGCATAGGCAGCGATCCCGCGTGCGGCCTCGGCCTCGTTGACATCGAAGGTTGCCGCCAGGTTGAGCAGCAAGGGACTGAGCAGCAGGGTCTGTGCGCCGACAACGCAGACGATCAGCGCCAGCACCAGGGTTTGAAGATGGAAAGCCAGCGCGCGCGCTGGAACGGAGGAAGTGGCGGAAGCAGTCATCGAAATCCCTTAGGCCTAAAGCTGGGCAAGGGCAGCCCAGAGGCTCTTGAGAAGCAGAACAAGCCCAGTTGCCATCAACACAAGGGTCGCAACCGGACGGAAGAACTTGGGCTCCAGGCTTTTGTAGAGGGCCTTGCCGACCTCGAAGCCCAGATACATCACCGGCAGCAAACTGAGACCCAGCACCAAGTTTTGTGCATCGATCGCTCCAGCAAGCCGCATCGCGATAATGGCCACCCAGGCCACCAAGGCGTAGAGAGCGAACAAGGTCGCGCGGGCACGCTCGGGGTCGGTTTGACTGGCCAGCAGCATGAAGACCGCAGGCGGCCCAGACATGGCTGCCGAGCTGTGAGCGAAGCCGCAAACGATGCCTGTCGCGAACTGAGCGCGCGGCCCGGCCTTGGCTTTGAGCGAGAACCCGCGCAGCAGCGCGTAGGCTGCAACCATGATCGCTAAACCCAAGATCATGCGCAAATAGACCTCGGGAACGAACATCAGCACCAACACACCCAGAGGTGCGCCGAGCAGGCTGCCGACAACCACCCGGCCAAGGAGCGGCCAGTCGGCCTTGCTGCGGATGCGTGCCAGGTCAAGGACGCCAAAGCTGGCCTGCAAAATGACCACCAAGGGCACGACGAAAGCGGGCGGGTAGAGCAGGGCCATGATCGAGACCAGGACCAAAGGAAAGCCAAAGCCCGCCAGGCCGCGCACCAAGGCAGCGGTGAAGACCAGCCCCACGACAAGGGCAAGGCTGGCACCGGTACCAAGGCTGGTCTGTCCGCTGGCCTGTAGCGCCTCGAGCGGAGCAAGAAGGGCGAGAAGCCAGAGATCGAAGGTGTGGGGAATCGCATCCATCAGCTAGCCTTAGCCCGCTGGCCCCGTGCGGACAAGCCAGGTTGCGTCCTGCAGGGTCGCGGATGACTTGGCGGCATGGGCCTGTGGCCAAGACTCCAAGCACGAGCACCGGCGCAATGCGGGCCATCGCTCGCGGGAACTAGCTCGATTTAGAGCTTAGGCAGGAGACAAATGTATAATTAAGAGCACGTTAAGACAAAAAGCTCATTTTTAAGTTGCGTTACATCTTTAGGTTTAGTAAGGGAAGATCATGCAATTCGGCACAGCCTGTGCCACCCAATTTTTTTAAGGATTGACCCATGGCCCGCACATTTTTGCTGGCAGCCTTGCTGGTGTCCTCCGCGACCGCGGCCAGCGCGCAGCTTTCAACGCCTAGCCCCTATGTTGATGCCGGTGTTGGCGCGCAGTTCATAACCGACCTCAGCACTTCGACGTCGAATACGCAGTTTGGCGCGTTCAAGGAAAAAATTGACTTCAGCACTGGCGTTGCCGGCTTTGGCGAGCTCGGTATGGTCACCGACATCAACCCGATCGTCAAAGGGCTTGGCTTCGTTGGGGTCTCGTTTGGCGATACCAAATTCGACTATGACGTGACGGCGACCGATGGCGACTACCTGCGTTCGTTGACCGCTGTGGACGGCTCGCTGATCACCTACTATGCCGGGGTCGGTCTGGGTTTCGAAATTGGCTCGCGCTTTGAGCTGGGGGCCAATGCCAAGCTGGGTGGCTCGCGCTTTGCCTATGACTCTTTTGCGGCGACACAGCTTGACACCGCGCAGAGTGCAACGGCAACGACCGTTTTGATTGCCTCCGATGAAATCAACTCGTTCATGGCTGGTCCCGAGGTCAAAGTTTCCTTCGACATCAACCCTCAGATCGAGTTCGTTGCGACTGGCAACACCATGATCCACTTCAACAACGCCAACGTTTTTGAATCGGATCGCATCAACAGCTACTACGTTGGCGGAGGCGTACGCTTCAAGCTGATGCCCTAAGAGGCCAGCGCCCCTACGCGGGGTGTCGTTGCCAGGGTGTATAGCGCCAAGGCAGACGGCGCGTGCATGGTGAGTGACAGCGGTTCAGCGCCGGCACACACCAGGGCGCCCTTGCGCTGGCCTGTGGCTTGACGCTTGCGTTCGAAAACCCCATCTAAGTTACCGAAATTGCGAATAGGATGCGGCGCGCCCGAGCCGGGCTGGCCCCTGTGCGCTGCGCGTGCACCGGATTTCGCGAACAGTTTGTCGGCTGCCCTTGTGGCAATCGGCGTTGAGCAGAAGGGCTAGTTGGCGCTAGCCCTTTTTCTCGTTCTGGGCCTGAGAGAAAAGCCCGTGCGCTGGGAAACAAGTACGCGGGCAACTTTGCCCTAAAACCAACACGTTAGCGCAAATTTGAAACATGCTGCTCGGTGGAATACGCGCGCGCAGGAAGCGGCTCTATGCAGCGATAGCGCGCTGATCTTCGCGGGCAAAAATCCAGGTGTTGCCGCGCGAGGCCTCGGGATCGAAGCGGTAACCTTCTACCTGGAAGTGTTTCAAATCCTCGGGGCTGCGCACATCGTTGGTCAGCATGAAACGCGCCATCAGTCCTCGCGCGCGCTTGGCCGAAAAAGAAATGCTGGTCAGGCGCCCGTCGCGCCATTCCTTAAAGTCTGGCGTGATGACCGGAACGCTCAGCTCCTTCGGCTTGACCGCTTTGAAGTACTCTTGGCTGGCGAGGTTGATGACAAAGGCGCTGCCGCTTGCAGCCAAGTCGTGCTCCAGAAGCTGGGTGATGCGCGATCCCCAAAAGGCGTATAGAGTCTTTCCTCTTGAGGTTGTTAAGCTGCGCCCCATTTCTAGTCGATAGGGTTGAATTCCATCCAAAGGGCGCAAGAGGCCATAGAGGCCTGATAGAATGCGCAACTTGTCCTGAGCAGCGAGTAACTGCGGTGCATCAAGACTGCCCGCATCCAGGCCAACGTAGACATCCCCAGCAAAGGCGAGAATGGCGGGTTTCTGCCCATCGGCTTCGGGGCTCAGATCAAGATCCTGGAATCGTTGATAATTCAGCTCTGTCAAGGCGTCCGACAAAGTCATCATGCTGGCGATCGACTTGCGCGATAAAGTTTTCAGCTTGCGCGCGAGCATGGCGCTTTGATCCAGAAGTCGCGCTTGGCTCATGAGCGACAGATCGCAAGACCTCTCGAAGTCGAGCGATTTTGCCGGGGATAGAAGGGCCAACATGCGGCTGTCCTTTTTTGATTCGTGACCTGACTTGCTAACCTAGGTAGGACAGTCGCTGCCCAATTGAAAGTGGGTGGGACAAATCGAAAGGCCGCGCTGGCAAAGCCCCGAAGAGGGCTGCCAATGCAAGGACGCCTTGGGGACCAACGAACCGCCAGCCAAAAGGACACGGCATGCACGGAAAACTTACGCTGCTTTGCGGCCCCATGTTCTCGGGCAAGACCACCGAGCTGCTGAAGCGCTTGCTTTGGGCTTCGAACGGGCAGGGCAAGAAGGTGGCCGCCTTCAAACCAGCTTATGACCAGCGCTATGCCAAGATGAAGGTGGTGAGCCACGAGGGCTTGTCGGCAGAGGCCGAGGCCATCTACCACTGGGGCAACACCAATCAGCACCTGCGCGATGCCAAGGTCAGAGCGGTCTTTTTCGACGAAGTGCAGTTCTTCACGCCGCCTAACTTTCGCGGCGATATCGTTTCGATCGTTCAAGACTTGTTGGACGCGGGCATCGATGTGGTGGCATCGGGCCTCGACATGGATTGGCAAGGCAAGCCCTTTACCGCCAGCGCCATGCTGGCTGCCATGGCCGAAGAAATTCACAAGCAAAAAGCCATTTGTGCCGTCTGTGGACGCCCAGCGAGCCGCACCTACAAGAAGGGCGGTAGCCAGGCTAAGGTGGAGATCGGTGGCAACGATCTCTATGAGGCCCGCTGTTTGCGCCACTGGTCGATGCCAGAAGACCAGCAGGTCGATCTGTTCGACGGTTTCGACGAACTGCGCCCGATCCGGGTCGTTGAGACCACGCGCCTTAATCCAGGCAATAGCACCCCTGCCAACGAGGCTGACGAAGAGCGCGCGGCGGCCGGCTAGGGCGTCGGGCGATTAGTCTGCAACGCACCCGGTCGCTGGAATTTCAAAGGGCTGGGACTTCCAGGCGCCAGGATTTCGAGCGAAAAGCCCAAGCGATGAGTACCGGGAACCCCTGCGATTCTCCGGACAAATCAACGCGATAGCGCGCGCAGAGCGACTGCGGTCGGGGGAAATACCTCTAGTCGTCAGGTCGGCCAATTTCGAACACGCGCTCGACGGTGGCGTAGTCGCGGTAGCCGCAGCGCGCTAAGGCCTGCATGGCTTCCTGATCGACCATGCCATCTTTAATGTAGGCATCATCAATGAAGATCCCGGTCACCAGGCCCAGCACCATGGCGTTGCGCCGTCCGGGCTCGGTTGAGGGCAGCTCGATAATGTCGTGCAGCTTGCACTCTAGGGCTGCTGGAGCGTCCTTGACGCGCGGGGCAGCAACGCTATGGCTCGCGACGGGTTGCAGGCCCGCCAGCTCGAATTCGTTGACCTGGGACGGGACCGCCGCAGAGGAGGCATTCATCGCCCCGGTCTGGCGTGCGCTGACGAAGTTGGCGACGAACTCGCCGGTCTCTTGGCAGTTGCGCAGGCTGTCCTTTTCCCCCGATGAGGAGAACATGACCATGGCCGGGGCATCGCAGACGATGTTAAAGAAACTATAGGGAGCCAGATTGAGCCTCCCTTGGCTGTCGAGCGAGGAAATCCAGCCGATTGGGCGCGGAATCACCAGGGCTTTGAGCGGCGAATGGCGCAAGCCGTGGTCTTGGGTCAAGGGCTGATAGTACATAGATAGGCATCAATCGTAAGCGGGAAACCAAGTTGGGCGGGGGCCACTATATGATCGAATTTTCTCATGTCTACCGCCCGGCGCGGGCTTTTGAAGCGTTGGGGCCGGACTTCAGCGATCCGGTTGCGCCCAAGCAGTTTGACGCAGCGCAGTTTCGCTGGGCCAATCAAGCCGCTGGCGATAGTCTGGGCATGTTGAGGTTGGAGGAAAGCGACTGGATGCACCATTTTTGTCGCTTTCATCCGCTGCCCGATGGCATGCAGCAGCCCCGCGCGATGCGCTATCACGGCCACCAATTTCAGGTCTATAATCCCGACCTCGGCGACGGGCGCGGCTTTCTGTTTGCCCAGGTCTATGAGGCGGGCACTGGGCGCCTGTTGGACCTGGCCACCAAAGGGTCGGGTAGGACGCCCTACGCGCGCGGCGCGGACGGTTGCCTGACGCTGAAAGGCGGGGTGCGCGAGGTGCTGGCTGCCGAGATGCTCGCGGCGCTGGGCGTGCCGACATCGCGCGCCTTTTGCCTGATTGAAACCGGCGAGGCCTTGCAGCGCCACGACGAGCCCAGCCCGGCACGCGGCGCGGTCCTGACGCGCCTGGGTCACAGCCATATCCGTTTTGGCACCTTCCAGCGCCACGCCTTCGAGCGCGCACCTGCTCGGCTAGAAGCCTTGGTGGACCACTGCTTGCTTCACTATTATCCACATCTGTTTGGATCCACCGATGCCAGCCTGGCGGGCGTTGGGCTGGCTGAGCGCGTAGAAGCCTTCTTGTCTGCCGTGACACGCGCCACTGCCGACCTAACCGCAAGCTGGATGATGGTGGGTTTCGTTCATGGCGTGTTGAACACCGACAATATGAACATCACCGGCGAGAGTTTCGACTACGGGCCCTATCGCTTCTTGCCGACCTTTCAGCCAGGCTTCACGGCGGCCTATTTTGATCGCCAGGGGCTCTATGCTTTTGGCCGCCAGCCCGACGCGGTGGTTTGGAACCTGTCGCGCTTGGCGGGAGCTTTGGGCCTGTTGGTGGAGGATAGCCAGGCCCTGGCGGGGGCGCTGCAAGGCTTTGGGCCTGCGTTTCAAACCGGGCTGCGTCAGCACTTTTTGCGCCACCTCGGCCGCGCGGGCGCCCCCCAACCAAGCAAGGCCGAGCAAGTCGCCCTGGATGATGTGATGCATCAGACCTTCCAGGCGCTGCGCGAGACCGATTTTGGCTTTGAGGCCTTCTTTCACGCCGCTGGTTATGGCGATCAACCGGACCGGTTGCCGGACGCCTTCGGATCCGTGCTGCAAGCCCTGAAGGCTTACCCGCGCTGCGGGCCAACCCTGAGCGATGAGCCGGTCAGCTTGCTCTATGACGAGATCGAAGCCATCTGGAGCGGAATAGATACGCGCGACGACTGGCAGGCCTTCCACGATAAGGTTGTTGCAATCCGGGCCTTTGGCGCTGGTCTCGGTGCTCAGGCCTAGGAGCATGGAGCGAAGAGCGGGACTATGAGCATGGGGCTAGGCTGCATGCAGCAGTGTGCGTGAGCACCTGGATGACCTTGCCAGCTTCAATTTGGCTCCCCAATCTCGTCCCAATTGCGCGCTAGATCACAGGAGATTTTAGCAAATTTTCTTTTGATTTATGCGCATTTTACACACCATTGGCTGGGGCCTCGTCTGCCTCAGCGCCGTTGTTGCAGGCGGGTTCTTGGCCTCCAATCTGGCTGCTGGTCGCAGCGAGACCTGGAGCGCATCTGCTGACCAGCGCCCTGCGGTGATGCCGTTACCGGGGCAACCGGGGCGGGCTGGTGCCGAGCCGCGCATTGAGTTCGTCGCGCCCGCCAAGAGCCTGGGCAGGTCTTTGTCCCAGGGCGAGCAACCGGTCTTGCGCCTCTTTCCCGCAGCTCAACACGCTGGCGACGGGTTTGCCGGTTCTGCAAGCAAGGAGGCTGGCCAGGCGCTGGTGTTTGCCAACTTCAACGAGGATGACCGCTTCAGCCAAGCGCCCAAGTTGGCGCCGCCGCCGAACTTTGCTAGCCTGCCGGGGCTGAACAGCCGGGCACCCTTGCTAAGCCTGCCAGGCCTCGGCACCAGTAATTCGGACGCTCAGGCACCGTCTGGCGCCGCGCTGGCCTTGCTGGATGCGCGCTTTGATGAGGGAACACACGACAATCTGGGCGGATTGCAGGCCGAGGGGCGGGGCCTCAGTCTTTCTCTGTTCGGGCATACCAATGCAACGCCGCAAGTCAGCAGCGATGCCGCCCAAACGAGCGCGCTTGCCGCGGCTGAGCATGGGGCCGACGCAACCGCTACCGCACAGCGCAAACCGGCGGGGCTCACATCAGAGCCCCCCAAAGCCGAGCTCCCCATAGTTGAGACAGCAGCGAGCAAGACAGACGTGACGACCAAGCCAAGACCCAGCGCTGCGCTGATTGATCCCGCCTTGCAGGTCGCCAGCTTAAACCAAGACGTGGGCATACTGCCCAGTTTCGAAGCGCCCAGCAGCAAACGCGCCAGCCATGCCTTTCCACGCTTGGACATCAGCGTCGCCCTGTATCATATGGATGAGCCGTTGCCGTCCGCTCAGCGCGCCGACCGCATTCTGGTCGAAAAGGGCGCGCGGTTGCTGCACTTGTTCGATGGGCAACAGTTGGTCAAGTCCTATCGCATCGACCTTGGCTTTAGCCCGGTGGGGCACAAGCTGGCTGAAGGCGATGGCAAAACGCCCGAAGGTGACTACCGGATCGATTGGCGCAAGAAGGATTCCGAGTTCTATCGCGCCCTGCACATCTCCTATCCGAGCCAGGAGGACGCTAGCATCGCCAAGTTCTCTGGCCGCGATCCGGGTGGGGCCATCATGATCCACGGCCGCCCCAACGGCTTTGGCGACAACGATCCGCTGGCCGCCGACTGGACGGCGGGCTGTATCGCTGTCAAGAACGCCGCAATCGAGGAGATCTGGGCGGCCATCGACGATGGCGCGGCGATCCGCATTCGCCCATAATCAATCCTTGAACCACGGGGGCTTAGAGCAAGCCGCGAATGAGTGGCAACACGAGAGAGCA
>CAZHYF010000002.1:30927-41924 GCA_964536635.1 uncultured Rhodospirillaceae bacterium | reverse complement strand
TAACGCAAGTCCGTGCTCTCTCGTGTTGCCACTCATTCGCGGCTTGCTCTAGGCGCTCGCTCAGGCCTCCAGCGGCCAGGCATGATTGAGCGGGCCATGGCCGGCGCCAAAGCCCGGCGCGGTCTCGATCGCGCGGCGCACATAGGCCGTCGCACGCTTGGCCGCCTCGGGCAGAGGCAAGCCCTGCGCCAAACCACAAGCCAAGGAGGCCGCCACCGTGCAGCCCGTGCCGTGGGTGTGGCGGGTCTCTAGCCTTGGGCCATGGCTGAGGCGCGTCACCTCTGAGCCGCCCTCTGCCCGAGCATCGATCAGCACATCCACCATCTCACCCGCGCCTTCCAGGTGCCCGCCCTTCATCAGCGCAGCCCCCGCGCCAAGCTGAACCAGCGCGTGGCCCGCGGTCTCCAAGTCATCTGGGCTAGCAATGCTCAGCCCCTGACCCGCGAGCAGGGCCTCGGCTTCGGGCACATTGGGGGTCACGACGCGCGCACGAGAGACCATCAGCCGGGTCAGCGCCTCTTGCGCCTCGTCGAGCAAAAGCGCCGCGCCGCCCTTGGCGCGCATCACCGGATCGACCACGAGGGGGATGCGGGGATAGTCCACCAGCACCTCGGCCACGGCCTCGATCACGGGCACCGAATGCAGCATGCCGGTCTTGATGCAGTCGGCCCCCAGATCGTCTAGACAGACCCGCATTTGCTGTTGGATGAAGGCTGGATCGACCTCGAAAACGCCGTGAACGCCCAAGGTGTTTTGAGCCGTCAGCGCAGTAATCGCGGTCATGGCAAAGCCGCCCAGCGCCGTCACCGCCTTGATGTCGGCCTGAATGCCCGCGCCACCGCCCGAATCCGAGCCTGCTACGATCAATACGCGTCCTTGCATGTCCTCTGCCCCTATGTCGTTGGTTTAGGCACCGATGCGCGCGATCAAATCGCGCAGATCGGTCACCAGGCGCTCGACGGTCGAAGCATCTTCAGCTTCGGCCATGACACGGATCAAAGGTTCGGTGCCCGATTTGCGGATCAACAAGCGCCCCTGTCCCTCAAGCTCGGACTCGGCGTCGCGAATGGCGGCCTGGACCTCGGGCATGTCCAAGGGCTGCTTGGCAGCATTGAAGCGCGCGTTGAGCAGCAGTTGCGGCAGCGGTTCAAAGCGGCGCAGCAAAGCGCTGGCGGGCTTGGCCTCGCGCTGCATCAGCGCCAGAACTTGCAGAGCCGCCGCCAGGCCGTCGCCCGTGGTGGCGTGCTCGGCCAGAATAAGGTGACCCGACTGCTCGCCACCCAGGCTGTAGCCGTGCGCGCGCATCCGCTCCAGCACATAGCGGTCGCCGACCTGTGTGCGCTCAGTGGTGATACCGCGCGCGGCGAGGTGGCGTTCCATGCCCAGGTTTGACATGACCGTTGCCACCAGCGTGTTGCGCGCCAGCGTGCCTTCCGCCGACAGAGCCTCGGCGATGGCAGCCATGATCTGGTCGCCGTCCACCTTGCTGCCCTGCTCATCGACGATGATCAGGCGGTCAGCATCGCCGTCCAGCGCCAGGCCGATGTCGCAGCCCTTCTCCACCACCAGCTTTTGCAGCGCCTCGGTGTGGGTCGCGCCGCAGCGGTCGTTGATGTTGGTGCCGTTGGGCTCGATGCCCATGGCCACCACCTCCGCGCCCAGCTCATAGAGCACCGTCGGCGCGATCCGGTAGGCGGCACCGTTGGCGCAATCGACCGCGATCTTCAGGCCCTTGAGCGACAAGTGCTGGGGGAAGCAGCGCTTGGTCGATTCCAGATAGCGGCCAAAGACGCTCTCCACCCGCTCGACCTTGCCCAGATCGGCCGAATCGACCCGTACTTCCTGCGCGCGTCCGGCGAAAAAGGAATCGATGCGGTCTTCAATCTCGCTTTCGATCTGGTCCGACAGCTTGTAGCCATCCGGCCCGAACAGCTTGATACCGTTGTCTTGGAAGGGATTGTGTGAGGCGGAAATCATCACACCCAGATCCGCGCGCATGGTGGCGGTCAGCTTGGCCACCGCTGGCGTTGGCAGCACGCCCGCAATCAGTACATCCATGCCCACAGCGGTAAAACCGGCGGTCAAAGCGGGCTCCAGCATATAGGAGCTGAGTCGCGTGTCCTTGCCGATCACCACCTTGTGGCGGCGGTGGTCAGCGGTAAAGTGCGACCCTGCGGCCATGGCGACATAGAGCGCCATTTCAGCGGTCATGGGGTCCATATTGGCGCGGCCACGAATGCCGTCGGTTCCAAAATATCGGCGAGCCATGCTTGCCCTCTTCTCTATGCTACGGGATCGCCCGTCTCGCGCGGGCCTCTTGAGGCGGCAGACTATAGGCCGCGCCTGCCATAAATCAATCGGCGGATTCTACGGCCTGCCAGACGGCGAAGGCTTGGCGGGCGCTGGCGACGTCATGGACGCGGAAGATCTGCGCGCCCGCTTGCAGGGCCGCCAGGTGCGCGGCCAGCGTGCCCGCCTCGCGCTGGTCAGCGTCGCAGGCGCGATCCAGCTTAGAGATGAAGGACTTGCGCGAAGCGCCGATCAGCACCGGATGGCCCAAGGCCACCAAAGCGCGCGTGTGCTTGAGCAGGCTAAGATTATGCGCCACGGTCTTACCGAAGCCGATGCCGGGGTCCAGGCAGATCAGCTTTGGAGCCAGACCTACGCTCTGGCAAGCCGCCGCCCGCTCTTGCAAGAAGGCGGCCACCTTGCCCACCACGTCCTGGTAGGTCGGCGCTTTTTGCATGGAGCGCGGCTCGCCCTGCATGTGCATCAGGATGACCGGACGGCCCAGCGCGCCCGCGGCCTCCAGCGCGCCTGGCTCACGCAGCGCCGCCACATCGTTGATGATGGCCGCCCCTGCGGCGCAGGCTTGGCGCATGACCTCGCCGTGGCGGGTGTCGATGGAGACGCAGTGCCCGGCCTTGGCCAGCGCCTCGACCACCGGCAGGACGCGCGCCAGCTCCTCTTGCAAGCTCACGGGCTCGGCGCCGGGCCGGGTACTCTCGCCGCCCACGTCCAGGATGCTCGCGCCCTGCTCAGCCAGGGCCAAGCCGTGCTCGATGGCCGCTTGCGACGAGCCGGCGAATTGGCCGCCGTCTGAAAAGCTGTCGGGGGTGACATTGACGATGCCCATGATCTGGGGGCGATCAAGCGGCAAGCCGGCAAATGTGGTCGGGGTTTGCGGGGCCAAAGCCTTTCCTCCTGTCAGATAGCAGAAGCCCCGGCGGGCGTCGGCCAACCGGGGCTATCGTTGCGGCCTAGAGCAAACCCCGAGCAATTGGACTCAATTGCGAAGGTGGATTTGCGGCCAAAACAAAGCGCTCTAGGCCTGGTCCTGGCCAGGCGGCACAGAGGGAGGCACAGAAGGCGGTGCTTGCGGCGGACGCCGGTTGCCCGCGCTGGGCAAGGCCGAGCGGTGGCCACTGGGGCGCGCCGAGCCGAAGTCTTCGCGCACGAAATCTTCGCCGCGCACGATGGTCCGCACCTCTTCGCCGGTCAGGTTTTCGTACTCGATCAAGGTCTTGGCCAAACGGTGCAGAGCCTCCAGGTTCTGGGTCAGAACCTCGCGCGCGGTCTGCTCGGCCTCGTCGATCAGGCGTCGAACTTCGTCGTCGATCAGCGCCGCTGTTGCGGGCGAGATATCGCGCGACTGGCCTCCCAACATGGACTGTTCTTCGGTCTTGCCGACGAAGACGCGGCCCACCTTATCGGAATAGCCCCACTCTTCGACCATGCGCCGCGCCATATCCGAAGCCATGCGAATATCCATAGCCGCTCCGGTCGATACGTGCTCCTTGCCATAGATCAGCTCTTCGGCAAGGCGGCCGCCAAAGGCCATGGCCATATTGGCGCGCAGCTGCTCGTAGTTCATGGTGCGGGTATCGTCTTCGGGCAAGAACAGGGCATAGCCCAGCGAGCGCGAGCGCGGAATGATGGTCAGCTTGTGCAGCGGATCCTTGACCGGCACGAACAGGGAGACAATCGCATGGCCACCTTCGTGATAGGCGGTCATTTTGATCTCTTCTTCCTTTTGCTTCAATGAGCGGCGTTCGGCGCCAAACAGCACTTTTTCCTTGGCCCATTCCAGATCGTCCTGGGTCACCATGCGCTTGTTGTTGCGCGCGGCACGCAAAGCGGCCTCGTTGATCAGGTTGGCCAGATCGGCACCGGACATGCCGGTTGTGCCGCGCGCCAGGTGTGCCATGTTCACGTCGGGCGCCAAAGGCACCTGCTTGGCATGCACATCCAAAATCTTTTCGCGGCCCAGAACGTCGGGCAAACCGACGGTCACTTGCCGGTCAAAACGACCCGGACGCAGCAAGGCCTTGTCCAAGATATCGACGCGGTTGGTCGCGGCGACGATGATGATGCCCTCGTTGGTCTCGAAGCCATCCATTTCAACCAGCAACTGGTTGAGCGTCTGCTCGCGCTCTTCATGGCCGCCCGAGATGCCTTGCGAGCGCTGGCGGCCCACGGCGTCGATCTCGTCGATGAAGATGATTGCGGGGGCGTGCTTTTTGGCTTGCTCGAACATGTCGCGCACGCGGCTGGCACCCACACCAACAAACATTTCTACGAAGTCTGAGCCTGCGATGGAGAAGAAGGGCACCTCGGCCTCGCCTGCAATGGCGCGCGCCAACAGGGTCTTACCCGTACCCGGAGGGCCCACCAGCAGCACGCCGCGCGGGATCTTGCCGCCGAGGCGGTTAAACTTGCCAGGATCGCGCAGGTATTCCACCAGCTCTTCGACATCCTGCTTGGCTTCTTCGACGCCAGCCACATCGTCAAAGGTGACGCGGTTGTTGTTCTGGGTCAGCATCTTGGCCTTGGACTTGCCGAAGCCCAGGCCGTTGCGCCCTCCACCTTGCATCATGCGCGAGATGAATATGATACCGCCCAAGATGATCAGTACCGGCAGCAGTTGCAGCAAGATGTCAAAGAAGGAAATCGAACGCACCACCGGCTTTGCGATGATTTTAACGTTGTTGTCACGCAGCAAAGGGATCAGCGCGCCGTCGTCCGGCTTGTAGGTCTCAAAGCTGCCATTGCCGGTGACATAGGTAATGTCGTTGCCTTCAATGGTCACTTCGCTGACCTGGCCGCTTTGCACCGCCTCAACGAAAACCGAATAAGGCTGCGAGTTGTCCTGGCCCTGGCCCGCCTGATTGGTGAGGAAATTGACCACGATCAACCCCATCACAATCATCATGATCCAGAGCGCTGCATTGCGTCCAAAATTCAAGGCAAGATCCTTTCTTTGCCGAAGCGCTGTCACCCGAGGGCCTCAAGGAGGCCTCCCCTTCTATCAAGGGCGCGCAGCCGTTTTGGCGCGCTGGCTCAGGCGTGTGAGCTAAATCTAAGTTGCATCGCCGAAGTTACAAGGCGATAGGAGTGATCAACTGTGTGAAACTGTGGCGCAAGGGCCAATACGGATTTTGTCGCAAGCTGCCAGTCGCCTTGCGAATTGCGCACCACAGGCGCGAATTTGGCAAGGGTATGCGGCAAGCTGCCTCTCTGAAGGGGCTCGGGCCAAACGCTACGCTCGACAGTGTCGGCGCTGGAGATTCTCAGCGCGGCGCTTGCAGCGCGGCTCTGCCAGGGGCCTTGCGCCATGTCGGCCAGACAGCGCGGGTCGCGCAGCACATAGGTGGCGGACTTCCTGGCGATCACAAGGCAGCGATTGAGGCTCAGCGTCTGGCCGGTCGCCAACTTTGCCAAAGTCGGCAAGGCGGCAGGGTAGCCGCGCCAGCCGACGAGCTGGCTCAGGCCCGACAGTAGAGCCGCGCGCGTCCCCGGCTCCAGGTCGGCCAAGGGCCCGGCATCGACCTCAAGCAACCAGCCGTCGCGCCAGCGCGCATGCTGTTTGAGCAGATCCACGATCCTTTGCTCTTGGCGCGCCACCAGAGCCGAGCAGGCCTCTGCAAGCTCCAGCACCTTGGCAGAACGCAGGCCCTGAACCTCAAGCCCAGAAAATGCTGACCGCCAGAGCGTTCGGGCATAACGCGGCGCTTGATTACTGGGGTCGCTTTCAAAGGCCAGGCCCTCAGCCTGCAGGAAAGCGATCAAGTCGGCCTTGGGCGCGAATAAGAGCGGACGCAGCAGGCGCGGCGCACCGGGTTCGGGCAGCAGCAGGCGCTCGCGCGCCAGGCCCGCCAGGCCCAACAGGTTCGAGCCGTGCGCCAGGCGCTCCAGCAAGGTTTCAACCTGGTCGTCGCGCTGATGGCCGGTCAGAAGCTGCCCTGCACCGACTTGGATGCAGGCTTGGGTCAAGGCCGCATAGCGCGCCTGTCGTAAGGCGTTCTGGCTGGGGCCAGGCACCGGGTCAAGCCGCACGACTGCCACGCGACTGCCCGCATAGCCTTGCCAGCGCACCGCAACTCGCTCGGCTTCCGTGCGCGAATCTGGGCGGCGGCCATGGTCCACCACCAGGGCAAAGGGGGCTTGGCGGCGGCGCGCCTGGCTCCAACGGGCCAGCAACACCAGCAGGGCCGTGCTGTCGGGGCCGCCCGACAGAGCGACCAGGTTCGGCTTGTTGGAGTCCGCCAGCAAGGCGTCAAAGGCTGCAAAGGCCCGCTGTTGCAGCTGGTCGGTGGTCATCCCCGCTGCGCCCATCGCCAGCGGCTCCGGCGCGCGACCGACAGCAGAAGGGCTGCTAGCACCCACGTTCGCTGAGGGTCGAAGCAGCAAGGCTCAGCACATCTTGGCTCGCCGCCTCATGCTTTTCAAACAGCGCGTTCAAGACTTTACAGCCATCGTTGGACTTGTTCAGCGCAAACAGCGAGAACCCCAGCTTCAACAGGGAATCGGGAGCTTTGGGGCCCTGGTCATCCTGGCGATAGGCGCGGGTGAAGTAGGCAGCGGCGCTGTTGTAGTCCTGTTGGGCATAGTAGGTCTCACCCATCCAATACTGGGCGTTTTGCAGCAAGGGGTGGTCGGCATAGGTGTCGATGAATTGCTGAAGCAAGGGTTGCGCTCCAGCAAACTGGCCTTGCTTAATCGCGTCCAAGGCCGCTTGGTAGAGGCGATCAGCCTCGCTGGCTTGGGTCAAGGTTTGCTGGCCCGCTCCGGCTTGTCCGCCTTGATCGGCAATCAAGCCCGATAGGGCATCACCGCCAGCGGCCTGGCCATCTTTGGGCGTCGCAGCGATAGCGGCCAAACCTGCTGGGGAGACGCTTGCAGGCCCTTCACCACGATCCAGGACGGGCACAGTGGGTTGCGGGATCAAAGGCTGGTTGCCACCACCTTGCAGACTGCCGGGGGCAGTGTTAGGCGTTGTCGCCCCTGCTTGCGCCGGGGCGGTCGCCTGCCCCGAACCAAGGCTGCCCGCTTGTTGCACCTGGGCCAGAGCCTGCGCCTGTTCTTGCGAGCGCTGCTCGACCGCCGCCAAGCGCTGCTCAAAGGTCAAGAGCGCACTTTGCAGGGCACGCAGATCGTCCAACGCGAATTGCATGTCTTCGACCTGTCCGGTCAGGCGCCGCACCTCGTCAGTCAAGTCGGCCATGGCCGCGCCGAGCTGCTGGCTTTGCACCCCGGCCGCCGCGCCCATGCCTGCGCCGCTTTGCACCTGTTGGATCAATTGCCCAACCTGACCCTCTAGCCCCAAAACCCGCTCCTCTAGGGTGCGCAGCGACGGGAATATCTCGGTCAATTGGGCCGCAGCCGGGACCGTGGAGCCCAAGGTGATCAGGGCTGCCACCAGGCCCAGCCCGCAGCGAAGGCGCCGTGGCATAGCGCGGCCCAAATCCGAAGAGCGGCGCAAACAAAGCAGATGCAACATAAGCATTCCGATCAAAAGCAAAGCCCAGGCCATCGGTATCAACGGCCCAGGCATCGGTGCGATTTTTGGATCTCTTGCGCTTGTTTCGATCGGTTGCCCGCGCGCAACAGGCGCTATCCAATTGTTTTTGATGCAAAGTTACCCGCGCTCCCACAACCAAGAGCTTGGGCTTTGCCTAAGAGCGCGCATTTGGCAGACCAGCGCCAACGTCGCTCTCGATCAAGACCGGGCCGATTGCCTGAGCTCGGCCCTGCCCTTACATGACCAGCAAGACAGCGCGGCGGTTGGCTGACCAGGCGCCGGGTTGCGAGATGGCCACCTCAGGACGCTCTTTGCCGTATGAGACCGAGCTCAGCCGCGAGGGCGGCACACCCAGTGACATCAGCGTCTGAGTGACCGCAGCCGCGCGCTGATCACCCAGCGCGAAGTTGTATTCGCGCGTGCCCCGCTCGTCTGCATGACCTTCGATCAACAGACGCACCTGGGGGTTGGCTTGCATCCACTGTGCGACCTGGGTCAGGAGAGCATAGCCTTGCTGGTTGATGCGCGTGCTGTCGGTGTCAAACAGAATACGGTCGGATGCAAAGCGCTGGAGATCGCGTTGGCTGCCCGGCAAAACGGGGCCATCAAAGCTGCTGGCTGAAGCGGTGAGCCCGCCTGGCATGACCGCTGGTTGCGCGCCATAGCTGCTCAATTCTTGACTGGGCATGCTGCCGTTGGCAGCGCCATCGCCGTTGAGGGCAGGATTTGCAGGGTTACAGGCTGCCAACACCAGGACGAGCGGCAGCAAGAAGAGCGAAAAGCGAGGCATAGGAAACCCTTAATTGCAGAAGTGCCCCGTTGTACCATGGGGCGCGTGCCAGGCGTGAGCAGAAATTGTGGCGGAAAGGCGACAGGCCTCGAAGGAGCCAATTTGCCCCTGTTGGGCGCTGCGATCTGTGGATGACGACGCCCGTTTAGCGCAGACGCGGCGACCAAGCTGGGTCTGAGGCATCGCTGGGGGTCATGACCAGGCGCTCCTGATAGGTGAAGAGGTCCACGGCATAGAGCGCGGTTTCCATCGAGTCACCAAATTCGGTCGGGGCCTGCTTGTAGTAGGCCAACAGGCGACCGTTAGGAGCCCAGGTCGGGCTTTCGGCCACAAATCCGCTGGTTAGCAAGCGTTCGTCTGACCCATCCGGGCGCATGATGCCGATAAAGAACTTGTCATCGACCTGCTTGGTAAAAGCGATCCACTCGCCGGTGGGCGACCAAACCGGCGCGGCATAGCGACCGTCGCCGCGCGATATGCGGCGGGTCTCGCCACTGTCGAGCGACTGAACGTAGATTTGCTGGCTGCCGCCACGATCCGACTCGAACACCAACCGACGGCCACCGGGGCCATAAGAGGCAGCCGTGTCGATGCCCTGGCTCTTGGTTAGGCGTTTGCGCTTGCGGGTGGTCAAATCCACCTCATAGAGGTCGGTATTGCCGTTCAGCGAAATGCTCAGCACCATCCGATCCCCATTGGGCGAAAAGCGCGGCGCGGTCGGCGTTCCCGGAAAGTCCGAGATCACCTCTTGTTGGCCGGTCTCCAGATTGTAGATGAAGACGCGCCAGGTGCTGCCTTGCAGAGCGACGTAGGTGATTTCTTGGCTGGCGGGTGAAAAGCGCGGCGTGGTCACCAGCAATTCGTTGCTGGTCAAAATACGGTGGTTGCCGCCGTCTTGATCCATGATCGCAAGCTGCTTGGTGCGGCGGGTCTTGGGTCCGCTCTCGGCGACGTAGACGATGCGGGTATCAAAGGCGCCGTCTTCACCGGTCAGACGCTTCATCACCTCATCGGAGATGACATGGCCCACGCGGCGCCAATTGTTGACCATGGTCGAGAACGACAAGGCCATCAGTTGATTGCGGCGCACCGTATCGCTCAAGAAGAACTCGACGTTCAAACGGCCGTACTGGCTAATCTTGATGCGCCCGGTGATGACATTGTCCGAGCCCGCCAACTGCCACTGGGGGTATTGCAGGTTCGCCAGCGCTGCCCGCGGGTCTTGCGGGTGCATGCCCGGCTCGATCGTGCGCAGCAGGCCCGCGCGGCCCAAGTTGTTGCGCACCACACGGGCAATTTCCATGCCCATATCTGTTTCTTGACTATTCGAGCCCACGAAGTCCACCACCGCGACCGGCACTTGACGCGCACCGCTGCCGCTGATGGTCAGCTCGATTTCCTTCGAGGCAACGACGCCCGCCCCTTGTGCATGGGCATGGGCCAGCGCCAGATTGATCAGGGCCAAGGTCAGCAAAGCCCAAAGGATCGGCAGAGCTGGCCAAGCGCGCAGCGCGAATTTTAAGTTAGAAATCATGGACCTAGAGCGGGTCATATGAGGTCGAAACACTCAAATAGATGGTTAGGGTCGTTTTGCTCGCTCGCGTGCCTGACTTCAGGCTAGCGCTGATTGCGCGCCCGTCATGCGCGAGCAAAGGACCATCATGAGCTGGATGATGTGCGCTGTAACTTTGGCAGGTGTGTGGCGCTGTCGGGTCACTCTGTTGCCCTTGGGTCACAGTTCCACAGAAATCGAACTCTGATCCCCACATCCCGGCCGATCACCGCTCTGCCAGCGTCGCCAATGCACCCCACTTGCGTTTATTTACCGCCGAGGCTCGGCGTTGATGCGCAAGCTCGTCTGATTGGCCAAGACTTGATCGGGGATAAGCAGGGGATCGGCACGGCGCACAGCGCGGTCCACCGATTCGAACCACAGCTTGAACACGGGATCGTTCAGGCGAGCCGGCTCCAGAGGCTCGACCCGGGTCACCTTGCCGTCAGGCGTAAAGTGGATCCGCACCTCAATGATCGGGGCCTCGCTGGGCCGCAGACCCGGCGGGTAATCCCAATAGGAATCGATCTGTGCCTTGAGCGTCAGCAACTGGCGCTGCAAGGCGTCCAGCTCGGCTTGCTGCCCAGCCTGATTGACAGGCGCCAGTTGTCCTGTTCCAGATGAGGCCTGCTGGCCCTGATCCATAATGGGCGCGGTTGTGGGCTTTGCAGGCTGGCCAGCGGCGGGCGTGCTGGGCTCGGTCTGCTCCAATTGATCCAAGAGCGAATCGAGGCTGTCGCTGGCGCTCCCCTCTGACTTGGGGCTCACAGGCGCAGCTTGAGGCGCTGCTTTTGTCGGCGGCTTGGGCGCTGCATTGGCCTTGGGCTCAGGAGCCGGGCGAGGCTTGGTCGGCG
>CAZHYF010000002.1:1305-30827 GCA_964536635.1 uncultured Rhodospirillaceae bacterium | reverse complement strand
GGCTCTGGCTTGGGAAGCGCCAAGGTCTTGGGCTTGACCAGAGGCGCAGGCGCAGGTGTTGCCTTGGCGACCTGAGTAGCGGGCTCGGGCTCTGGCTCGGGCTCTGGCTTGGACTCCGGCTCTGGCTTGGGCTTGGGCTCAGGTTCAAGTGTAGGCTCAGGCACGACGACTTCACTGGCAGCAACTTGGTTATCGCCCGCGGCAGGCACGCCCTCTTGGTCCCGCTCCTTGACCGGGGCAGCCATCTGGGCAATGCGGCGCGGCTTACGCTGCGGCAGGGGCGCGCGCACCTTGATGGCATCGTCGCGCTGGATTTTGGACTCCTCGGTCAGCTCTGGATTGTCGCTGGTGTCGGTCAAAACCGGCGGCGGCCCTTCGGTCTCGGCCTTGGCGACTTGCGGCTCAGGTTCGGGCTCCGGCTCGGGCTCTAGCGTGGGTTCCGGGATTTGCACCGCTTGGGCTTCGGGCTTTGGCTGAGGTTCGGGCTCCGGCTCGGGCTCTGGTGTCTGCTCGGGCGCGGCAAGCGGCGCCGGTTCAGGCTCTGGTTCAGGCTCCGGTTCAGGCTGTGCGGCAGGGCGTTGCCCGGCCTGCGCGGCCTCGAACTCGGCCAAACTGACCAAGCTCACCTGCGTCGCCACCGGCTCTTGCGAACGGCGCAAGTGCCAAAAATCGGTGACAAAACCGACGATCAGCAGCAGGTGCAAACCAAAGGAGATGCCGAACGCCCATTTCATGGCCTCAGCCCTCCGGCTCCGCGACCAACGACAGAGCGGTATAGCCCGCGTTCGACAGCTCTGCCAACAGGCTGACCAAGCGGCTGTACTGCAGCGCGCTGTCGCCACGCAGATAGATCTTGCGGCTGGTGTCGCCGTCGGTCGCAGCTTCCAGCAGGGGGATCAGCGCCTGCTGCTCCAAGGGCCCCTCGCCGCCCAAATAGAGCTGGCCCTCGCCATCCAAAGACAGCGTGATGGGCGATTGCACGTCCAGCACGCCAGGAGCGTCCGCCTTGGGCAGATCCAACGGCACGCCAACGGTCAACAGCGGCGCCGAGACCATGAAGACGATCAGCAGCACCAGCATCACATCCACCATTGGGGTGACGTTGATGCTGGCATTGCGCGCCAGGCGCCCGCGTTTGGAGCGGCGTGAGAAGTTGAAATCGCTGGCCATTAGGCTTGCTCGATCTGGCGGCGGATGATCAGGGCAAATTCAGAGGCAAAGCTCTCCAGGCGCAGCGCGGTGCGATTAACGCGCCCCGAGCACCAGTTGTAGGCCACGCTGGCCGGGATGGCCGCCACCAGTCCCAGAGCCGTTGCAAACAGCGCCTCGGCGATGCCCGGTGCCACCACGGCCAACGAGGTGTTGCCGCTCTCAGCAATCGACGAAAAGGAGTTCATGATGCCCCAGACGGTGCCGAACAGACCGATGAAGGGCGCAGCCGAGCCGACGTTCGCCAGCCCGCCGACATGGCGCTCCAGACCGTCAAGTTGAAGCTGGATTTCGCGATCCATGGCGCGCTCGACCCGGCTGAGGAACGAGGCCTTCAAGCCATCGCTGGTGTGAATATCATTGGTCTTGGGCGCATTTGCCCACTCGTTCATCGCAACCAAGAAGACCCGCGCCATGGGGCCAAGGCCGCGCTCTTGGCTCAAATCTTTTTGCAGCATCACCAGGTTTTCCGAGCTCCAAAAGGCGCGCTCAAAGCGGCGGTTGCGCGCCTGCGCTCCGCCAAACACCATGGCGCGGTTGATCACCACCGCCCAGGTCCAGATCGAGGCCAAAAGCAAGATGAGCATGACCGCCTGGACCACAATGTCCGCATCTAAGATCAGGTCCAACAGAGATGACATAAGCTTTTTCTTGCCTTTCTTGTCCTAAGCGCGCCGACGTGATCGCCGCGGGGACCATGAATCCGCCAGGTATTCGGCGGCCTTACTCCGCCACTGTGGTCGCAAAATGGCGCAGAAATGCAGCTGGTTGGCGCGCTGGTCGTCCTTGGCTGTCAATGAAGACCAGCACCACCCGAACTTTAGCAAGCAGCATGCTGTCGCGCAAAAACTCTTGGTCGATGATCGTGCGCACCGGGCCGATATCGGCCAAGGTCGAGCGGATCAGCAGCAAATCATCCACCTTTGCCGGGCGTTTGTAGTCCACTTCGATGCGGTGAACGACCGGTGACAGCCCGCATTCTTCCTTAAAGCGCGTGATCGGCCAGCCCAGCGTGCGCAGCCATTCGGTGCGCGCCATATCGGCAAAACGCGCATAGGTGCCGTGATAGACCACGCCCACTGCATCGGTATCCGGCAAAAAGACCCGGACATGATAATCGAAGCTATGGCCGTTGCTGTCCTGGGTCATGGCGGTTCCTTTGTTGAACGGAGGCGGCTAAAGCGTCGTGCATTGGTCTTGCAACAGCCCTTCCGCTCTAGCTGACTGATTTTTAACGCAAGTCCATGCTCTAGATATCCTCGAACAGGCGCGTTTGCGGCACGGCCTCTGCGTCGGCGTCCGCCGTCAGCCGTGCGGGCGGCACCAGGCCCAGATGATCATAGGCGGCTCTGGTCAACATGCGGCCACGCGGGGTGCGTTGCAACAGGCCTTGTTGCAGCAAATAGGGCTCGACCACGTCTTCCAACGTGCCGCGCTGATCGGACAGAGCCGCGGCCAGCGTCTCGATGCCCACCGGCCCGCCGTCATAGAATTCGGCGATGCAGCGCATATAGCGGCGGTCGCTGGCGTCCAAGCCGCGTTGGTCCACGTCCAACAGGCTCAGCGCGTGATCGGCCAGCTCCTGATCCACCACTTCAGCGCCCGAGACCACCGCCACGTCGCGCACCCGGCGCAGCAGGCGGTTGGCCACACGCGGCGTCCCGCGCGAGCGGCGGGCAATCTCGCTGGCGCCTGTCGGCAGCAGGGTGAAGCCCAGCACCTGCGCGCCACGGGTGACGATGTGCTCCAACTCGTCCAGCTCATAGAAGTTGAGCCGCAGCGGGATACCAAAACGCTCGCGCAGGGGCGTGGTCAACAGGCCCGTGCGGGTGGTGGCACCGACCAGCGTAAAGGGCGGCAAGTCGATGCGTACCGAGCGCGCCGCTGGTCCCTCGCCGATCATGAGATCAAGCTGGAAGTCCTCCATCGCGGGGTACAAGACCTCCTCGACCGCGGGGCTCAAGCGGTGGATTTCGTCAATGAACAGCACGTCGCGCGCTTGCAGATTGGTCAAGATGGCCGCCAGATCGCCCGCCTTGGCAATGACCGGGCCCGAGGTAGCACGAAAGCCGACGCCCAGCTCCTTGGCCACGATCTGGCTGAGCGTGGTTTTTCCCAGCCCCGGCGGACCGTGGAACAACACATGGTCCATGGCCTCTTCGCGCTGGCGGGCGGACTCGATGAAAATCGCCAGGTTATCCTTAAGCTGCCTTTGGCCGACAAAATCGGTCAGGCTCAGCGGCCGGATGGCGTTTTCAGAAAAATCGCCTTCGCGGTCAAAGGTTTGCGCGTGGCCATCGGTCATGGGATTGCGCGCTGCGGGACCAGAGCTCATCGTGCCAGCTCCGCCAAGGCCGCGCGGAACAGATCGTCAAAAGCCATATCCGGGTCTTGCGCGGCCAAGCTAGCTACAACGCCGCTCACCTGCGCCTGACTATAGCCAAGATTGACCAAGGCCGAGGCTACATCGCCCGCCAGGCTGCCCTTGGGCGCGCTGCCGACGGGCGCGGCAACCGCAGCACTCGCGCCGCCGCTGACCGCAAAGGCCGCCACCTTGTCTTTCAGCTCTGAAATGATCCGCTGCGCCAGCTTGGGACCGACGCCCGGCGCGCGGGTGATGCTGGTCTTGTCGCCCGCCGAGATGGCTTGGGCGAGCTGGTCGCTGGGTAGCACGCCTAGGATCGCCAACCCGACCTTGGCGCCCACGCCCTGAACGGTGGTGATGAGATTGAACCAGCGCTTTTCGCTTTGGTCGCCAAAGCCGTAAAGGTGGATGTGATCCTCACGCACTTGGGTTTCGATCTCAAGCTGGGTGGCTTCGCCAACGCTGGGCAGCCGCGATAAGGTGCTGCGCGAAGCAAAGATGCGATAGCCCACGCCTTGCACATCCAGGATCAAAAAATCGTCTTCGATGCGGGCCACGCGCCCAGACAAAAGTGCAATCATGAGCGGACCATCAAGGCTCGTTTATAGCGTTGGGTGGCGGTGCTGGCCTTGCCGCTCGCACCGGCAGCGCTGGACTTGGCCTGGCCGGTCGCCAGCGGCGCCGAGCCTACGTCAGAGGTGCTGGGGCTGGCCTCCCAGGTCGCCAGCGAGGCCCGCAGGTGGGCGTGGCAGATGGCAACCGCCAGGGCATCTGCGCTGTCTGCGCTGGCAAAATCAACGCCCGGCAACAAGCGCTGGACCATCATTTGCACCTGCTCTTTTTGCGCATGTCCCGCGCCGACTACGGCCTTTTTCACCTTGTTGGGTAGATACTGCGCCACGCTGAGCCCCTTTTGCGCGGGCACCAGCAGGGCGACGCCGCGCGCCATGCCCAGCGCCAAGGTGGTGGTGGCGTTGGAGTTGACAAAGGTCTCCTCCACGGCGGCTTCCTGCGGCTGCCATTCGTCGAACACACGGGCCAAGCCGTCTTGCAATTGCAGCAAGCGATAGGCCAAGGGCGCCTTACCGTCGCTGTGCACCGTGCCGTTGGCGACGTGGCGCAGGTGCGAGCCCTGCATGTCGATGATGCCCCAGCCCGTGTTCCGCAGGCCAGGGTCGATGCCGATCAAGCGCACAACAGCGTCCTTGGTTGATAGAGGCAAAAGGCAAGCTGAAGCGACGGCCAAGGCCGCCGAGCCTGCGAACAAATGTTGCCTCTTTGTGAGCGCTCTGTCCAGGGCTTGTTACCACGGCGCGAGGCCGCGACGGCCCCTCGCCTCAAGATGGTTTGCCGCCGCCTACTCAGAAGCCAGCTTGGCCATGACCTCGTCGCTGATTTCGAAGTTGGAGTAGACAGCCTGAACGTCGTCGTTGTCCTCCAGCGTGTCGATCATCTTCAACAGGGTGCGGGCTTTGTCTTCGTCCAGCTCAGTCGTGGTGTTGGGCCTGAAGACCAGCTTGCCTTCCGCCGGATCGCCCAACTCGGCTTCCAGCGCGTCCTTGACCGTGCCAAAATCTTCAACATCGGTGATGATTTCGTGGAATTCCTCGTCGCTCTCAACATCCTGAGCGCCCGCTTCGATCGCCAGCTCTTCCATGCGCTCAACGTCGGCTGCATCGACAGGGTATTTGATCGAGCCCACGCGCTCGAAGGTAAACGCCACCGAGCCGGTCTCGCCCAGAGCGCCGCCGTTCTTAGAAAAGGCCGTGCGCACTTCGCCCGCGGTGCGGTTGCGGTTGTCGGTCAGCGCCTCAACGATCACTGCCACGCCGCCGGGACCATAGCCCTCATAGCGCATTTCATCGTAATTGGCGGTATCGCCGCCACCTTGGGCGGACTTGATGGCGCGCTCGATGCGGTCTTTGGGCATGTTGACCGCGCGGGCAGCCTGAATGGCCGCGCGCAGACGCGGGTTGTTGGCGGGATCGGGGTCGCCCATCTTGGCGGCAACGGCGATCTCACGACCAACCTTGGTGAAGACCTTGGCACGCTTGGCGTCCTGTGCGCCCTTGCGGTGCATGATGTTCTTAAATTTACTGTGACCTGCCATGGGGCTGTCTAGCGTCCTTGCAACATACGTTTAGAAGAGGGAAATCGGCGCTTGTGTAGCGCGCAAAGCGGCCAAGAGCAAGCCGCACAACCGCTCGGCGCTGAGCACTGCCGGCCTAGAGCCCCAGAGCAGCGCGCCACTCGGCCTCGTTGAAGCCGGTCAAGACCGCTGTCCCGGTCACCAGCACCGGGCGTTTGATCAACTGCGGCGTGGCGGCCATCGCCGCCAGCGCCACCTGGTCGTCGGCCAAAATAGCAGCCTGATCCTCGGCGCTGAGGGCCTTGAAGTTGCGCGCCTTGGTGTTGAGTAAGAGCGTCATGCCCGCCCGCGCGGCCCAATCGGACAGCCGCTCGGCCAAGTTCGGGGTTTTGGCAAAAGCGCTGAAACTGTGCGTCAGGCCCTCGGCCTCCAGCCATTTGCGGGCTTTGCGCACTGTATCGCAGGAGGGCAGCCCAAAGACCGCGATCTGGCTCATCGTGCCTCCAACAAGCGGAGCTGCGGGTTGATGGACTCCAGATACTCGGGCGACTGCATCTCGATCAAGCGGCTGGCGGTGCGCTCAAACTCCGGCGCTTGGCGGCCGTGGTAGAGCTTATTGGGCGTGGTGGCCGCCGAGGCGATCAACAAAACCCGGTTGTCATACAAGACGTCGATCAGCGTGATAAAGCGCTTGGCTTCGCTCAAGCGTTCATCCGACAGCTCGGGGATATCAGCCAAAAAGATCGCGCGAAAGTGCTGGATCAAGGTGTAGTAGTCTTCGGCACCCAAGGGCTTGTTGCAAAGATCGTCGAAGCGGAAGAAAGCGACCCCGTTGCCCATCTTGGGCACCGTCACTTCGCGCCCGCGCACCAGCACCTTGCCCTCCTCGCCGTCTTCGCCAGCATTCAGCACACGGAAGCTATCCTGCAAGCGCGCCTCGGACGAGCGGCCTAGCGGCGCGATATAGAGCTCTGAGAGATGCACCACCGTCTGGCGATAGTCGCGCGGCGCTTGCAGCGCCAGCACCTCCACCTCGTGCAGCAGCAGGTCGATAAAGGGCACAAAGCGCTCGCGCTGAAGACCGTCCTTATAGAGGTCGATCGGCATGACGTTTGAGGTGGTGACCAGTACCAAGCCCTCCTTGAACAGCGTTTCGAACAGGCGCTGCAAGATCATGGCGTCGGCGACATTGTTGACGAAGAACTCGTCCAGACAGATGACCTTGTATTCGTTGGCCAGTTGCTTGGCGACCGCCACCAGAGGGCCTGGATCCTTGGCAAAGTTGGCTTTGCGCTCGGCCAGCATGCGGTCGTGGACCTGGAACATGAAGCGGTGGAAGTGCTCGCGCCAGACCATGCCTTCGGGCAATGAGGCCGCAAACAGGTCCATCAAGAAGGATTTGCCGACACCGACGCTGCCGACCAAGTAGGCGCCCTTGTGGCTGGGCTTGGCTGTGCGGTTCTTGAACAGCCAGGTGGTCAGCCCGCCCTTGTTTTCTTCGTCGGCCTTGGTCTGCGCTGTCAGCTCTTGGTAGAGCGATTGGAGGTGCTCGGCCGCCAGACGCTGTGAGGGATTGGCCTCGACCAAGCCAGCGGCCACCGCCTGCTCCAGTGCCGGCAAGGGGCCTTGGTCGTGCTTTACCATGTCAACCACAATGCTCACTTGTTTGTCCTCAACCGCTCAGCACAAGGGGCGCCCCGCGCACAAGGCGCTTGGGGCCTGCCAAGGGTTTAGCGGAAGAGTCGCGATTGTAAAACCTTCAGCAGCTTGGGACTGAAGAGTCGGGAGCGAATTTGATCGGGCAAGGGAGCGCCATTGATCTTCAAGAAGCCCCACTTGGGCATTTCGATCTCGATCAGCCAATCGCCGGTCTGGCCCGGATCTTTGACGTAACCCAAGAGCGGCGTGGCATAGGTCAAGAAGAGTGCGCCGGGTGCCTTGGGGTCGTTGGCATTTTGGCGCGCCAGGTCCTGAAGCGCAGCCATGCCTTTGATTTCCAAGCGCAATTGGCCGCCGAATACCTCTGACATCAGGTCGGCGCGGGTCAGGTTCCCGGTCATGTCGGCCTGGATCATCGAGCTTTCAAACGATGCCTTGGCAACCTCGAAGTCATTGAACAGCAGCGGCAAGAACGGCCCGATCAAGCTCAACAGCGGCTTCAGATCCGTTTCAAAGAAGCCGTCGGAGGTCAGAGTGTTCATGCGGGGGGTCTCGTTCATCAGCAAGACCATTTCTTGGAGCGCGGCCAGGCCAATCCGCTGCTCATAGGCGAGCGACTTGGGAAACAGGGCCTGCATAAAGGGGTCCAGATCGACGCTGGTTTCAAGATCGGAAAAACCGAAGCGTAAGCCAAAGTGGCTGAGGTCCGCTCTGGCGCCGTCGAATGAGAGGCCAAAATGGCCCTCGCCCAGCTTCAAGTCAGAGCCGGTATCAGGACGCGAAGAGGCCAGCCCCACGATTTTCACATCGAAGCCCGCTTGGTCGAAATTGAAGGCATAGTCGTAAAGATCTCCCATGGTCGCAGGCAGGCTGGGAGCCTGCGGCGACGGCAGGTTGACCAAGCGCATCAGGGCGCGCAGGGCCATTGAGGTGTTGAGACCTTGCGCCTGCTGGCTCATCTCCACACGCGCAATATCCGTGTGCAGCTTGCGTTTGCCAACGCTACGATCCAGCGCGATGCCATCGGCGAAATAGACGATATCCTGCCGGCCTTGGTCGCTGTTGATGTCCTGCTGCTTGGAGGTCATACCCGCTTCAGCGATGCGGAGCTGGTTGTGCTTGCCGTCGCGATCATCCAAGAACAGATCTTTGGCGCTGATCATCACGTCGGAATCGCTCAAGTCGAGATCGCCAAAAATCTGGATCAATGCGCCCACCGAGGCCGGCTGCCCCTCGCTCAACTCTTCGGCGTTGAGATCAAAGCGCGCCAAGATCTGCCCCAGGTAGGGCACCAGGTTGTTTGGCCGCAGTGAGTCGACCCCCATAGACATATCCAGGCTGCCCGCGTTCAAGTCCCAATCGTCCTTGTGCAGGCCCAAGCCTTGCCCCTGCAAATCGAATTGCAGCGGCCCCACATCGGGAGCTTCCTCTTCTTGGCGCAGCGACAGGGCCAAGCGCTCGGCGGTCACACGGCCGTCGCCGAAAGCGGTATTCCAGCCGTCGGCGGTCATCGAGAAATCCGAAGCGGGCAAGCGACCCTTCAAGCGCTGAAACAGCTCGATCAGATAGGTATCTCTGGCCACATCATCGCTCGCCAAATCGGGATTGATTGCCAGCGCCAGCAGGTCGTGGATCAAGGTAAAGACCAACGCATCTTGCGAGTCGAGCTGCCAGGTCATCTCCAAGGCATTGATTGTATTGGTTTCACCGGTCTGGGACTGCTGCGAGAAGGCGTCTAGCTTGAGCGCCAAGGATTTCTGGCTGCTGCCGGCCGGGCTCTGCAAATCAACCAACAGATTGCCGATGGAAAATCCAGGGGCCAGAACATTGCTGGCCGACCAGCTCAACGCCTCATAGCGCTGGGGCACCTGAAACGACCAGCGCCCTGACCAGGCGCCGGGCTCCATGATTTGGTGTGCGCTGGTGAAGTCCAGGCGGGCGTCTTTGACATCGAATTCCAGGCCCAAGACCCGTTCCAAGGCGAAGCTGGCGTTGGCAAAAGGCTGTTTGCCAGGATAGGCGATGCCCCGAATTTCGACCTGATAGCTGGGCTCAGCACCGGTCACCTCAAGGCTTGCGGTCTCTACCTGCCCCATCATCAAGATATTGGCAGAGCTGGCCAAATTTTCTGCGATGAAGGCTTTGATATCCTCGGCGGTGGTCTGCGCGACAGCAGTATTGGCCAAGAATGCGAGCAGAACGGAGACAATAAACGCGAGGTTTCGGAGCAAAGGCACGGCAACCCTCCAAGTTAAGGGGCAAGACGATGGGCAGCCACCATATAGGCGGTTTTCACCGTGATTTGCACCGTTAATCTTGGGATCGCCCCCAATTTGTTGGCCTGGGAGGTGGTCGCTTCACGCGACCGTGAGCACCGCAAGCAGAGCCGATAGCAGCACTTGCTTGCAAGCGCTGCTGCTGCGCCAACGGGCTGGCAGAACCGCAAAATCGCCAGCGCTCTTGCAATCAAGAGCTTGGGCTTTGCGCGCACTGTTTCTCACGCAAAGTCACCAGCGCTCTTGCAATCGAGTGCTTCGGCTTTGCGCTAGTGCCCGCGGACCTGGCGCACCAAAGCCAAGAGGTCCGGCTCGCTCAAGCCATGCTGGCGGCAGGTGGCGGTCAAGGTGTTGGCCAACAAACACGCAATGGTCATGGGGCCAATGCCACCGGGAACGGGGGTAATGGCGCCCGCAACCTCGGCGCAAGAGGCGGTGTGCACGTCGCCGACCAGCTTAGACTTGCCCGGCTTTTCGGGATGGTCGATGCGGTTGATGCCCACGTCAATCACGGTGGCACCGGGCTTGATCCAATCGCCGGGGACCATCTCGGGACGGCCAACGGCAGCGACCAAGATGTCGGCGCGGCGCACATGCTCGGCCAGATCTTTGGTGCGCGAGTGACAGATTTCGACGGTGGCGCTCTGGCTCAGCAGCAGTTGCGCCATGGGCTTACCAACGATGTTCGAGCGGCCCAGAACGACGGCGTTGAGGCCCGACAGATCGCCCAAGTGGTCTTGCAGGATCAACAGACTGCCCAGCGGCGTGCAGGGCACAAGCGGCTTGCCAACGCCCGCCGCAAGCATGCCGACGTTTTCGATATGAAAGCCGTCCACATCCTTTTCCACGCGGATGCGCTCGATGATGGCGCGATCATCCAGACCTTTGGGCAAGGGCAACTGCACCAGGATACCGTTGACATCTTCGCGCGCGTTCAGCTCGTCGATCAGCGCTTCCAGCTCGTCCTGACTGGTGGTCGCAGGCAGGCGGAATTCAAACGACGCCATGCCCGCCTCGATGGTCGAGGCATGCTTGTTGCGCACATAGACCTGGCTAGCGGGGTCTTCACCAACCAAGACGACCGCCAGGCCGGGGGTGATGTTGTGCTGCTGCTTCAGGGTCTCGACAAAGCTGCCCAGGCCCTCGCGAAGGGCTGCGGCGAAGGCTTTGCCGTCCAAAATGGTCGCTGTCATATCTGTTCCTTTTGTCCTCTGGTCTGCAAACGACGCGCCATAGGGGCTTGTTGCGTCAGATCCTGGGTCGCAATTAGATCAAGGCGTGCATCTAAGCACGTCCATTGCCGCCCTAAAGCCGTGACTTTCCGCCACACGAGCAGCCGGGCTGGGAGGTTTAAACCCGCCCAGTCAGCAAGGGCATCAGGTCTTGGGCCAGCAGAACGCGCAAGAAATACAAGACGATGAACAGTACCAAAGGCGACAGGTCCACGCCGTTGAAACTCGGCAGCGCCCGGCGCAAGGGCCCCAAAACGGGCTCGAACAATGCCGAGGTGAAAGCCTTCAATTGCGCAACAAAGCCGTTGCGATAGGAAGTCACGCCGAAGCGGACCAAATAGTCAATGATGACGTGTGCCAGCAGCAAGAACGTCGCAATATTGAGCAAAAGGTTAATGACTGAAATCAGGGCAACCATCTTGATCGGGGCCTCTTTGTTGAACTCTGCTGCATACATGCGGTGCGCATTGGCCGCTGGCAAGGGGGCTGAGCGCAATTGCCCGCGCTGGCATGCAAAGGAAAGCCCTCGCGCGCCTGCTCGATCACGCCTGCCCGGTCGCGCCTGGCTCGCACTGAAAACGCCGGCAAAGGCAGCCAGGCAAGATTTAGTAGATATACATCGGCTCGTCGCTGGCCGGTTGGCTGGGAGGTACCTGGAAGCTCTGCGCGGGCGCGGGGTTCCACTGATAGCTGGTGGTGGGTGCGCTGGGAACGACGGGGTCAGCAGCCGGCTGGGGTTGACGCGCGACCCGCTTGCGACGCTGCGGCAGGGGTAAGCCATAGCCGTTGAGCCCATCGAACCACTGGCTCGCAGTCACAAAAGTACAGCCCTTGGCGCGCAGATCAGCAATGATGCCAGGCAGGGCTTCAACCGTGCCGTTGACGTGGCTGTGCATCAGCACAACCGAGCCTCGGTCTGAGGTATTGGCGATTTCGGCGCGGATGCTGGCGGCACGGCGCACCTTCCAATCCAGCGAGTCCACATCCCACAGCATGGTGCGCAGGCCAAAATCCTGGCCAATCTCGCGCACACGGCTGTTCTGCGAACCATAAGGTGGGCGGAAGACCCGCACCACTGCGCCCAACTTCTCCAAGGCCCGCGAGGTGCGTTCGACCTGAGAGCGCGCCTTATCAACAGAGAGCTTGGTGAGCTGCGGGTGGGACCAAGAGTGGTTTCCGACCTCGTGTCCTTCGGCCAGCATGCGCGCAATGGTGGCCTCTGCCCCACTCAGTTTGTTGCCAAGAACGAAGAAGGTCGCAGGCACGCCCTCGGCGCGCAGTATGTCCATGATCAGGTTGTCTTTGATGCGGTCCGGGCCGTCGTCAAAGGTCAATGCGCAGTAGCCACGTTGGTCCAAATACAAAGGATTGTGCTGCTCGGTCATGACCAATCCCGGCGTGACCCAAGACATCTCGCGCCCGCTGGGCAGCGTTTTCAGCGTTGCGGTCGAAACAAATGCCGTCACCGCGCCCGATGCCTGCGCAAGTTGGACTGTCGCCTGGCTTGCACTGGGCTGGGCTTCAACTGCGATCTGGGGATCGATGGTGCGCAGCAAAGCAGAAATGCTGGTGGCTTGGTTGCCCAGGTCCAGGCCATCGCGAGCGTCGAGATCGGCGAGCGCCAACTCCTCGCCATCAAGGCGGGCGATCGCGCCGCTTGCGGACATTTGCGGCTGATCGAGCGGCGGAATAGCAATGTGGCCCAGGTCTGAAACGAGTTGCGGCGTCACGCCAAGCGGCTCGATGCGCCCGTCCGGCAGGTCCTGGTAGTTTGGCGAGATATAGCTTGCGGTCAGGCCCTGCTCATCGGCTTCGTCCAAAACAAGCGCAGCGGGAGAGGTCTGGGCCAAGGGGGTGCTTTGGCTTGAGATACGGTCCAAGGTATCGCTCAGGTTTCGACGCAGGCTAAAGCGCTCCATGACCGCCAACAGGCCACTGGCTAAAGCCAAACCGAAAGAAACGCCAACGAGCCCGACAAAGAACCCCCGGCGAAGAGACAAACCCTGTTTCACATTCGCAGTCCATCATGGGTGCTGCGGCCCCTCGCACAGTGTGCAAGCCTAGCGTGTACCGTCGCGCTCGATCGGCACTAGCTTAGGGAGCAGCATCGCAACTGACCTAGCCTAGCATGTATAGGTATACCCTGCAGGTTTAACGGGTAAACTGCGGCGAATGCATGGCCAGGCCGCGCGCGCCTGGGATCAATTGCGGCCCTTTTGCGGCAGTTGCTGGCCAGAGTTTCGCCCTAGGGCTTCGACTCGGCAGCCTGAATTGCGCGGAAAGTCCACGCGCTTAGGCTGTCCCCTCGCCTGCGGGCAAGGCGGCTTCGGCAGCTTCATCGTTTGCGTCCTGGCCGTCTTGCGGCTTACGTTTTGACATATCGCGAAGGCGGCGCTGAATATCCATCATCTGGTCTTGCAGCTCACGGACCTGCGCGCGCTTCTTTTCGATTTGCTTTTCCAAGGACTTGCTGGGCTTGGACTGCTGCAACAGTTCATCGACCATGATCAAGGTCTCAAGTTGGGCTTGGCGTTCCTTTTTGGCGGCGAAGGCGGCGGCCATGCGCTCGGCGGCCTCACCAGCTTCGATTTGGCGCAAGCGGTCAATCTCCTCGCGCACCAGATCGCGCGCGGCATTGTAGGCTTGCCACAAAGGCTCGTCGTGGTCGCGGCCAGCAGACCCGGCAGCCTTCCAGGCCTCCAAGCTGTCGGTGAGGTGTTGACGCAACTCCTTGGAGCCCAACGAGGGCGAAAACTTCGCCACGTCGTCGATCAAGATCCGCTTCTTTTCCAGGGCTTGATCGCGGTTTTCGGCTTGTCGGTCGAAGTGCGTTTGGCGCAAGGCCTGCAGCCGCTCCAGAGCCTGGGTCAAGTCCTGCTGCTCATCACTGTTTGCGGCGGGCTTGAGCCCATCCCAAGCCTTACGGATTTCGCTCAATCGCTCATCGAAGCCCCCCCAGCCTTGTGCAGCAGGGGCGGCCTTGGCATCGCGGGCCAAGACAGCCAACGCCTCCAACAGGCCTTGACGGTTGAGGCTAGCCTCCTCGCGCAGTTCCGCCCGCTCGCTCTTCTGGGCGGCAAGCGCGTCTTGCAGCGCAGCGCTCAGCTGGGCGAATGCCAGATCTTGAGCCGGATTGCTCAGCGCTGCATCGGCTTGCAGCGCGTGCCACTCTTGCTTGAAGCCGCGCGCAAGGTCTGGCGCTTGGCGCCAGTCGGCCTGATCCACATAGGTTTTGAAGCGCGTCAACACCTCTTGGCGGGCCGCGTCTTGATCTGCCCGCTCTGCTGCCAGCGCCTGGCGCTGCTCGGCCACATTGGCCGCGATCACCGCCTCTAGGTCGGCGAAGCGTTTGCGCATGGCGTCGCCCAGCGCGCGTTCGATCAAGGCCCGCCGCTCAGCGCGCTTGACTAGCATGGCCTCGGCTTGGTCCCAGGCCGAGTCTTCCACCAGCGCCTCCAAGGCCTCCGCCAGCTCAGCGCCCTGGCTGGCCAGGTCTTCCTTGTTGCCCTCCACTTGGCTCTGATGCTGGCGAATGGCTTTGGCGCTGCGCTCAAACCGCAGCAGTTGGGGGGCCTCATCAACCGAGCCCGTGGTGGCCAGCGCCGACCAGCGCGCTTCTAGCGCGTCCAGATCCGCGCTGACGTCTTGCGCCTTGCCCAATTGTGCCAACAGCGCCAGTTCGTCCAACAAGGCTTGGCGCTGATCGTGCAGGGCTTGCGCAGCCTCAGCAAAGCGCGCCTCCAGCGCCGCAATACGCGCCTCCAAAGCGGACAGATCACCCAAGCCTGGTTGCTGCTTGATCTCTGCACTCAGGCGTTCCAGCGACCGCCAATGGGCTGGATCGTGCGCAGCCTCCTGGCCCAGGGCCTCCAAGGCTGCAGTTCGGGCCTCTTGATCGGCAAAGCGTTTGGCGAAGTCCTGCAATGCCGCCTTTTTGCTGCGGTTGGACTTGCCGAGCACTCGTTCCGAGCCCTTCAGGCGCACATTGCCTTTGGCATCCATATAGCCCCAATAGGCGGGCTGATCGGGCGTCAACTCGGCAGGCGGAGCATCAGGCGCGCGCTTGGCGGGCTTGGGGCCGACCTTGGCAGGGCTCGCGCTGGATTTGTGTCGGCGCTTTGCCTTGCTGGCGCTGGCCTTGTCTTCCAGATAGACTGGGCGCGCTGGCTTGAAGAGCGCATTCCATAGACGCTTGAAAATCGACGGTTTTTTCTTCGAAGACATGGGAAAATCTCATGGGGGCAGCCAGGGGGCTCGACCATCATCCTGACTGAAGAATAGCACTCGGACCGAGCCTTTAAGCCCTAGCGCAAATCCCAGATTTGCGGAACCGATTTTGCGCCTGTTGGAATCGAGGGCAAAAAAATAAGGCCGCCCTGGGTACTAGCAAGGTGGCCTTACGATCAGTGCTGGGCGTTCCCAAGCGCCTACTTGGCGTAGCCCAGGGTCTGCAACGCCGCCTCGATCTCTGGCAAAATTGCCTCGTCGTCGATGGTGGCGGGCGCCTTATAGGGCTCACCGTCCGCCATCTTGCGCATGATGCCGCGCAAGATCTTGCCCGAGCGAGTTTTGGGCAGACGCTTGACCACAGCCGCCAGCTTGAAGGCTGCCACCGGGCCGATGACGTCGCGCACAGACTGCACCACCTCTTTGACGATCTGATCGGCTTGATCCTCGGTGCCCGCGTTCAAAACCAACAGACCCAAGGGCAATTGGCCCTTCAGCTCATCGGCAACGCCAATCACCGCGCATTCGGCCACCTTGGGGTGGTCGCTCAGCACCTCTTCCATCTGGCCGGTCGAGAGACGATGCCCCGCGACGTTGATGATGTCGTCGGTCCGCGCCATGATGAAGATGTAGCCGTCCTCATCCAGATAGCCCGCATCGCCGGTCATGTAGTAGCCCCGGAAGGGATCCAAATAGGCCTGACGGTATCGCTCGGCATTACCCCAGATCGTTGGGAATGTGCCCGGCGGCATGGGCAGCTTGGCGCAAATGTTGCCGTTCTCGCCCGGCGCCACCGGCTTACCGTTAGCGTCCAGCGCGGTGATCTGCCAGGTTGGGCCTGGCAAGTTGGCCGAACCTTCTTTGACTGGCAGGGCCTCGTCTCCCAGGCAGATGCCCGCGATCATCCAGCCGGTTTCGGTCTGCCACCAGTGGTCCACCACCGGCACGCCCAAATGATTTTGCAGCCAGCGCAAAGTATCAGGATCGCAGCGCTCGCCTGCCACGAACTGCGCCTTGAGGCAGGACAGATCGTAGTCTTTGACCTTCAGCCCGTCGGGGTCTTGCTGCTTCATGGCACGAATGGCCGTCGGAGCGGTGAACATGACCTTGACGCGGTGTTCGGCGATGACCCGCCAAAAGGCGCCGGCGTCGGGCGTACCCACGGGCTTGCCTTCGTAAATCAGCGTGGTTGCTCCATAGAGCAGCGGCGCATAGCAGATGTAGGAGTGGCCCACGACCCAGCCCACGTCCGAGGCCGCCCAATAGACATCACCAGGCTCGACGCCATAGACGTGCTTCATCGACCAATAGAGCGCCACCGCGTGGCCGCCGTTGTCGCGCACGATGCCCTTGGGCGTGCCCGTAGTGCCCGAGGTATAAAGGATATAGAGTGGGTCCGTAGCCTCAACCGGCACGCAATCGGCGGGCTTGGCACCTGCAAGCCCGGCCTGCCAGTCTTTGTCGCGCCCTGCGGTCAGCTCGGCCTTGCACTGCTCACGCTGCCAGACCAAAACGCCCGCGCTGGGCTGATGCTTGGAGATCGCCAGCGCCTCGTTGACCATGGGCATATAGGCCACAACGCGGTTGGGCTCGATACCGCAAGAGGCCGTGAGGATCAGCTTGGCTTCGGCGTCTTCAATCCGGGTTGCCAGCTCGTTGCCAGCAAAGCCGCCGAACACCACCGAGTGGATGGCGCCCAAGCGCGCGCAGGCCAGCATGGCAAAGACCGCCTGCGGGATCATGGGCATATAGATGATGACGCGATCACCCTTGCCGACGCCCTGGGCTGCAATCAGGCCTGCCAGACGAGACACCTCGTCTTGCAGTTGGCTATAGGTATAGCTGGCCTTGGTGCCCGTGACCGGGCTGTCATAAATGATGGCCTTGGTCTCGCCGCGGCCCTCGCGGACATGGCGGTCAACAGCATTGAAACAGGTGTTGAGCTTGCCGCCCTTGAACCAGCGATAGACCGGCGCTTCGCTGTCATCCAGAACGCTGTCCCAACGACGGTTCCAGTAAATTCCCTTTGCGGCTTCGCCCCAAAATCCTTCAGGATCTTGGATGGAACGATCGTGCAGCGCCTTGTATTCGCCTGCCATATCTAGAGCTCCCGATGTGCCAGCGCCTTGGTCTTGTGATTGTTTGGCGCTGCGATTGACGTGTCTCGTCTGGTCACGGTGATCTTAGATAAGAATTGCCGACGCCTGTCAACGCGGCGCGCTCGCGCCATAAGCGCGCGCTGCTCGGGCCGCAACGACGCAGATTGACGGCAAAAAAAATCCCTCCCGAAACCGGGAGGGGTTGAGTTTGGGGATCAAATGAAAAGAACCAGAGAACTGGTTGCTGGCGGACAAAGTCCGAATTTCGCCCTAGACCGGTAGGGACAGAGCGAAAACGATGAGCCCGAGGCCTCCTGCGAGAACAAACAGACTCAAAAGTGCGGGGTCTTGCTCAAAGGCACGCAGAATCAGCATGATTACATCCTCGTTGTTGGCACTCGCGGCGGAGTGGGTGAAACCTTGGAGCAAGGCTTGCTGGGGGAGCTTGTGAAGCTCTTCAGCGCTTGCCTTGCTGTGATGATGCTACTTTGCGGTATGGACATGCAGGCTTCATGACATGGTTTAGCAAAGCGTGACCAAAGTGTGTGCAAGAGGCATGCAAAGGCTTTTTCTTGCCACCACTTGGGGCTAAGGCCATGCTTAGCCAAAGCCGCTACCTAACCGGCGGGCTGCCGCAGCAGCCAAGCATCGAAAACAGGAGCCCATATGCCCGAAATCCTCATCATTGATGACGATCCCCACATCCGCGACGTGGTTTGCTTTGCCCTGGAGCAAGCTGACTATACCGTGCGCCAGGCCGCCAACGGCCGCCAAGGGCTGGAGCTGTTTCACTATAAGGCCCCCGACCTGATTATCTTGGACATCATGATGCCCGAGATGGAAGGCACCGAAGTCTGCCGCGAAATCCGCAAGACCAGTGCTGTGCCGATCCTCTTCTTGTCGGCCAAAGACGACGAGATCGACCGCATCGTCGGCCTGGAGTTGGGCGGTGATGACTATGTTGCCAAGCCCTTTAGCCCGCGCGAGCTGGTGGCCCGAGTGCGCGCCATCTTGCGCCGCGCAGAGGCCAACGCCATCGGCGCCCAAGCGCAGAGCAACGGCAATGTGCTGAGCCACGGCCGTCTGATGATCGACCTGGACGAATTCCGTGCCTGGTGGGACGGCCAAGAGGTGGTGCTGACCGTCACCGAGTTCGGCATCATCCGCACCTTGTTGCAGCGCCCGGGCAAGGTCTTCACCCGCGACAACCTCATGGATCAGGCCTACGATCTGCACCGCATCGTCTCGGACCGCACCATTGATAGCCATGTACGCCGGGTGCGCGCCAAGTTCGCCTCAGTCGGTGCCGAACCGGTGGAGACCGTCCACGGCTTGGGCTACAAGCTGGGCGCTTGCGACTAGGCGCAGCCCCTTCCCGCCTCTCACCGACGCCCCCAGACCGGAGCTTCCGTCTTGCTCATCTCCTGGCTTCACCGCCTGCTCCCCATACGACCGCTGACGGCTTGGCGCCCGCGCCTGGCCTTCATCTTGTTCAGCGTCAATGTGCTGGTCTTGGCGCTGCCGGTAGCGGGCTTCTTGCTGCTGCGGGTCTATGAATCCTCGCTGCTGCGCCAAACCGAGAGCGGGTTGATCACCCAAGGTGTGCTGATCGCGGCCACCTATGAGGCCACCACCCGGCGCCTGGCCATCGACGAGGCCGACTTCAAGCAGCTCATCAAGCCGGTGGATACACTGAGCAAATCGGTCCTGCCGACGCTGACGCCCCAGCTCGATCTTGCCAGCATCAAGCTGATGGACTCGGCCCCGCTGGCGGTGCCCATGGCGGTCGATCCCCCGCTCCTGGCCTACTACGCGGGTGCGGTCATGCACCCCATCTTGCAAAAAAGCCTGGAGGTGACGGGCGCTGAGATCGACGTGGTGGACGCTGCGGGCCAGGTCATCGCCTCGACCAGCCTGGATATCGGCGTCTCTTTGCGCCATCGTGAGGAACTCATCGACGCGCTGTCGGGGCGCACCAGCGCTGTGCTGCGCCGCCAGCCGAACGACAAAGCCAAGATACCGGCTTGGCTGAGCTTCTTCAGCCGCTCGGCCAACCTGGACGTTCATTTGGCGCTGCCGATCCTCAACGACGAGGGCCTGTTGGGCGCGGTCTTGCTGCACAAGACCCCGATCACGCTAATCACCGCCTTTAAAGGCAAGGGGTTACAGGTGCTGGTCGCCGTGGTGGTGATCATGGCTACCATTGTCATGCTGTCGCTCTTCACCTCCTTCACCATTTCCCAGCCAGTGCAGTCGCTGATCGCTCAGACCCGCCGGGCGCGACGCGGTGAGACCGGCGCCGTCCAACCCCTGCCCCATCCTGTGACGCGCGAAATCGCCGAGCTGTCGCAGGCCATGACCTCCATGGCCGACAGCCTGGAGCAGCGCACCGACTACATCCGCTCCTTTGCCGCCCAGCTCAGTCACGAGCTGAAATCGCCGCTGACCTCGATGCGCGGCGCGATCGAGCTGATGCAAGACCACGCCGACATGCCGCCCGAGCGGCAGTCCCAGTTCCTGGCCAATCTCTATCAAGACGTGGATCGCCTGACCCGGATTGTCGGCTCAATCTTGGAGCTGGCGCGCGCGGAGGCCGACAAAGGCCGCTCGACCAACACCGCGAGCCTCAGCGACGTGCTGACCTTCAACCTGCAACAGTACGCTGCGATTGATCTGGTGGACCCGGAGGATTTGAGCTCTGGCCGCCTGCGCGTGCCGCTGTCGGAAGACGACCTCTATGCCATCATCAAGAACCTGGTGGAGAACGCTTTCCAACACGGCGCGACCCAGCTTCGGATCAGCTTGTCGTCGGACCGCCAACCTTTCCGCCTGTCGGCCCGGCCCGGCGCTCATGGAGCAAAGCAAGTGACGCTGGTCTTCTTGGACAATGGCCCAGGGGTGTCGCTGGCCAACCAGCCCAAGATCTTCGAGCCCTTCTTTACTACCGACCGACCGCAAGGCGGCACCGGCCTGGGGCTATCGCTGGTCAAATCTTTGCTGGAAGGCATCGGCGGGCAGATCCGCTACCTGCCCGATCAGGGCGGAGCTTGCTTTGAGCTGGTCTTTCCTTTGGTCGCGAGCCCGCGCGGCGTGCTGAAGGTCTAGCGTTGCGCGCGCTTGACCAACCAGCGCGGCCCTCTGCCGTCGATAAAGATCAGGCCAGCAAAGACCAGCAGCATGGCAGCCAGATTGAGCCCCGAAAAACGCTCGCCCAGGACCAGCACACCCAACAGCATGGCCGTCACCGGCAACATCAGCGAGACTGTCGAAGAATTGGCCGGCCCCACGCGGCTCAGCAGCGTAAAGAAGAAGAGGTAGGCCAGAGCGGTCGAAAACAGGCCCAACATGAACAGCGCTCCCACCAAAGGTATGGCGGGCACTTGGGGAAAACCGCCCACGCTGATCCAAGCCACCGGCACCGCATAGAGCGCCGCAAAACAGAGCATGCCCGTGGCCATGACCGGCGGCTCCAAGCGGGTATGGCGCCGCGCATACAGCGAGCCAATCGCGTAGAACAGCGCCGCCAACAGCGCAAAGCCGACGCCAATGGCTTGCGCCCAGCCTTGGCCCTGCAAGCTTGGCAGCATCATTAAAGCAACCCCGCAGATGCCCAAACAGGCACCAGTGGTATTGCTCCAGGTCATGCGGTCTTCCAGATTGAAGACCTGGCTCAGCACCAGCACCGACAAGGGGGTGAAGGCGTTGAGCACCGCAGCCATGGCTGAATCAATATAAACCTGGGACAGGGTATAGGCGGTAAAGGGGATGAAGTTCGACAAGAGCCCCATCAGCGCTAAGGCACGCCAATCGGCCAGACGCCGCGGCAAACGACGCCCGGTCGCCTTCAGATAGATCAGCAAAAACACGGCCGCCAGCACCAGGCGCGTAGCCACGATCCAAGATGGCGCCACCTCTTGCAGCGCCAAGGTGGTCCAAAAGAAGGAGCTGCCCCAAAGCAAGGACAGGATTCCCAGATTGCCCCAGTCCAGGGCTGTCATGTGAAACTCGACCCGCGCCACGGCATCAGCCCTTTAATAATATGTCATCAGATCGTAACGCAGAGAGCGCAGCCGACGAGGCGGCCAGAGGCGCCCTAAAGCAGCGGCACGCGTCCCTGGAAGCGGCTCAAGAAGGCGCTCAGGTGGTCGTTGAAGTGCCGGGGCTGATCGGCGGGCGTCGCATGGCCAGAATCTTCGATCACCACAAAGGCCCCGTCGGGGATGCGCTTGGCGTCAGCCTCTTTTTCAGCCACCGGCCAATAGTCGCGATCGCCGCTAACCACCAGCGTCGGCATTCTTAAATCGCCCAAACGGTCGCGCAAATTCAGCCGGGCCAGCGACAGCAGCGTGCGAACGTAGGCCAGCCGGTCCAGCCCCTCAAAGCTCTCGGTCAAGGCCAGGCGCAGGTCTTCTTGTTCGGGCTTGGGGAACAGCTTGTCGCCCATAATCTTGGCCAGGTAAGCACGCGAGCAGAACAGCGCCATGCCGAGGCGCTGGGCGCCCATCACCAGGTCTTTGAACGAATGGGGCTTCAGCTCCATGGGGGCATTGACCAGGGTCAGCGAGGCCACGCGTCCGGGGTATTCCAGCGCGATATCGGTTGCCACGGCCCCGCCCAGCGATAGGCCGACCAGGTGCGCCCGGCAGATGCCCAACTGATCCAGCGTATGCACCACGTCATCGCGAAATTGCGCCAAAGAGAACTCGCCCGCATGCCCAGCACTGTTGCCGTGGCCGCGCAGGTCGATGGTCACCAACGGCACCACCTTCGAGAAGTGCTCGATCTGATACTTCCAATCGCGGCCATTCGAGCCCAAGCCGTGCAAGAAGACCAACGGGCAATCTTGAACGCCAAAGCGGCGCTTGCCACCCTCTGGTTGTTCAGGCGCATAGACATCGGTGTGCAGAAGCTCTGCTGGCATGCATTTCCCCTTAGCAGCATGTCCCAAGGCCTTCTTTGCGAGGCCTATTTGGGAGTGCGCAGCAGTAAGCTCAAACCACCCAAGTTTGGCAAGCCCAATCCACAAGCGACGCATAAATTCGCCGAAATCGTCCCAAAGAGGCCACAATCGACCTACCCTCTCCGCTTGAGGTTGCGTTTGCCTGCTTTGCCCCTTGACGGCTGCTCTGGCGTTTTGCAAACACAAAGGGGCAGAGACACTAAAGCGAAAACCGCGTCTCTATCAACCCTGGGTCGCACAGCACGCGTGGATAAGATGAATAAGTTTAGCTTAACCTTTGTCATGATTGGTGCTTTGGGCGCCTTGAGCGCCTGTGAGCCGCCCAAGGATGCAACGCCTCAAGAGGCGGCGATCTACAACACGCTGCGCAACAACATCGGCAGCGTCAATCGCAACAAAGCGGCTGGCGGCCAAGACGTAGCCGTGGCCGATCAAAGCGAGCAATTCCAGCCGACCCAGTATGCAGGCAGCCAAGCCTACCTGCAACAGAACGCGGCTGGCGGCCAAAGCAACCTGGGCTACATCGCCCCGCCCTATGGCCCCACTGCCACACCCAGCTATCAAGGCACGCAGGGCATCCCTGAAATGCAGCCCCTGCAACAAGCCGCGAGCGCGGTGCCCGGTAACAGCGGCGCGCAAGCGGGCGCGCCGGGCCAGTTCCCGCCGCCGGGGTATCAGACCGCCAATGCTGGGCCTTCGATCCTGGGCTCTATCCAACCCCAGTACCGCCTGAACGATACCCAGATTAACAAGCTGTTTGCAGGAAACACCGTCTATTCCACCTCGGTCAGCGGCAACAACGATCGCCAGGTTGGCTTCTTCAGTGAAAATCTTGAGCTGAAGGTCAGCGCGCGCGGCAAGCGCTTCTTGGGCTCTTGGTTCGCCTATTCGAACCAGCTTTGCTATGATTTGGGCGGACCTGCGATTTGCTCGTCGGTCTATATGATGCCGCCGCCGCAGCCGGGCAAAACTCCGACCTACTTCTTTGTTCGCGAGCAAGGCCCCGAGGCCGGCCGGCCCTCGGTCATCGTGACCGGCATCCAGCCCGGCAACCTGGAAAAGCTCTAACCCGCGAAAGCCTCGTGCCAATCTTCTAGGGCAGCGAGGCTGCTCTTGGGCGCGATGGCCGTCAGAGCGGGCTTTGCAGTGAGCTGTTCAGCCAAGCTGCGGACCTCAGCCAAGCTGATCGCTTCCACCTGCTGCAAGATTTCCTCCAGGCGCTTGGGCTCTTCGGCCCAGGCCAAATGGTGAGCCACCGCGCGCACATTGGCGTTGACCGAATCGCGCGCCATCAGCGTGCCCGCGCGGAACTGTGCCTTGGCGCGCTGCAAGTCCTCCTCGCTCAACAGCCCCGGCAGGGCGCGCATCAGCGCGCCGACTGCTTGCAGATAGGCCGGGACCTGGCCCGCACCGGTGCTGGCGTGGACGAACAACTGCCCCGCATCGCTGAAGAACTGGCTAGAGGCGTAGACCATGTAGGCCAGACCCCGGCGCTCCCGAATATCCATAAACAGGTGCGAGGCGCCGCCATAGCCCAGCATGTGGCTCAACAGCACATAAGCGTAAGAGCGCGGGTCGCTTTGCGCCACCGAGGGCCAACCAAAGACGATCTGCGCTTGCTCCATGGCGCGCGCCTGTAAAAAGCGCCCAGGGTTGAAGCCGGGGCCAGCTTGCGCACCTGAAGCCGCAGCGTTTGCAGGGAAGACAGCCTCCAGATGCGGAGCCACCGCGGCCTCGAATTCCGCCAACTCCAGCGGACCCGAGGCGGCGAATATCAGCTTATCCGGCCGATAGTGCTGGGCGCGAAATTCTTTGAAATCGCCAATGGTCAGCGCCTGAACGCTGGCCTCACTGCCCAGGATCGAGCGCCCCAGCGCATGCCCCGGATAGCAGGTCTCCTGAAAATAATCGAACAGGATGTCGTCGGGCGTATCCAGGGTCTGCGCGATCTCGTGGCAGATGACATCGGCTTCAAGCTGCCAGTCCTCACCGCGCAACGCCGGACGCAGCGCCAGGTCGGTCACCAAGTCCAGCCCTAGGCCCAGATCTTCGGGCAGCACTTGGGCATAAAAAGCCGTGGCCTCGCGGCTGGTGTAGGCGTCCAGTTCACCGCCAACCGCGTCGATCGCCCGCGCGATCTCCTCACCACTGCGCCGCTGCGAGCCCTTGAAGGCCATGTGCTCCAGCGCATGGGCCAGGCCCGCTTGCTCGGGGGTTTCGTCGCGCGAGCCCGTGGTGACCCAGACGCCTAGGGCCGTCGAGGCCGCGTGCGGGCGCTGATCCACCACCAGGCGGGCGCCGTTGTCGAGTTTGCGGACACGGATATCATCCAGCATGCGATGTCAGCCTAGCTGCGCCGGTTTGCGCGCACAAAGTCTTGCAAGGCAGCCAGATCGTTGGCCATGACCTCGAAGCGCTCGTTGCGTTCGAACAGGCCAGCCATGTGGGGCGGCAGGCCCGGACGCTGACCAACGGCCTGCTGGACAGCATCGGGGAACTTGGCAGGATGGGCTGTGCCCATGGCCACCACCGGGTTTTCAAAGCGGCGATCGTTTTGGGCCTGCGAGACAGAGATAATCGAGTGCGGGTCCAAGACCTCGCCGGTCTCATCGGCGACGCGCTTGATCTCGGACGAGATGCCCGCATCGTCCAGACGGTAGGCCTGGAAATCGCCGTGGCACAGCTCCCAAACGCCTTGCGCCAGGCTCAGCTTGCCGCTGGAACGGAAGTCGCGCATCACCTGATCGACCGCAGCGCCGTCGCGGTCCATGGCCTCGAACAGATAGCGCTCAAAATTGGAACTGATCTGAATGTCCATCGAGGGTGCCCAAGACGGCTCGACGGGCTGGATCGACATGTCGTTCTGCTCCAAGAAGCGGGTCAGAATGTCGTTGCGGTTGGTGGCAACCCCCAGGCGCGCAATTGGCAGCCCCATGCGCTTGGCGCAATAGCCCGCCAGCACGTTGCCGTAGTTACCGGTCGGCACGCTGACATCAATCGGTCGCTCCGGGCTGGCCAGGCGCGCGGCCGCCACTGCGTAATAGACGATCTGCGCCATAACGCGGCCCCAGTTGATCGAGTTGACCGCCCCCAAGCCCACCTCAGCGCGGAAAGCTGCATCGTTGAACATGTCCTTCACGCGGTCCTGGCAGTCGTCGAATGTGCCCTCCAGCGCGATGCAGCGCACGTTATCAGCATCAACGGTGGTCATCTGGCGCTGCTGCACCGGCGACACACGGCCCTTGGGAAACAAAATGGTGATATCGACGTTCTCCAACCCCGCGCAGGCGGCAATGGCTGCCGAGCCGGTATCGCCAGAGGTGGCGCCAACTACGGTCAGGCGCTGGCCGCGCTTGGCCAAGACATGGTCGAACATGCGGCCCACCAATTGCAGCGCGTAATCCTTGAAAGCCAGGGTCGGGCCGTGGAACAGCTCCATGAACCAAACCCGATCATCCAACTGCTTCAGCGGGGCAACGGCTTTGTGCATGAAAGCGGCATAGGTCTGGTCAACCATGTCTTCGAAGGTCGCGGTGTCGATGCTGCCCGCAACAAAGGGGGCCATGACCTGCTTGGCGATATCCGCATAAGAGGCCGTGCGCCAACTGGCGAACTGCTCGGGCGCGATCTGCGGCCAGCTTTCGGGGAAATACAGGCCACCGTCGGGCGCCAATCCGCCCAGCAAGGTGTCCTCAAACCCCAAAGCGGGAGCTTTTCCTCGGGTCGAGATATAGCGCATGGATCAGGCCTCATTGCTGGCGGTCGAAAGGTCGGCGGCTCGCGGGCGAGCAACGCGCATCACACCTAAAGCAGCCGGGCGCTCGGCTCAAGGCGCAACTTGTCAAAATCGCGCGCCGACCGGCCATCCATGGCCCTATGCTTGCCACAGCGCTCAGGCTCGGCCAAGATTGCCTTGAGGGCCCAAACAGCCCCGCGCAACCATCCCAACCGCAAAGGTGCCGCTCGTGGCCGCTGCTAGCGCTCGCCGAGAACCCGTTCAAGCCGCCTTGGCCCGCATGCGGCGCCAGGCGCTGGCCTTGGCCCTTGGCCTGGGTGCGGCGAGCCTGCTGGTCTCGGTGGCGCTGGGCGTGCTGGGCCTCCGGCTCCACCTGGCCGAAATCGACCGCAATGGTCAGGTTCAGCTCGCCTTGCAACTCGAGGCCTTCAAGCGCGTCTTTGACCGTTATCGCCCCCTGCCCGCTCTGTTTTCTGAACACCCGACCATGATCGCCTTTTTGCGCGATCCGGATCACCCGGGCAATCGCGCCGAGCTGGAGCGGCGCATCGAGCGCCTGACCGGCTTGACCTCGGCCTTGGATGTGGTGGTGGTTGACCAGCACGACCGCCTGTTCAGCACCCGCGAAGTCCTGACCGCTGACGAGCTGCGCTTGGGCGATCTTGAGCAAGCCCCGCGCCAAGGGCGTCTGGGGCGTGCCTTCGTTCCCAATCCCACTGGCCTAGAGCCTCTGGCGCAGCAGCCCGCCTACCTGTTTTCGCACGGCATTCGCGATCATGGCCGCTACATGGGTGCCCTGGTGGTGGGGCTCGGGCTGAGCCAGTTGGAGCAGATTTGGGCGCTGGCGCCTTATCCCGTGCAAGTCGTCGATCCCCTCGGCAGCCATCAGCTCGGCAACTCCCTGTCGCGAAGCGAGGCTGCGGGCCTGACCAACATGCGCGCCTTTTCCAGCTCGCTGCCGCAGTTTGATTGGGATTTGCAGGTCTACCTTGCCCAAACCCCAGCGCAGTGGACCGGCCTAACGTCTGGGCTGCTGGCCATGGCGGTGTGTTTGCTGCTGTCCGCCAGCATCATGTGGATCTTCTTGCGCAGCCAGCGCGCCACCTTCCAAAGCCTGCGCGCGCGCGATATGGCCGACCGCCTGGATCGCTTGGTGCGTCAGCGGACCCAGCAGCTCTCGCAGACCAATGCCCAGCTTGCCCGCGAGGTCGAAGAGCGCAAACAGACCGAACAAGAGCTGCGCACCGCGCAAGCCAGCCTGGTGCAGACCAGCAAGCTGGCCGCCCTGGGGCAGATGTCGGCGGCCCTGAGCCATGAGTTCAACCAACCTCTGGCGGCCATTTCCTCTTACGTTGACAATGCGGTGGTCTTTCTGGAGCAGGACGACAGCGAAGCCGGGCTTGAGAACCTGCAGCAAGTCCGCAGCTTGGTGCAGCGCCTGGCTGCTATCTCAAAGCACTTGCGCAACTTTGCCCGCAAACCGCGCGAGAACCTGTCGGTGGTGCCCGTCGCAGCCGTAGTGGGCGATGCGCTGGAGATCATGGGCGGGCGCTTGAAATCTGAGCAGGTGCGCCTGGTGATGCAGCCGCCTGGCGAGCCGCTCTGGGCGCGCGGGGGCCAAATCCGCCTGCAACAGGTGATCGTCAACCTGATTTCGAACGCCATCGAGGCTACCCGGGGTGCAGCGCCTGAGCCCTTGATCCGCTTGGCCGTTGCCCACGACGACCATCACATCACCATCAGCGTCAGCGACAACGGGACCGGGCTGAGCGCGGAGGTGGCCGCCAAGGTCTTTGACCCCTTCTTCACCACCAAAGGCATCGGCGAAGGCCTGGGGCTGGGGCTGTCCATCTCCTACCGCATCGTTTCCGACTTTGGTGGCAAACTGAGCGCGCACAACGGCAATGCAGACAGTGACACACCCGGCGCGCGCTTTGATATCGTGCTAGAGCGCGCGCCCGCTCCCGACGCAGGTGCCGACACTGGAGCGAATGCCGCCGCCGATTCCGGAGCCGATGCCGCCGCCGATCACGCCCCCTCAAAGGACAGCCCAACGCGATGACCGCCGACCAAGCCCAAATTCTGTTTGTTGACGACGAACCTCACGTGCGCCAAGCAGCTTGCCAGACCCTGGAGTTGGCGGGCTTCAAGGTTTTGGCTTTTGAGAGCGCCGAACCGGCTCTGGAGCGGATTGGGCGCAATTTCTATGGCGTCGTGTTTTCCGACCTTCGCATGCCCGAGCTGGACGGCATGGCCTTCTTGCAGCGCGCGATCGACCTGGACCCCGAGCTGCCCTTCGTGTTGATCACTGGCCACGGCGACGTGCAGCAGGCGGTCGAGGCCATGCGCGCTGGGGCCTATGACTTTATCGAAAAGCCCTTTGCCTCGGGCCACCTGGCCGACGTTGCCAAGCGCGCGCTGGATAAGCGCAAGCTGACACTGGAAAACCGCGAGCTGCGGGTGGCTGCCACGGCGCGTGACCAACTGGAAACCCGCGTTCTGGGCCGCACCAAGCCCATCGTCGAGCTGCGCGACCGCATCCGCGCGGCGGCGGCGACCGAAGCAGACATCCTCATTTTGGGCGATACCGGCACGGGCAAGGAGGTGGTGGCCCGCGCGATCCACAACATCTCAAGCCGCAAGTCTGAGCCCTTCGTTGTCATCAACTGCGCCGCCCTGCCCAGCGAGATGATTGAAAGCGAGCTGTTCGGCCACGAGATCGGTGCCTTTCCGGGCGCCATCCGTCCGCGCCTCGGTCGTTTCTTGCAAGCCGATCGCGGCTGCATCTACTTGGACGGCATCGACAGCCTGCCCCTGGAGCTGCAAGGCCGCTTGCTGCCGGTGCTGCGCGAGCGCCGCATTACGCCGCTGGGCGCCTCCTCAAGCCATGAACTGGACGTGCGCTTCATCGCTTCAGCGCGCAGCGACTTGGTGGACGCAGTCGCCGCCAATCGTTTCCGCAGCGATTTGCTCTATAGCCTCAACACCATCACCCTGCGCGTTCCCAGTTTGGCCGAGCGGGTCGAGGACATCCCGCGCCTCTTCACCCAATTGGTCAACGAGGCCTGCTTGCGCTACCGCCGCCCCATCCCCAGCATCGGTGCTGCGACCTTGACCGCGCTGGCGCGCAATCCTTGGCCCGGCAACGTGCGCGAGCTGCGCAACGCGGCCGACCGCTTTGCCCTGGGCTTGGCCCCCATCGAGGGCCTGGAGGACGAGGCCCCCGCGCAACGCGGCAGCTTGCCCGACTTGGTGGGCCAGTATGAACGCCGCCTGATCGCCGCCGAGCTGTCCGCCAACAAGGGACGGCTGAAGGAGACCTACGAATCGCTGGGGCTCAGCCGCAAGACTCTGTATGAAAAAATGCAAAAATATGGCCTGAAGCGCGAAGACTTCCAGCCTCAGGACTAGGGTTTTCCCACAAGCGTTCCGGCGATGGGTGGATTTGGGTACACGCCATTTGTGGCTTTGTCCCCGTCTCCACCCATTTTTAAAAATTTGTTTCATTTGCATGCGAATTTGCTGGCCAGAGCCATTTGCAAAGCCACAGACGCGCCCTAGAGCTGGCGTCAGCTTGATCCGATTGCTGAGACGGCGCCGCCCTTGGTGGCCCTCCAAGCCTATCGAGCCCAACGCATTTTAGGGAGAAACAACTCATGCGTCTTATTTC
>CAZHYF010000002.1:0-1205 GCA_964536635.1 uncultured Rhodospirillaceae bacterium | reverse complement strand
ACCGAGGCACGCAACTCAGAATCAACCAAGGTGAACATGGAAGCGCGCCAAGCGGTTCTGGATGCTGGCAGCCCCATCCGCTCTTTGACTGACGAGCAGCGTTCAGCTTGGGTTGAGGCTATGAAGCCGGTTTGGTCGCAGTTTGAAGGCGACGTAGGCGCTGACAACATCGCAGCCGCTCAAGCCATCAACGCTAAGCACTAAGCGCCCAGCCGCAATGCGGAAAATCGAAGCGCGGTCCATAGTCGGACTGCGCTTCTTTTTTAGCCGGAAGCTCTAACACCTTCTGCACTGCACTGCTCTGCGCTGCCTGCCCAAGGAGTGACCATGGAACAGCACCACAAAAAATCGTTCGTCGATCTGATTGAAGAGACGATCATTGCCCTGCTATTGTCGGCAATGACCATCATTACCTTTGCAAACGTCGTGGTTCGCAAAGGATTTAACGGCAACATTCTGTGGGCCAACGAAGCCACGGTCCACCTGTTTGCCTGGCTGGTGCTGTTGGGCACCGCCTACGCCATTAAGCACAATGCTCACTTGGGCGTTGACGCCCTTATCGCCGTGCTTTCAAAGCCAGTCCGGCGAATCCTTGCACTGATCGCTGTTGCTGCTTGTATCGTCTTCGCGTTCCTTCTGCTGAAGGGCGCCTGGGACTACTGGGCCAACTTTGCCAACCTGCCCGCCACCGAGGGCCGCTGGTTCCCCCTCGGCTTCGAAGACAAATTTCGCGAAAAGGGTTGGTACGAAGTGCAAGACATCCCCATGCCCGACTGGCTGCGGTTCATCGAAGCCAAAATGAACGCTGGCGAAGAATACGAAAAAATTCCGCGCTTTATCCCCTATGCCGTTCTGCCCTTGTCGATGGCACTACTGCTGTTCCGTTTGATCGTGGTGGCACTGCGCATCTTCCGCGGCGAGCAGGATTTGCTGGTCGCCAGCCACGAGGTCGAAGACCAAATCGACGAAGCCGCTCAGCGTCTTGAGGAAGGAAACTAATCCATGGCAATTGCACTCCTTTTCGCGATGGTGGTGGGCCTGCTGTTGATCGGTGTTCCGATCGCAATCTCCCTGGGCCTGTCGTCGATCCTGTTCTTGCTGTGGTATTCCGACGCCTCCTTGGCGGCCATGGCGCAGACCCTTTTCTCGGCCTTTGATGGCCACTTCACCTTGCTGGCCATTCCCTTCTTCATTTTGGCCTCAAC
>CAZHYF010000001.1:23310-46381 GCA_964536635.1 uncultured Rhodospirillaceae bacterium | reverse complement strand
AGCTGGTGGTCGGGATCAAACAGCAGGGTATAGGAGGTCTCGAAGTCGGCGCGGATCGTCACCTTGCGCACGTCGCGCACCTCGGTGCTGTCAGCCACGGCCGATACCGGGCGTTTGACCGGCTGCAAGACCTCGATGCTGACCTCAACGGTATCGGGCAACAGCGCACCGCGCCAGCGCCGCGGGCGAAAGGCCGAGATCGGCGTCAGCGCCAACAGCCGCGCGCGCATGGGCACAATCGGCCCGTGCGCCGACAGATTATAGGCCGTGGACCCCGCCGGGGTCGCCAGGATCACGCCGTCGCAAATCAGCTCCTGCATACGCACCACGCCATCGACCGAGATCCGTAGATGCGCCGCTTGCCGCGTCTCGCGCAGCAAGGAGACCTCGTTGATGGCTTCGGCGGTAAAGCGCCCGCCCTGGTAGGTCTCGGCCTCCATGATCAAGGGGTGCAGGTTGACGTGCACCGCCGCCATGAGCCGTTCGGCCAAGGCCTCCTCGCGGTAGGTGTTGAGCAAAAAGCCCACCGTGCCCTGGTTCATGCCATAGATGGGCCGGCGGTCGCCGCCAAGCTCGTGCAGCGTTTCCAGCAAGAAACCATCGCCACCCAGCACCACAAACACCTCGGCCTCCCTGGGCTCTACGTGCGGATAGAGGCTCTGTAGGCGCGCCAAGGCCTCTTGAGCATTCTCAGCACGGCTGGCGAGGAAGGCCACCTTGGGCGGGTTGGAAAATCGAGACGGCACCTGGGCTAGTCTCCATCTGCGCGCAGTTCTTCGGGCTGATCGCCCAGAGCCTCGACCAGAGCCCAGAGCGCATCAAAGGCCGCGTCCAGCCGCGTCCTATCCGGCGAACGTAGGACCAAATTGACCCCAAAGTTGCCCATGCGCATGAAGGGGTAAGAGCCCATGTCCACGTCAGGAAAATCCGCCTGCAAAGCGCCGAGGCCTTGGGCGATATCGCCCTCGCCCTTGTGGGTGATCAGGCTCCGCGACAGCACTGGCGGCCCGCCCTTCAGGCGCGGTTTGAGGCCATCGACCATGGCTTGAAAGATCTTGGGCACGCCCGCCATGACAAAAACATTGCCGATCTGAAATCCTGGCGCGGTCGAGACCGGGTTGTCGATATGGCTAGAGCCCACCGGCAGATAGGCCATCTTCAGCCGTGCCTCGTTCAGCTCAAGGCTGGAGCGGCGGTAGTGTTCCTGCAACAAGGCATGCGCCTTGGGCTCCAGGTGCAGTTCGCTGCCCATGGCTTTGGCCACGTTTTCTGCGGTAATGTCGTCGTGGGTCGGCCCGATCCCGCCCGAAGTGAACAGATAGTCGTAGCGCGACGACAGCTCTTGCACCGCAGCGATAATGGCCACGCTGTCGTCCGCCACCACACGCACCTCGCGAAGGCCAACACCCCACTCGGTCAATCGCTCAGCCAAGTAGGCCAGGTTGGCGTCTTTGGTCCGCCCTGAGAGAATTTCGTTACCAATGATCAAAAAGGCAGCACTCGACATGCCTGGGTCCTCGCTGGTTGCATCGCTGCAACTATGGCGCATTGGCGCGCGCAGGCAAGGGGCAAGACCGTTTGGCCAGCGCAGGTGCTTCAAGCAATTGGACGCAGCAGCGCCAAAAGGCGCTCCGATCAGCCAGCCGTCCTGCAACAGATGGGAAAATGGCCGATTTGTCCCCGTTCATTCGCCCCAACCTGCCAAAATCGTTGAGACTTGCGATCAGGGGCTATAAGTCTGACCGCCAAGCGGCTGTGCGCCACCTACCCACAAGCAAAAGACCGAGACCATGATCAGACACCGCGAGACCGTGCCCATCCACGACGAAAAGGGCTTCGAGGGCATGCGCAAGGCTGGCGCGTTGGCGGCCAAAGTCTTGGATTATCTGACCCCGTTCGTCGAGCCGGGCGTAACCACGGCCAAACTCGATGAGCTGTGCCACAACTACATCATCGAGCACGGCGCGGTGCCCGCGACCCTCAATTATCGCGGCTATCCCAAGTCGAGCTGCATTTCCATCAATGAAGTCGTCTGCCACGGCATTCCCAGCAAGAAGGTCAAGCTGGCGCGCGGCGATATCCTCAACATTGATGTGACGGTTATCCTGGATGGCTGGTTTGGCGATACCAGCCGCATGTACGTCGCAGGCGACTGGAGCAGCCTGTCTGCCAAGAAGCGTAAGCTGATCGATGTGACTTACGACTGCCTCATGCTGGGCATCGAAGAGGTAGCACCAGGGAAAACGCTGGGCGATGTCGGCTTTGCAATTGCAAAACACGCCCACGCCAACGGCTTTTCGGTGGTCGAAGATTTCTGTGGCCACGGTCTTGGCCAAGTGTTCCACGCCCCGCCCTCTGTCATTCACACCGGACGGCGCGGCGAAGGCCAGGTGCTGCAACCTGGCATGTTCTTCACCATCGAGCCCATGATCAACATCGGCGTCAAAGACACCTGGACCGATCCCAAAGACGGTTGGACCGCGCGCACCACCGACGGCAAGCCCTCCGCGCAGTTCGAGCACTCCTTGGCGGTAACCGAGACGGGCTTTGAAATCTTTACCCATTCCCATCAGGGTCTGACCAAGCCACCTTATGCCTAAGCCTAAGACCATGGCCAGCGACCAAAAGGGGCTGTTTGTTGAAGACCTCGGCCAAGCCAGTTCCAAAGCGCCCGCCAAGTCCGCCAACAAGAGCGAGGCCAAGTCAGATGCCGTTGGTCACCGTGAGCGCCTCCGGGCGCGGTTGATCGACGGAGGTAGCGACGCGCTACACGACTACGAGCTGCTGGAATTCGTCCTGTTCGGCGCACGCCCGCGCGGCGACACCAAGCCGCTCGCCAAGGCCTTGATCCGTGCCTTCGGTGGCTTCTCGGAGGTCATAACCGCCGAGCCCGAGCGCCTGCGCCAAGTCGAAGGCGTCAGCGAAGCCGTTGTTGGCGCGATCAAGATCGTCGCCGCAGCCAGCGAACTGCTGGCCAAGGAGACCGTGATCAACAAGCCGGTCCTCTCCTCTTGGACCGCAGTGATCAAATTCTGCCATACCAAGCTGGCGCACAAGAACCGCGAAGAATTCCACCTGCTGTTCCTGGACCGTAAGAACCGCCTCATCGAGCACGAGCCCCACGGCCTGGGTACGGTCGATCAAGCTCAAGTCTATGTGCGCGAAATCGTCAAGCGCGCGCTGGAGCTGAATGCGTCGGCGCTCATTTTGGTGCACAACCATCCTTCCGGCGATCCCCAGCCCTCGAAGGCCGATGTCGCGGTGACGCGTGAAATCCAAAAGGCGCTGGCTGTGGTGGGCATTGACACCCACGACCACCTGATTATTGGACGCAAGGGCCACGCCAGCTTTAAGGCCATGGGCCTTCTATGAGGCGCTGGCCAGCGCGTTTCGTCCGTGGAGCCAGCGCAGAACTTGCACCCCAACGCCGGACAAGAGCACACAGCCCAGCATGATCACCAGCAATGTCATGGTGTTGGGATTATCGGTCATCAACCATGCCGTGGCGGTGGCGATCGAAGCCCCCGTTGCGGTCGAAATCGCGCCCATCAGCCCCGCGGCCGTACCCGCCAATCGCGGATCGATCGAAACTGCGCCAGCGTTTGAGGGCGCCATCGTCAGCCCGTTGGCAGATCCGCAGAGCACCAGAGGCGCGAAGAGCAACAAGGGATTGGTAACGCCAATCGCCAGCAAAGCCATAGAGGCCAGGACCGAGCCCACACCGATCAAGCGCCCGCGCTGCATAATGGCGACCAGATCGAGCCTGCGCGTCACGCGGTTGGTGTAGAAGTTACCCGCAATATAGCCCAGCGGCAGCAAGCCCAACAAGAGCCCGACATGGCTGGGTTTCAGGTCATAGACCTGCTGACCCAACAAGGGAACGCCGGTCAAAAACGCAAAAAACATGCCTAAAGCAAAGGCTTGCGCGATGGCAAAGCCCCAAAACTGCGGCTTCGCCAGCAGCGCTATGTAGCCCTGCAGGCGCTCGCCAAAGGTCATAGCACCCGCGCGTCGGGTCTCGCCCATGTCGAAATAGCAAAAGCCCAGCACCGCGACCCCCAAGCCGCAAAGCGCAACAAAGATGGCGCGCCAGCCAAATTGCAGGTCCAAGAAGCCGCCGACCATGGGGGCGATCATGGGGCCAATCGCCATGACCATTGCCACCACCGCGATCTTGCTCGCCGCTTGCTCCTGGCTGTCCGTGGTGTCGCGAATAGCGGCCTGGCTCAGCGAAAACCCGCCGACTGCAACGCCCTGTAAGAGGCGAAAAATCATGAAGACTTCAAAGCGGGTGGCGAAGATGGCTCCGATGCTGGCCAACACAAAGATGCTGGCCGCCGCCAGGGTTGTGCGCCTGCGCCCGATAACGTCTGAGATGGGGCCGATCACCAGCAACAGCGCTCCGGTCAGGTACATATAGCCTGACACAGCCAAGGAGACCGTGGCATAGGAAATGTCGAACGAGCGGGCCATGCTCGGCAACGCCGGCAGGAACATATTGAGCGACAGAACGCCCCAAATGGCCATAAGAATCAAGGTCGCTAGCTGCGGTGGGGTCTTGGCCATGGGCGCTCTTACTATGTTGGGAAACTGGAGGCTCGCACAGCGCAACGCGCCCGGCCGTCTTATCCTGCTAGGCTAGCCCATCAGGTCTTGGACCGGCTAGTAAAATTTCAAACAGCCCCAAAGATCCCACAGTCTGGTAAAGCCTGCCCTCTGCGGCGACCCTGTGCCCTAAAAGTGTCCTGCGCGGGTCCAGCCGACGCCCAACCAGAGCAGTCGGTTTCAACACTGCAAGCAATCAACCCGTCGGCGCAAACCGCTCTAGCTGCAAAGGTACTTGCCAAAAGCCCAGGCCTCGGTGCCGTCCGGCAAGCGCAGCAGGCGCCAGCTCTTCTTGCTTTCCAGGATCTGAACGTAGGTGCCGCTGTGCAACCGCGCCAACTCCTGGCCGCTTGAGGAGGGCTTGTCGCGCGCCGCCAGGAAGTTGTCGCCCCGCACATCCAGCTTGCAGACATAAGCCTCGGGCGCATTGGCTTGCGGGGTCCACTGCAAGGTCTGGGTCAACAAGGCGCGTTCGGCCTTGCGGGCGTCATCGAATTCCCAGTGCGGGAAGATATCGACCATTTCGATATGCAGTTCGCGCTTTGGAATAAAGCCCTCGACCTCATAGCTGACCTGGCCAGGCGCAAAGCTCGGGATGCCATAGTCCTCTTCGCAGAACACATAGCGCAGGTTGGGACTGGACTTGATCACCAGCTTGAAGTCTTTGATCGGCCCAGCCCAGGTATTGGCAGTGGTCAAGATGTAGGACAGATACTGGGTGCCCCAAAACCCAACCGCGCGCGGAAAGACGTTCACATCCTCGGGCCGGCTGGCCTTGAAGGCGATGAGCTGCAAAACCTGCTCGCGATTACGCGGCGCGTCGAGGCAACGCGAGCGGCGGTGCGGGCCGTACCATTCCTCTTGGTCTTCAGGGCTTGGCGGTTCGCTGTTGGGATCCTCCATATCGTACTGCAAGGGGTCCAAGATGCTATCGACGAATGCGCCCAAAATTGGCGTATAAGAGTGCTCGACAATGATGGGATCAGCGTCCTCGTAAGCGGTCGAATAGAAGGTATATTGCCAAAGATAGGTCATGCGCACGCCGGTGGCTTCCGGATCCTTGATCGCGGACCATGGATCCTGCCCGTCCTCAACCGGTGCCTTGGCTTTGTAGAGCGCCTTCGCAGCCGGTCCGAAGGGCGCGTTCTCCGGCAAGGGCTCTGTCGCGATGACCTCGCCATCCCAGACCAGCTCAATGATGCGACGGGTGGGATGGTCTTGCTCGTTGATCGTGGTGGTGAAGTCAACGTAGGCGTCGGTCAAGTTGCCGTCGATCTGTATCTTGGAGTCGCCATAGCCGAGCAAGGCCTCCACCGGTGCGATGGGTAGTGGAAAGGCTACATCCAACGTCACGGGATCATTGCTGGGGTTGCGGAATGCGTAGCGCAGGCGGATGCGGGGTCCATCCAGATCAATGACCAGGCTCTCGGCTTCCATCTGGACGACATCCGACTTGCCAAAGCTCAGGCCTCCGCCCGCCATGGAGGCAACGCCATCGTTGGCCTGCACGCTCGACGCTATGCCCAGAGCTGCAAACGCCAAGCCCACGACAAGCCCCAGGCCAGAGTGAGCGACAGGTCGGCGGAGGTGGAAAGACATGAGGTGTCCCTTCAATTGGTGCCGGGCCAATTTGCGTTGCAGCCAGCGGCGGTGACTTTGGGCAGGCTAAGGGCACAAAAAAAGGGCTGTGCCAGCGCACAACCCTTTAATGGAAAATTCAGAGCCGAGTTTGCGACCCGGCCTTGCGCCTGGGATCTAGTCCAGGTGGCGCACGTCGGTCAGGTGACCTGTGATCGCCGCCGCTGCAGCCATAGCAGGTGAGACCAAGTGCGTGCGACCGCCCTTGCCCTGACGGCCTTCAAAGTTACGGTTCGAGGTTGAAGCGGCGCGCTCTTGCGGCTTTAAGCGGTCTTGGTTCATGGCCAAGCACATCGAACAGCCAGGCTCGCGCACGTCAAAGCCCGCTTCGCGCAGCTTGGCGGTGATGCCCTCTTCGTTGGCCTGCTGAGCCACCAAGCCCGAGCCCGGAACGACCATGGCGCGCACGCCGTCCTTGACCTTGCGACCTTCGGCAACCTTGGCCACTTCGCGCAGATCTTCGATGCGCCCATTGGTGCAAGAGCCGATGAAGACCGTGTCAATTGCCACGTCCTCCATGCGGGTGCCGGCCTTCAGGCCCATGTAGGCCAAGCTGCGCTCCATAGCAGCAGCGCGGTTGTCGTCGTAGTCGCCGGGGTTGGGAACCTTGCCAGTGATCGGCACAACGTCTTGCGGAGACGTGCCCCATGAGACCTGGGGCGCAATCTCGGATGCATCCAGGGTGACGACCAGGTCGTATTGCGCGCCTGCATCGCTGGGCAGGGTCTTCCAGTAGGCAACCGCCTTGTCCCAATCTTCACCTTTGGGGGCCATGGGGCGGCCCTTCAGGTATTCGAAGGTCTTCTCGTCCGGGGCGATCAGGCCAGCGCGCGCGCCGCCTTCGATCGACATGTTACAGATGGTCATACGGCCTTCCATGGACAGATCACGAATGGCCTCACCGCAGTATTCCATGACATAGCCCGTGCCGCCTGCGGTGCCGATCTTGCCGATAATCGCCAAGATGATGTCCTTGGCAGAACAGCCCAGGCCCAACTTGCCGGTGACCTCGACCTTCATGTTCTTGGCGGGCTTTTGGATCAGCGTCTGGGTCGCCAAAACGTGCTCGACCTCAGAGGTGCCGATACCAAAGGCCAAGGAGCCAAATGCGCCGTGGGTCGAGGTGTGGCTATCGCCGCAAACAATGGTCATGCCCGGCAGCGTGAAGCCCTGCTCAGGGCCGATGATGTGAACCACGCCCTGGCGTACGTCCAACATGTCGAACAATTGCACGCCGAACTCGTTGGCGTTGTTGCGCAGGGTATCCACCTGGATGCGCGACATCTCTTCGTCGATGCCATTAGCGCGGCCTTCGGTGGGCACGTTGTGGTCAGGAACGGCCAAGGTCAGCTCAGGACGGCGCACTTTGCGGCCCGCCATGCGCAGGCCTTCAAAGGCCTGGGGCGAGGTGACTTCGTGAACCAAATGGCGGTCGATGTAGATCAAACAGGTGCCGTCTTCGTTGGTCTTAACGACGTGGCTTTCCCAGATCTTATCAAACAGGGTCTTAGGAGCTGACATGCGTTCGCGGGCCTTCGTTGAATTTCGAATGTTGGAAACGTGAGGGAGGATTAGGCTGGGCACCTTAAGCAGGCAAGCGCTTTCGTGCAAGGGGGCGATTTGTGCCTTGAAGTATGGCCTCAGTCCTGGCACCTATGCCAGCAAACCCCAGTCTTTCTGTTTACGGAGCATTCGTCCTCATGGAAAAGTTCACCACGCACTCGGGCACCAGCGCGCCACTGGATCTGCAAAACGTCGATACCGACATGGTGATCCCGGCGGACTACCTGAAGACCATTAAACGCACCGGCTTGGGCGAAGGCCTGTTCAACCGCTTGCGCTTCAAAGAAGACGGCGCGCCAGTTGCCAATTTCTTCATGAACCAAGAGCAATTCGACGGCGCGACGGTCTTGGTGACCCGCGACAACTTCGGCTGCGGCTCATCACGCGAGCACGCGCCTTGGGCGCTGCTGGACTATGGCATCAAAGTCATCTTGGCGCCCAGCTTTGCCGACATCTTCTATAACAACTGCTTCAAGAACGGCATTCTGCCGATCAAGCTGCCCGCCGCCCAGGTCGATGAGCTGATGAAGGACGCCAACCAGGCCAGCCGCATCGAAGTTAACCTTGAGACCAAGACCATCACCCGCTCGAACGGTGAGGTCATTGCTTTCGAATTGGAAGACTTCCGCCGTCACAACCTGCTGAACGGCTTGGACGATATCGGCATCACGCTGGAGAGTGCTGCGCAGATCGACACCTTTGAAGGTGACGACGCCAGCACGCGCCCCTGGCTGACCCCAGCCGAGGCCGCCTAAATGCAGACCAGGCCGGGCTCCTTCAAGGAGTACCGGCCTTTTTGTTGGGGGACGGTCACCTGTCCACACGCCAAGACTTTGCCCAAATGCAGCAGGACCGCTGCCTGCGCGCCCTGATCCAAAGGTCGCGACGCGGGCCAAAGCGACTGCGCAAAGCTGGCCCGCACCCCCTTTCCTTTCCGCTTCTTATGGAGACCTCCAAAATGCGCGCTTGGATGCTGAGAAAAGACGAGGCTGGCGACTTTAGCTGTCAACTCGAACCCCTAGATCAGAACCTGTTGGGCGATGAGGGCACCTTGGTCGATGTGGCCTATTCGACCATCAACTATAAAGACGGTCTGGCCATGATGAACCTGAGCCCGGTGGTGCGCAGCTGGCCCATGATCGCAGGCATCGACTTTGCAGGTGTGATCGCCGAAGGCCCTGACGCGGGTCAAGCCGTGTTGGCTAACGGTCACGGCATGGGCGAGACCCGGTTGGGTGCCTTGGCCAGCCAGGCGCGTGTGCCTGCAGAGTGGCTGATCCCCATCCCGGCGCCCTTGCAGCCGCTGCACGCCATGGCAATTGGCACTGCGGGCTATACGGCCATGCTGTGTGTTCACGCTCTGGAAGATCAGGGCCTGACCCCCGACAGTGGCCCCATCCTGGTCACCGGCGCCACTGGAGGCGTCGGCAGCTTTGCCACCTTGTTGCTGGCCAAAAAGGGCTTCGAGGTCTGGGCTTCAACCGGTAAGGCCAGTGAGGCCGACTTCTTGAAGGGCCTCGGCGCAAGCCAAATCATCGACCGCGCTGAGCTGAGCGAAAAGGGCCGCCCCCTGGGTAAAGAGCGCTGGGCGGGCGCCCTTGATAGCGTGGGCTCGCACACCCTGGCCAATGCGCTGGCTCAGACCCAGTACGGCGGCAGCGTTGCTGCCTGCGGTCTGGCGCAGGGCTTTGACTTGCCTGCCACCGTCATGCCCTTCATTTTGCGGGGCGTGAACCTGCTGGGCGTCGATTCCGTGCAGGCGCCGCGCGACAAGCGTGTGCGGGCTTGGCAGGGCCTCGCAGATTTGCTGAGCCCCGCCGAGATTGAAGCCATGGTCGAATTGCGCCCTATGAGCGAGGCGCTCAAGGCCGCCGAGGACATCATGGCCAACGCCTATAAAGGCCGCGTGGTGATCGACGTGCGGGCGGACTAGCTCCGACCCGCTTGCAGCCCTGTTGGGATCACCTCATAGCCCGGCTCTTCGGGCTCGTCGTCCACCATTTCAGCGGGGAAGCCGGGTGCCAGGATGCTGAGCCCGGTGGCGTCTTCCAAACGCTTGATGATGTTGGGGGACCATTCGCGGTCGCCATAACGCGCCTGCCCGTCTTTGAAGATCGACACCAGCAAGGGCGACACCTCCAAAGGCACATGACCAGCTTCAGCGATCGACTGGAACAGGCCGATGTCCTTGGACACCAAATCCATGGTGAAATTGATATCGCGTGACCCGTTCAAAATCACCTGGCTCTCGGTCTCGTGGACGAAAGAGTTTCCGGACGAAATCTTGATCGCCTCATAGGTGGTGTTGAGGTCCAAGCCGGCCGCCTTCATGGTGGTCAGTGCCTCGCAGAGCGTCACCAGGTTGGCGGTCGCCAAATAGTTGGTCATCACCTTCAAAATCGAAGCCGAGCCAATGTCGCCGGTATGCAGAACCCGGCGCCCTAACGTCGTCAGCAGGGGCAAAATGCGCTCGAAGGTTGCCCGCGAGCAGCCTGCGAAAATCGAAATATTGCCGGTAGCAGCGCGGTGACAGCCGCCCGAGACCGGACAATCGACGGCCTCGGCACCCTTGGCCTGCACAAGGGCAGCCATACGCTGCACTTCGTTTGAATCGGTGGTGGACATCTCCATCCAGATCTTGCCAGGTCCAAGACCGTGCAGCAGGCCATCATCGCCTTCAAGCACCGCCGAGCAGGCCGCTGGGCTGGGCAAGCAGGTAATCACCACATCGCAAGCCTCGGCCAGTTGCTTGGGGCTGTCTGCCCATTTGGCACCCTTGTCCAAGAACGCCTGCGCTGCGGCTTGATCTAGATCGCGAACGGTCAAATCAAAACCGTTGCGCAAGACCGAGCCCGCCAGCTTACCACCGACGTTGCCGAGGCCAACAAAGCCCACTTTGAGTCTTTCAGCCATACCATTCCCCGCTGTGTTCTAAAGAGCTGACACAGCGGTGGCATGCTTCCCCGTTTCCGGCTTTCCTGACCGCGACATAGGCAGGCAGAAGCGTCAGCAAGACGCCCTAGTTCGTCACCTTGTTGATGCAAGCCGTGCGAATGACGCCGTGCTGATCTGTGGTCACGCAGGTGGTGTTCACAACACCGCAATCGGTCGAACCGCGCACCACGCCGCCCAGGCCCTTGCACTCTTCTTCGGTCAACTGGCTATGAAAGATCTTGCTGGGAGGCTGGAAGATGGTGGTTCCCGTCTTCGGACGCGTGATCTTGGTGCTGGTGCCACCGCTGCTTCCTCCCGACGAGCCGCCGGTGGTGGCCGTGGTGGCGGCGGTGATACAAACCCGATAGGTCTTTCCGTCCGCGCCAACACGCTTGCAGTATTCAGGCGAGGCGCAAATGCTCTTGCCGGTCTCCTTGACCTCGCCGCCGAGTTGGGTTCATTCGTCGTTTGTCAGCTTGATGGCACCGATGCGATGGTCGCGAACGGTCGTCGTTCCCCCCGTTCGGTGGTCGCGCGTCGTCGTAGTCTGAGCGCTAGCGCTCACAAGCAACGAGGCGGCCAGGCAGGCGCCAACGGCCACAATTGCGAAGAGGTGTCCTAGAGATTTTTGCATGGTTTTGCCTTTCGATCAGCAGATCGGACCGTTGGCACAAGTCACGCTATGAGGCCATGAGATCCTTGGCCAACCCGGGCATACTGCAACGAATGACACTAATTTTCCAGCAATTCCAGCAACTTGCGAAAATCGAACCAAAAACGTATGGTTTACAAAGGTCTTAGGCGACCCGGCTAGGCGACGAGACCCAGGTAGACCAAGCGCAGCGCAGCAAAGGAGACCAGCAAACGGAAGCCTAGACGAAACACCTTCTCAGGCAGGGCGTGGGAGATGCGTTTGCCCACATAAACCCCCGCAAACCCCGCCAAGGTCGCAGCCAGAATATGCGGTACGAACTCGGCGTAAGAAAAGCCGAGCCCGATGTAAGAACTGGTCTTCAAGAGGTCGAGCAGCAGCATGGAACAGGCCAGCGTCCCGGTGATGGCCATACGGTTCAGATCAGTGCGCAAGATCATGGCCTGCAGCACCCCTCCGATCCCCAGCATGGTACCAAGGAAGGCATGGGTTGTTCCGATCCCCACAAAGGCGCGGCGCGACTGCAAGGGCCTCTTGCCTTTGGGCAGCCAGATCAACACCAGGATCACACAGCCCAAGATCAGCGTCAGGCTGCGTTCGGGCAGGCTGACCAGCCCCCAAGCTCCCAGCGCCACACCGGGCAAACAGCCCAAAATGAAGAAGCCGACAATACGCCAGCGGACATGCCGCCAAAACAAGGCGATGCGCGCGACCAAAGAGCCAGCAGAGAACACCGTTTGCAGCGCAATGGCAGTGGTCACTGGCACCACCGACATGCTGGTAAGCAGCAAGATGTAGATGCCGCCGGTTGCCAGCGCCGCGTTCACCAGAGCCGCGAAGAAGCTGCCCAAGGTGATAATGATCAAGGTTGTGTCCACGCGTGTCGGGACCGCCTAGCTGGTGTGCTGGGCTTGACGCGCCGCGCGCAGGCGCGCGAAGTCTTCGCCAGCGTGGTATGAGGAGCGGGTCAAAGGCGACGCCGCGACCAGCAAGAAGCCGCGCGAATAGGCCATACGCTCGTATTCCTTGAATTCATCGGGCGTCACAAAGCGATCCATGGGGAAGTGCTTGGGCGTCGGCGCCAGGTACTGGCCCAGGGTCAAGAAATCCACATCGGCCACCCGCAGATCGTCCATGACCTGCTGCACCTCCAGGCGGTCTTCGCCCAGGCCGACCATCAGGCCAGACTTGGTGAAAATGCTGGGATCGTAGCGCTTAACCTCATCAAGGAGGCGCAAGGATTGATAGTAGCGCGAACCCGGACGCACCGGCGCATAGAGGCGCGGCACGGTCTCAAGATTGTGGTTGAACACATCGGGCCGCGCGTCCGCGACGATCTTCCAAGCTTCGCCTTTGCGCAAGAAGTCGGGGGTCAGCACCTCGATGGTGGTGCCCGCAGAGGCTTCGCGGATGGCGCGGATAGTCTCGGCAAAGTGCCGTGCGCCGCCGTCCTCCAGATCATCACGATCAACCGAGGTCACAACGACATGCTCCAGCCCCAATTCAGCGACCGACTTGGCGACATTGAAGGGCTCGAAAGGGTCGAGCGCATTGGGTTTGCCAGTCGCCACGTTGCAGAAGGCACAAGCGCGCGTACAGGTCTCGCCCATGATCATCATGGTCGCGTGGCGCTTGGACCAGCACTCACCGATGTTCGGGCAGGCCGCCTCCTCGCAGACCGTGACCAGCGAGTTGTTGCGCATGACCTTGCGGGTCTGCTCAAACATGCCCGCTGTCGGCGCCTTGACCTTGAGCCACTCGGGCTTTTTCAAGCGCGGGACGTCGGGGTTTTTGGCCTTCTCCGGGTGGCGGAGTTTGGTCTTTTCGGGTGCCTTGTCCTGCATCGGGGCAGAAGTGGTCATAGCGATCAGCGTCCTTGAGGCCCGCTGCACTGCGGGCCGTGTGGCTTAGAAGTGGACAGCTCGGCCGTAGGCGTCCAGCACCGCTTCATGCATCATCTCTGACAGCGTGGGGTGCGGGAAGACCGTGTGCATGAGGTCAAGCTCGGTGGTCTCCAAAGACTTAGCGATGGTGTAGCCTTGAATCAACTCCGTCACTTCAGCTCCGATCATGTGAGCGCCCAGCAACTCGCCGGTTTTCTCATCGAACACGGTCTTGATGAAGCCTTGATCCTCGCCCAGCGCGATGGCCTTGCCGTTGGCCAGGAAGGGGAAGCGCCCAACCTTGACCTTATAGCCCGCCTCTTTGGCGGCCGCTTCGGTCATGCCAACGCTCGCCACTTGCGGGTGGGCATAGGTGCAGCCCGGAATGCCGGTCTTGTCCATGGTGTGGGGATTGAGGCCCGCAATCTTTTCGACGCAGATGATGCCCTCGTGGCTGGCCTTGTGCGCCAGCCAGGGCGCGCCCGCGATATCGCCAATGGCATAGACGCCCGGCTCATCGGTGCGGCCATAGCCGTCGGTCACCACATGGCCGCGATCCAGCTTGACCTTGGTGGCCTCCAGGCCCAAGCCTTCGGTGTTGGCCGTAATGCCGACCGCCGAGATCAAAACGTCAGCAGTCAGTTGCTGCATCTTGCCGTTCTGCTCGATGTGCGCGGTGACCTGGCCTTGGCCGCGATCCAGCTTTTTGACCATGGCCTTGGTCATGATCTTGAGGCCGTGCTTTTTGAACTGCTTTTCCGCCTCTTTGGAGACGTCGGCGTCCTCCACCGGCAAGATGCGGTCCATGACTTCCACCACGGTCACATCGACGCCGATGGCGTTATAGAAGCTGGCGAACTCGATGCCAATCGCTCCCGAGCCAACAACGATCATCGACTTGGGCACGCGCTTGGGCACCATGGCCTCTTTGTAGGTCCAGACCAGCTCACCGTCGGGCTCCAGGCCGGGCAGTACGCGTGCTCTGGCACCAGTGGCCAAGATGATGTGCTTGGCGCTGATGCTGGTGCTGGTACCCTTGGCGTCGGTCACCACAAGCTGGCCTTTGCCCGCCAGCTTGCCGCTGCCCATGATGACCTCGACCTTGTTCTTCTTCAACAAATGGCCAACGCCGGTGGACAGGCGCGAAGAGACATCGCGGCTGTATTTGACCATACGCTCTATATCAAAGCTCAGGCCCTCGATCTTGACGCCGAACTGGGCGCCGTTTTTGGCCAGGCTCGCCACCTCAGCGCAGCGCAACAGCGCCTTGGTCGGGATACAGCCCCAGTTGAGGCAGATACCGCCCAGGTGCTCGCGCTCGACGACGGCGGTTTTCAGGCCAAGCTGAGCCGCACGGATCGCCGCTACATAGCCGCCGGGACCAGCGCCCAGCACCACCAGGTCAAAAGATTGGGTTGTCATAGCAAGAAGTTTCCTTTGACCGGGTTAGACCAGCAAACGCGTCGGCGCTTCGATGATCGACTTGAAGGCCGCCAGGAACTCGGCTCCCACGGCACCATCGACCACGCGGTGATCGCAGGACAAGGTAACCGTCATGCGGGTCTGCACGGTGACCTCGCCGTCAACGATGACCGGCTTTTGCTCGCCCGCACCAACGGCCAGGATCGCGCCTTCGGGCGGATTGATCACGGCTTGGAACTGCTGGATGCCGAACATGCCCAGGTTGGAGATTGAGAAGGTGCCGCCCTGGAACTCAGCGGGGGTCAACTTGCCCGCTTTGGCGCGACCCGCCAGGTCTTTGAGCGTGTTCGAGATGTTGCCCAAAAACAGCTTCTCGGCTTCACGCACAACAGGCGTGATCAGGCCGCCGTCGATCGCTACAGCAACAGAGATATGAGCCGACTTATAGCGAATGATGCCGTCGCCAGTCCAAGAGGCATTGGCCGCAGGCACCTGCTTCAGCGCCACAGCGGCTGCCTTGATGATGAAGTCGTTGACCGATAGTTTATAGCTGCCATCGCTGTCTTGGTTGATCTGTTTACGCAGGCCCAGCAGCGGGTCGATGTTGCACTCCAGCGTCAGGTAGAAGTGGGGCACGCTCTGCTTGGACTCGGTCAGGCGCTGAGCGATGACCTTGCGCATAGCCGTTGCGGGCTCGTAGTCGTAGTCCAGACCGAAGGCATCGGCGATGGAGCGCGGGTCCATGACTCCGGGCAGGCTGGCGGCAGCCTTGGGGGCTGCTGCTGGCGCTGCGGCAGGTGCTGCTGCGGGCTTGGCCGCTTGCGCGCCGGCCTCCAGGTTGATGACATCGGCTTTGACGATGCGGCCATGCGGCCCGCTGCCTGTCACCAATGCCAGATCCAGGCCCTTGTCGCCCGCGATGCGGCGCGCCAGGGGGGAGGCAAAAACGCGCGCGCCGGTATGGGTTAGGGGCGCAGCCGCAGCAGGCGCAGCGACAGCCGGAGCAGCTTGTGTTGCAGCTTGTGTTGGCGCGGCAACAGCCGGAGCTGGAGCCGGGGCTGGTGTCGCAGCTGGCGCGGCGGGCGCCGCAGCATCCAGCGCAGAGGCGTCCTCGCCCTCTTCCAACAAGCGCGCGATAACAGAGTTGACCGCCACGCCCTCGCTGCCCGCAGGCACCAGGATCTGGCCAATCACGCCCTCATCGACGGCTTCGACTTCCATCGTCGCCTTGTCGGTCTCGATTTCGGCGATCACATCGCCCGAAGCAACGCTGTCGCCCTCGTTGACCAACCAAGCCGCGAGCTTCCCCTCGGTCATGGTCGGAGACAGGGCGGGCATCAAGATATCAATCGGCATATCCGCGGCTCCTTCTTAGCGATAGCAGACGGCCTTGGCCGCCTCAACGATGTCTGCGGGCTGGGGCAGCGCCATGACTTCCAGATTGGCCGCATAGGGCATAGGCACGTCCTTGCCAAAGACGCGCGTCACTGGTGCGTCCAGGTAGTCAAAGGCCTGCTCCATGATCCGCGCCGAGATCTCAGCACCGATGCCAGACTGGCCCCAACCTTCTTCACAGGTCACGACGCGGTTGGTCTTGCGGACCGAGTTCAAAATGGTCTCGGTATCGAGCGGGCGCAGGCTGCGCAGGTCGATGACCTCGGCAGAGATGCCCTGCTCGGCCAGCATGTCGGCGGCGGCCAGCGCCTTTTTCACCATGATCGAGAAAGCAGTGATGGTCACATCGCTGCCTTGGCGAACGATCTTGGCCTTGCCAATCGGCACGGTCCAATCGTCGGTGTCCGGCACCTCGCCGGTATCGCCGTAAAGCAGCTCGTTTTCCAAGAACACCACCGGGGTCTCGGAACGAATAGCGCTCTTGAGCAGACCCTTGGCGTCGGCTGCCGACCAGGGCGAGACCACATGCAAGCCAGGGACATGCGAATACCAGGCGCCATAGCACTGCGAGTGCTGCGCTGCGACGCGAGAGGCTGCACCGTTGGCACCGCGGAACACCACCGGCGACTTGATCTGTCCACCCGACATGTAAAGCGTCTTGGCAGCCGAGTTCAAAATCTGGTCGATGGCCTGCATGGCAAAGTTGAAGGTCATGAACTCGACAATGGGGCGCATGCCCATAAAGGCTGCGCCGACCGCGATGCCGGTGAAGCCTTGCTCGGTAATGGGCGTGTCGATGACGCGCTTGGCGCCAAACTCGTCCAGCAGGCCTTGCGAGACCTTATAGGCACCGTTGTACTCGGCAACTTCCTCGCCCATCAGGAAGACTTGGTCGTTGCTGCGCATCTCTTCAGCCATCGCGTCGCGCAAGGCTTCGCGCACGCTCTGGGTCTTGGTCGGGCCGCTCCACTCGGTATCGGCCACGGGGGCTGCGACAACCGGAGCAACTGCGGCTGGGGCCGAAGCGGCTGGGGTTGCAACTGCTGGCGCAGGGCTGGCCGCAGCGGCGGGCGCGGCGCCCGCGCTCAAAGACGCGGCGTCTTCGCCCTCTTCGGCCAGAATGGCAATCACGGTGTTCACCGCTACGCCTTCGCTGCCCTCGGGCACCAGGATCTTACCCACGACGCCTTCATCCACCGCTTCGACTTCCATGGTCGCCTTGTCGGTTTCGATTTCAGCGATCACATCGCCAGCGCCTACGGTGTCGCCCTCTTTGACCAGCCATTTGGCCAAGGTGCCCTCGGTCATGGTCGGAGACAGAGCGGGCATGAGAATATCAATTGACATGAAGGCTGCTCCTTACACGTAAACGTCGGTATAGAGCTCAGACGGCTGAGGCTCCGGGCTGGTTTGAGCGAAATCGGCGGCCTCGGTGACGATGGCTTTGATCTCTTTGTCGATGGCCTTGAGCTCGGCCTCATCGGCCTGGCCAGAGTCGAGGATGTAGTGCTTCAGGCGCTCGATCGGATCTTGCTCGTTGCGCATCTTCTGGACTTCTTCCTTGCTGCGATACTTGGCAGGGTCGGACATGGAGTGGCCGCGATAACGGTAGGTCTTCATCTCAAGGATCATCGGACCCTTGCCCGAGCGGATGTAGTCAATCGCGTTCTGAGCCGCTGCGTAGACCTGGAACACGTCCATGCCGTCCACTTGCTCACCGGGGATGCCATAGGCCTGGCCGCGCTTAAACAGCTCGGTTGATGCCGAGGCACGGCCGACAGCGGTGCCCATGCCGTATTGATTGTTCTCGATGACGATCAGTGCTGGCAGCTTCCACAGCGCCGCCATGTTGAAGGTCTCATAGACCTGACCCTGGTTGACCGCACCGTCACCCAGGTAGGTGGCCGAGATCTTGCCGGTCTCGTTGTACTTGTGTGCAAAGGCAATGCCGGCACCCAAGGGCACCTGCGCGCCCACGATACCGTGGCCGCCGAAGAAGCCCTTCTCGACGCTGAACATGTGCATGGAGCCACCCTTGCCTTTCGACAACCCGCCTTCACGGCCGGTCAATTCGGCCATCACGCCTTTGGGATCCATGCCGCAGGCCAGCATATGGCCGTGATCGCGATACGAAGTAATGACGCTATCGCCCTCGACCATGGCGGATTGCACGCCGGTCACAACGGCCTCTTGACCGATGTAGAGGTGACAGAAACCGCCGATGAGGCCCATACCGTAGAGCTGGCCCGCTTTTTCTTCAAAGCGACGGATCAGCATCATTTCACGGTAGTAACCGAGGGTCTGGTCGGCGGAAAAATTCTTGGGATCAGCCTTAGACAGGCTGGTCTTCTTTGCACGGGTGGCCATGGTCTATCCTCAAGCGTGACTCGTGGCCAAAGAGTGCCTGCATGCCTTTGTTTTGTCAATATTTTCTACAGAATTGATATACAGTTGTTAATTGTACATTAACTGCATTTATATTAACTCAACATCATTGCAAGACGATAACTTCGTGGGGGTGCGAATAGTGCAGCACCTTGCGCACCTGCTCCTCTAGCAAGTCGAGGTCCAAGGAGCGGTCTGCCAGCCCTTGAACCTTGCTACGAATGCCAGCAACCTTGGCCTCCAACATGGCAACCTCTGACAGCTTATCCTCCAGCAACGCTTGTTGCTGAACGAGCACCAACAGTCCGCGGTCGCCCTCGAACATGTGGTAGACGAAGTAGAGCGATACCAAGGTCATCACCGCTGCAAGGCCTGCAACTTGTAGGCTTGCCAATACGCTTTTCCTTTGGGTCTGCACCTGTGTCTCCTTTTCATAATCGCCTGTCGTCAGCTTTTGGCTAGGCAGCAGCAGCCGAGGGCCCTAAACTACCCCGGCTATGCGGCTGGAATGCGCCCAAGCAGAAGGAGCGCGCGATGGAAACGTGGCAAGATGAAGGATTTATTCTGTCGGTGCGCGCCCACGGCGAGACCAGTGCTATCCTTACCTGCATGACGCCAACGCACGGGCGCTTTGCAGGCCTAGTGCGGGGTGGCCAGTCCAAGCGCTTGGCGCCCGTGTTGCAGGTCGGCAATCAGTTGGCCTTGCGTTGGGGCGCCCGCTTGAGCGAAAACCTGGGCCGCTTCGACGTCGAGTTGGAGCAGGCGCGCGCGGCCCTGGTGTTGGGAGACGCCGCCCGCCTGACCGCTTTGCAGGCCTTTTGCAACGTGTTGCAACAGGTCTTGCCCGAACGTGATCCCCTGCCCGCCATCTACCACGCTGGAGTTGCCTGGCTGGACCTGTTGGCGACACCGCACTGGGCCGAGGGCTTGGTGAGCTTTGAGCTGGGCCTGTTGCAAGCCTTGGGCTTCGGGCTCGATCTGTCTTGCTGCGCCGCTACCGGTCAGACCGATGATTTGATCTATGTCTCGCCGCGCTCCGGGCGCGCGGTCAGCGCTGAGGCGGGCGAGCCCTACAAGGAGCGCCTCTTGCTGCTGCCCGAGTTCTTGCGCGGCGGTTCGGCCGAGCCTGGTCAGGCGCGCCAAGGCCTGAAGCTCACTGGGCACTTTTTGGAAAAGCACCTTTGCCACGCCAACAACCGCCCATTGCCGGACGCCCGCTTGCGCCTGATGGATCATTTCCCCGCGAGCGACCTTGCGAGCGCGGAGGAGGCTCGCTAGCTGGCAAGGATCCAATTGAACCCAAAACCCGCGAGGTGCTGCATGCCAACCGAAACCTTTTCCTTTGCCGGTGCACATGGTGCGGAGCTGTCGGCACGCCTTGATCTTCCCGCCGTCGGGCAGCCGCTGGCCTATGCGGTCTTCGCGCACTGCTTCACCTGCGGCAAGGACATCAAGGCCGCCTCGGTCATCGCGCGCCGCTTGGCCGAGCACGGCATCGCGGTCCTAAGGTTTGACTTCACAGGTTTGGGTCAGTCCCAGGGCGACTTCGTGCATGAAACCTTTGCCAGCAATGTCGGCGACCTGCTGAGCGCCATTGAGGCCATGAACCAACAAGGGCGCGCACCCAGCCTACTGATCGGTCACTCTTTGGGTGGCGCTGCCGTCCTGGCCGCGGCCGCCAAGAGCCCGCAGATCAAGGCCGTTGCTACTATTGGCGCGCCCTTCGATCCTGCCCACGTTCTAAGGGCCTTCCCGCAAGCGCTGGAGGCCATCAAGACCCAGGGCCAGGCCGAAGTCTGCCTCGCCGACCGCCCCTTCACCATCTCCAAGGCCTTCGTTGAGGAGGTGCAGCGTGCCAACCAGCCCGAGGCACTGGCCAAGCTGGGGGCTGCGCTTATGGTGTTGCATGCGCCTTTGGATCAGCAAGTCAGCATCGACGACGCTGCAGAGATCTTTGGCGCCGCCAAGCACCCCAAGTCCTTCGTCAGCCTGCACGGTGCCGATCATCTATTGAGCAATCCCCAAGACGCGCGCTTTGTTGCCGACAGCATCTGGCCTTGGGCCCAGCGCCACTTGGCTCTGCCGCAGCCCTTTGCCATCGCCGCGCCTGAAGGCCAGGTTGTGGTGGCCTCAACCGGCACCAACCCCTTTCAACAAGCCGTGGCCATGGGGCCGCACTTCAGCCTGGCCGACGAACCCTTGAGCATTGGCGGCGGCAACACCGGTCCAGCGCCCTATGACTTTTTGCTGGCTGGTCTGGGCGCTTGCACCTCGATGACGCTGCACATGTATGCTGCGCGCAAAGGTTGGCCGCTGGAGCGCGCCGAAGTCCGCCTGGAGCACGCCAAGATCCACGCCCAAGACTGCCAAGAATGCGAGACAAAGGTCGGCAAAATCGACCGCATAACGCGCCAGATTCGCCTAGTTGGCCCACTGGATTCTGACCAGCGCGCCAAGCTGCTCGAGATTGCAGACAAGTGCCCGGTTCACCGTAGCTTGCACTCAGAAATCCAAATCCAGTCGGCGCTTATCGGCTGAGCGGGCACGGCAGGGCTTGTCCAGCAGACCAGCAAGCTGTTAGTCCTTTGTGAAAACGACGACAGGACCAAGCCTTGACCGCTGCTCTCATTGATCCCGCAAGCGACACCATCGGTATCGTCGGTGCCGGTGCCTATGGCCGGGCCATGGCCGAGGCCTTGGCCGCCCAGGGCTGGCAGCCTTGCTTTGCTGCGCGCCCTGGCCCTGGCCGCGAGGCTGCCGAGGCGCGCGGCTGGTCGGTGCGGCCCGTCGAGGCGCTGCTCGCCTCCAGTGGGCTTGTACTGCTCGCCCTGCCCGCGCAGGCCCACGCCGACTTCCTTGACCAACAGCGCAACGCCCTGGCCGCGCTAAGCCCCCTGGCCGCGCTAAGCCCCCAGACCGCGATCCTAAGCTTGGCCAAGGGAATTGATCGCCGTCAAGGCCTGCTGCTGCCGCAACTCGATTGGCCGCAACCGCTCGGGCTCATCTCTGGCCCCTCATTCGCCGCCGATCTGATGGCGGGCAAGCCCACGGCACTCAACCTGGCCCATCCGAGCCTTGAGACCGCCCACGCGCTGGCGCGGGCTCTGTCGGGCCGACGGCTGCGCTTCTACGCCAGCAGCGATGTGCCTGGCGTCGCCCTGGTGGGAGCGATGAAAAACGTTATCGCTTTGGGCTGTGGCGTGCTGGACGGCGCGCAGCTTGGCGAGTCGGCGCGCTCGGCTCTGTTGGCGCGCGGCATGGCCGAAATTGGCCGCCTGCTGACCGCCGTCGGTGGTGCGCCCGAGACCTTGATCAGCCCCGCAGGCGTCGGCGATTTGGCGCTGACCTGCGGCTCGTCCAAGTCGCGCAACTATCAGTTTGGCCACGCCCTGGGCGCGGGCAATCCGCCGCCCAGCGCGCTGGTCGAGGGCTTGGCAACCGCCGGAGCCGCGCTGTCGCTGGCCGCTCGCCACGGTGTCGAGCTGCCCATCACCCAGGCCATCGAGACCCTGGTTGCTGGCAAGCGCAGTGTCGAGGAGACCGTGGGCGACCTCATGGGCCGCCCTTTGCCTCGTTCTGGCGGCTAGCCCTCTTGCGCCTCAAGGTAGGCCAGCACCCGATCCGCCAGCGCGTCTGGCTCGGCCTCGGCGGTCTTCAGGTGCAATTCGGCCGCTTCGGGCGCCTCATAGGGCGAGTCAATGCCGGTGAAGTTCTTGATCTGACCCGCGCGCGCCTTGGCATAGAGCCCCTTTACGTCGCGCTGTTCGCAGACCGCCAGCGGGGTATCCACAAAGACCTCAACGAACTCGCCGTCATCCAGCAGATCGCGCGCCATGCGCCGCTCCGAGCGAAACGGCGAGATAAACGAGACAAGGACGATCAACCCCGCTTCGGCCATCAACTTGGCCACCTCGGCAATGCGGCGGATGTTTTCCACCCGGTCTGCATCGGTAAAGCCCAAGTCGCGGTTCAGGCCGTGGCGCACGTTGTCTCCGTCCAAGATCATGCAGTGACGCCCCGCAGCGAACAGCTTTTGTTCGACCAAGTTGGCCACCGTCGATTTGCCCGAGCCCGACAGTCCAGTGAACCAGAGCACGCGCGGCTCCTGCCCCTTTTGCGCCGCGCGCTGGGGCTTAGAGATGTTCAAGGCCTGACGGTGCAGGTTCTTAGCCCGCCGCAGCGCAAAGGTCAGCATGCCCGCCGCCACCGTCGCATTGGTCATGCGATCGATCAGAATAAAGCCGCCCGTCTGGTGGTTGTCCTCGTAGGCATCGAAAGCCAGCTCTTGTTCCAGGCTGAGGTTGACCTCGGCGATTTCGTTGAGCGCCAGGGTCTTGGCAGCGGTCTTCTCAAAGGTGTTGACGTTGATGGTGTGCTTGATGCTGCTGACTGAGGCTGGCAGCGTCTTGGTGCCAATCTTCAGAAGATAGGAGCGACCGGGCAGCAAGGGCTTGTCGTCCATCCAAACCAAGGTGGCCAGGAACTGGTCGGCAACCTCGGCACGGTCTTTGGGCGCGCAGATCAGGTCTCCGCGCGAGATGTCGATTTCGTCCTCCAGCACCAAGGTCACGGCCTGGCCAGCGCGCGCGCTCTC
>CAZHYF010000001.1:14177-23210 GCA_964536635.1 uncultured Rhodospirillaceae bacterium | reverse complement strand
CCCTTCAGCGCAGAGACCGGAATGGCGTGGGTCTGCTCTAGATTGAGCAGGCTTGCCAAGCCCGCAAAGTCGGCGCGGATCTGGCGGAATACGTCCTCGTCATAGCCGACCAGGTCCATCTTGTTGACCGCCAGTACCACGGTTTGCACCCCTAGCAGGGCCGCGATGTAGGCATGACGGCGGGTCTGGGTCACCACGCCTTGGCGGGCATCCACCAGCAGCACAGCGAGGTCGGCGGTCGAAGCGCCGGTGACCATGTTGCGCGTGTACTGCTCGTGCCCGGGGGTGTCGGCGACGATGAATTTGCGCTTGTCGGTGGCAAAAAAGCGGTAGGCCACGTCGATCGTGATGCCTTGTTCGACCTCGGCTTGCAGGCCATCGACCAGCAGCGCGAAGTCCAGATTGCCCTCACCGGTCGTGCCAAAGCGCTTGGAGGCGGTCTCGAGCGCCGAAACCTGGTCATCCAACAGCAATTTGGAATCGTAGAGCAGACGGCCGATCAGCGTTGACTTTCCGTCATCCACCGATCCGCAGGTGATAAAGCGCAGCAAGCCATGGGGTGCATCGACGAACAAGGGAGCGCCCTGGTCGAGCGCGGGCGTCGGGGTGGCGGTCATCAGAAATAGCCCTCCAGCTTCTTTTTCTCCATCGAGGCGCTTTGATCCTGGTCGATCAAACGCCCCTGGCGCTCTGAGGTGCGGGCGATCTGCATCTCTCTGACGATATCTTCCAGCGTGTCGGCCTGGCTCTCAATCGCCCCGGTCAGGGGGTAGCAGCCGAGCGTCCGGAAGCGAACCCAGCGCTCTTGCGGCGTCTCGCCTTGGGCCAGCGGCAAGCGTGCGTCGTCCACCATGATCAGAGCGCCGTCGCGCTCGACTACGGGTCGCGGCGCCGCATAGTAGAGCGGTACAATCGGGATATTTTCCCGCACAATGTACTGCCAGATGTCCAATTCGGTCCAGTTTGACAGGGGAAATGCGCGAATTGTTTCGCCTTTATTAACCCGCGTGTTAAACACGTTCCAGATTTCTGGCCTTTGCCCCTTGGGGTTCCAGACATGCCCCTTAGAGCGGAACGACAACACCCGCTCCTTGGCGCGCGATTTTTCTTCGTCGCGCCGCGCACCGCCAAAGGCAACGTCAAAGCCGTAGTGATCCAGCGCCTGCTTCAGCGCTGCGGTTTTCATCACGTCGGTATAGTGGGCACCGTGATCAAAGGGGTTGATGCCCTCGGCCTGGCCTTCTGGCGACGTGAAGATACGCAAGTCCAAGTCATAGCGCTGGGCCACTTCATCGCGGAAGCGGATCATCTCCTGGAACTTCCAAGTGGTATCGATGTGCAGCAAGGGAAAAGGCAGCTTGGACGGATAGAAGGCCTTCAGCGCCAGGTGCAGCATGACGCTGGAATCCTTGCCGATCGAGTACATCATGACCGGATTGCGCATCTCGGCCACCACCTCACGCATGATGTGGATCGACTCAGCTTCAAGCTGGTCCAGATGGCTCAAGGGCGCAATCGCCCGGGCGCGCATGTCGGCCAACCAGTCCAGGTCTTGTGCGACCGCGCTCAAACTGAAACGGCGGAACTGGCGATCCACCTGACGGTCCAACAGGCCCGATTCCTCCAGGATCTTGAGATGGCGGCTCAGGGCCGGTTTGGAGATGTCAAACGGCTGAGCAAGCTCGCTGGCGGTCAGTCCAGGTTTGCGGGCCAGGTGTTCAAGGACGCTGCGGCGGACCGGATCGGCCAGCACGGCGTGAAGGTCGGTATCATTTAGCATGCAACTTAATTAACATTACCGTTAATCAAAGCAAGCAAAATCCTAAAGACGCCGCGCTGGCACGCCCACCGCTCGCACCCCGTCGTGCAGGTCGCACGTCACCACAGCCCCAGCGCCAACCAAAACCCGCGCGCCCAACATGATGCCAGGGATAACCCGCGCTCCGATGCCGCAAAAGCCAAGCGCGCCAACCCGCACACCACCAGCCAAAGCGCAGGCCGGAGCGATGTGAGCGAAGGCTCCAATCTGGCAATCGTGGTCGATACATGCGCCGGTGTTGATGATCACCCCGTCGGCTATGTCGGTATCGGCATTAATAATTGCGCCAGGCATAACAAGGACGCCCTGGCCCAAGCGGACCGAGGGTGCAATGATCGCGCGCGGATCAATGGCATTGGGAAGCACGACGCCAGCCGCCGCCAACTCAAGGCTCAGCGATTGGCGAATGGCGTTGTCACCCACGGCAACAAAGGCCCGCTCGAGCCCCAGCGCTGCCAGCACCGTCAGCGCATCTGCCATGGCCTCGACATGGCGAACCGGAACGCCGTTGCAGGTCTCGGGGGCTGTTGCTTTTGGGCCGGTCACAAGGCAGGCCTCAACCTGCTGGCCCTGGGCGCGCAGCACATCGATCACGACCTTGGCATGGCCGCCAGCACCAATGACGGCAAGAGAATTGTGGGTGGACATACGGTCAAATCACCCCTCGCGCGGGAATAGAAGTCTCTAACTTGTGACTTCTTCGCGCAGGTCTGTCGAGATACTTTTGTGTCGGCCAAGACCGCTTCGCACCAAAGGCTAGACTTACGGGGGGCGCGATCTAGGTCTAAGGCAGGCCCAGGCGGCAATGGCCGGGGGCCCCTTTTATTCAGTGAGGAACAACTATGTGTGATCTCGACGGCTGCGGCAGCGCTCAAACCATGCCCCCTATCCAGCTCAGCGATAGCCAAAGGCGCGCATTTCTAGCAGGACTCGCCAGCCTGCCCTTGGCCAGCGTTTTGGCCTTTCCAGACTTGGCGCAAGCCGCCGGTATGCGCACAGAAATGGTCAGCATCGCGGGCAGCAACGGCGCCACCTTCAGCGGCGCGCTGGCCATGCCCAAGGGCGAAGGCTCGGCTCCGACGCTGGTCTTGATCCACGAATGGTGGGGGCTCAACGATCAAATCAAGGCGGTGGCGGCAGAATTTGCTGAACTGGGTTATGTCGCCCTCGCCATCGACCTGCACGGCGGCAAGGTGGCCGCCAACGCTGAAGAGGCACGCACCCTGACCCGCGCTGTCAATCCGGAGGTGGCAACAGCCCAGCTTGTGGCAGCCATTGAGCACCTGCGCGGCCATCCGCGCTCCAACGGCAAGGTCGGCACGATCGGCTGGTGCTTTGGCGGGGGCTGGTCGCTCAACGCCTCGCTGGCAGCGCCGGTGGATGCGACGGTGATCTACTACGGCAACGTCACCAAGGGCGCTGATCAACTGGCCAGCCTGAACGCGCCGGTGCTGGGCCACTTTGGCACCCAGGATCGCAGCATCAACGAAGAAATGGTGGGCGGCTTCAGCGACGCTTTGGCCGCAGCGGGCAAATCCGAGCTCTTCACCCCGCATTGGTATGATGCAAACCACGCCTTTGCCAACCCGACCGGCGCGCGCTTCGATGCCGAAGACGCGGCCCTGGCATGGGAGCGGACCTTGGCGTTCTTCAAACAGACCTTGAGTTAGAGCTTGCTCAGCGGCAGGGGTACGGCAAGGGCTCGGCGGACTACCGACGCCCCTGCCCCGCGTTTGCCTAGTTGCGCAGCGAGCGGCCTTCGTCCAGCAAGGCAGTGATGCGCGCCAAGGTCTCGGGCGTTTGTGCCAAATGGATGAAGGCGGCGCGCTCGCGGTCGTACATGTCCTGCTCGCTGACCACCAGCGGCGCGTCGGCCTCGGTGTTGACCACAATGCTGGCAATCGCCATGGCAGTGGTTTTGTCGTGCGGGTAGAACCAGCCTTTGGCGATGCCCTCGTCCATGAAAGCCTCCATGCGCGCCAGGATGCCCCGACCCGGCAGGGTCAAGGTGCGTGCAGCCGGTGCTTGGTAGCCAGGCGCCAGTTCCTCGATCGCTAGGCTCGCCTGATGGATCAGCTTGTCACGGTTCATGACGCTCTCGTCACGCTCGGGCAAGAAGTACTGCAACTTGGCCGCCATCTCCGGGCTGGAGCCCGTCTTGGAGTAGCCAAGCTGCATCCAGGCCTGCCAGGCCGCCTCCTCGGCATCGCCGTCGGTGGCATCCAACCAGCGCGCCATGGCCTCCTTGACTCCGCCGCCGCCCGGCACCAGACCGACACCGCACTCAACCAGGCCAAGCACCGAGTTGGCATGGCACACCAGCTTGTCACAGTGCGCCAGAACCTCGAACCCGCCGCCAAGCGCCAGACCTGACGGAGCGCCCACCACCGGCACCGGGCAGGCTTTCAGCGCCGCCACGGACTGCTGGAAGTCAGCCAAAAAGGCGTCTATGCCGCTCCAGTCCTGCGCTTCGATCAGACGGCGGAAGGCGTTTAGATCCACGCCCGCCGAGAAATGCTGGGCGTCGTTGTGCACCAGAACTCCGCGACCGTGATCTTGAGCAGCGGCACGAACGATCTCCATCGACTGGCCAGTGAGCGCGTTGGCCTTCGAGTGAAATTCCACCAGGCGCAGGTCATCGCCCAGCGCCCACAAACTGGCGGCTGCGTTGGTTTTGATCGGCGTTAGCGCGCGGCGCAGCATGGAAAAACGGATGGTGTTTTCCGGCAGCTTGATCGGCGCAAAGCTGCCATCCACCCGCACGGTAAGCTGGCCGCCTGCTGGCTGGTAGAAGGGCTGGCCCGAGCGCAAAACCTCGGGGATCTCCAATCCCGCTTCCTCGATCATTGGATTGAGCCGCGCTGCGCCAATGGCGTCCATCATCTCGAAGGGCCCGCGCTGCCAGTTGAAGCCCAGCTTCAGCGCATCGTCGATATCCTGGGGTGAGCGGGTCACCGCCGGGATGAGGCTAGCGGCATAGGCCAGCACGCGCGCCAGGTAGCGGCGGCAAAAGCGGGTGGCCAGGGCCTCGGCCTCGCTGTTGTCCAAAGGGGCAATCAGCGCTTCCAGCGGCTCGCCACCTTCTGCGGTCAAGGCCGCCGCGCGCTGAGCTTTTAGCGGCAAGCCCTCCTTCAAGGGCCGCAGTGCGCCGGTGGTAAGGTCGATAGCCTGCTTGGCGCCGTCCGAGTCACGACGGAAGAAACCGCCCTTGCCGGATTTGGCACCGGTATAGCCCTCGGCGATCATGGTCGAGATCAGCGCGCGCACTGGGCCTTTCTTGCCGACTTCAAAGAAAGCATCACCCGCAGGTAGGATGTCCTCCAGCGTGTCCACCACATCCGACATGAGGTCAACGCCGATCAAATCATAGAGGCCGAACACCCCAGTCTTGGGGATCCCCAGAGGACGGCCCGCCAGCGCGTCCGCGTCCTCGATATCCAGCCCCTGCCGGGCAGCCTCGTCCAGACCGACCTGCAAAGCAAAGACGCCGACGCGGTTGCCCAGGAAGCCCGGTGTATCGGCGCAAACGACCACGCCTTTGCCCAGCGCCTGATCGTTGAAGGCGGCCAGCTTGTCGATAATCGCGGGCGCGCTCTCTTCACCGCTGACCAGCTCCAGCAAACGCATATAACGCACCGGGTTGAAATAGTGCGTGATGGCAAAGCGCTGGCGGAAGCTGCTGGGCATATCCTCGACCAGCAGCTTGATCGGGATGGTCGAGGTGTTGGAGGTCACGATGCAATCCGGCTTGATGACCGCGTCCAACCGCTGATAGAGCGCCTTTTTCAAGGGCAGACGCTCGACAATGGCTTCGATGATCCAGTCACAGTCGGCCAGCAGCTCGAAGTCATTTTCGATGTCACCGGTCGCGATCAGCTTGGCCCGGTTTTTGTGCATCAGCGCGGGCGGATCAGAGGCCAACAGGCGATCAATCGCGGCTTCTGCTGGGCTCTTGTCCTGACCTTCGCGCGCGGGCAAGTCCAACAGCAAGACCGGGTGGCCAGCATTGGCGATCTGGCCTGCAATGGCGCTGCCCATGGTGCCCGAGCCGATGACGGCAATCTTCTTGAAAGCAGTGTCTGACATGATGGCGGTTCCTAGTGAGCAACGGGGTTGAAGAAGGCGCGCAGCGCCGCGTTGACCGCTTTGGGCTCTTCGGCGGGCAGCATGTGCCCCGCGCCGGGCACGATCAGGCAGTCTTGCGCCTTGACCGCGGCTGCCATGGCGCGGCCCGCCTTTGCGGGGGTCATCTTGTCCTTTTCCGCCAAGATGCAAATGCTGGGGCAGGTCAGGCTGGCTGCCGCTGCCTCACCTTCGTCGTAGGCCTGGCAGGCCGACAAATCGGCAAAGAGCGCGCCTTGCGCATTAGCCCGCATGAGCGCTGAGCCAAAATTGACGTGGCTCATGCCAGGCACCGTGTTGTCGTGAAAATCACCCGGCAGACCGAAGCCCCAGTCCATCATGGCAGCGATGGCTCGGTCGGTCTTGTCGCGCGCATTGGTCACAAGCCAGTCGTTGACCGGGATGGCAAGCGCCCCCGCGATCAGGGCCAGCTTGCTGACACTGGCAGGATGGCGGCGCGCCAACTCGACGCCGATCAAGCAGCCCTGGCTGTGGCCGATCACGGTCGCAGAACCGACGCCGAGGGCCTCCAACAGCGCCTGGCACCAATCGGCCATGTCTTGAATGCGGTTCAGCGGCTCGCCTTGCGAGTGCCCGTGCCCTGGAAGATCGGGCGCCAGCACCTGATAGCCTCGGTTGGCCATAAAGCGGGCTTGCAGCAGCCACGTCAGGTGACTTTGGCCCGAGCCGTGGATGAACAGCAGCACTTCGCCTTGCGGATCAAAGGCACGCCCGCCGGTGGAGACAAAGGCCTCAGCCCCGTTGATGGTCAGTTTCATGCCTGGCCTCCTTGCTTGCGCGCGACCGTTTTGGCGGCGATTTTCAACGCCCGATCAAAGTCGGCGGCGATGTCGTCAAAGTCTTCAAGCCCCACCGAAATGCGCAGCAGATCGTCGGTCAAACCGGCGGCCTTCATGGCCTCGGGCGTGATGTGCGAGTGGGTGGTTGAGCCGGGGTGAATGACCAGGGTCTTGGCGTCGCCGACGTTGGCCAAGTGGCTGACCAGCTCGACGTTTTCGATGAAGGCACGACCAGCATCGCGGCCCCCTTTGACGCCGCAGGTGATAATCGAGCCCGCGCCCTTGGGCAGCATGCGCTTGGCGGTGGCGTTGTCGGGGTGTTCGGGCAGGTCGGGGTGGTTGACCCAGGCAACCAGCTCGTGATTTTGCAAGAAGTCCAGCATCTTGGCGGTGTTGGACAGATGGCGCTCCATACGCAGCGGCAGGGTCTCGATCCCTTGCAACAGATAGAAGGCGGTCTGCGGTGCCATGCAGGGGCCGAAGTTGAGCATGCCCTCAGAGCGCAGGCGGGTGGTAAAGGCCGCTGGCCCGAACTCTTCCCACAGATTGACGCCCTCATAGGCGTAGTGCGGCTGGGTCAGCGTCGGGAACTTGTCGTTCTGGCCCCAGTCGAAGTTGCCACCATCGACCACCACGCCGCCCAGGGCGATGCCGTGCCCGCCCATCCACTTGGTCAACGAGTGGATGACGATGTTCGCGCCGTGGTCCAACGGACGGTTCAAATAGGGCGTGTTGAAGGTCGAATCGACGATCAGCGGAATCCCCGCTTCCCGGGTGATCTCGGCCACCGCCGGGATGTCCATGATGTCCAGGCCAGGGTTGCCGATCAACTCGCCAAAGAACAGCTTGGTGTTGGGGCGAATGGCGGCCCTAATAGCCTCCAGATCGTTGGGTTTGACAAAGCTGGTCTCAACGCCAAAGCGCTTGAGCGTGTGCTCGAACAAGTTGATGGCGGCGCCGTACATCTGCGAGGAGACCAGACAGTGATCGCCTGCCGAGGTCAGCGCCATCGCGGTCATGAAGATCGCGGCCATGCCCGAGGACATAGCCACCGCTGCCACACCACCGTCCAGCGCTGCAACGCGCTGCTCCAACACTGCCACGGTCGGGTTGGTCAGGCGCGAATAGATGTGGCCGCCTTCTTCCAAGTTGAAGCGGGCCGCGGCCTGCTCGGCGCTGTCGAACACATAGGAGGTGGTCTGGTGGATCGGAACCGCGCGCGAGCCGAACCCAGCGTCGGGGGTCTGGCCAGCATGCAGGCTCAACGTATCAAATTTGTAGCTCATAGGGGCAGCGGTCCTTTTGTCGAACGCAATGGGCGGCGCAAAGCCTGTCCCTGCCTTGTGCCAGAGCTTTACGTTTAGGGAAACCCTAGCGGCGGCTCAAATGTGTTATTTTTCGACGGCCCTTGGACGGAGCCGTTTGCCCGCCAGGCTATACCTGCCATCACCCAGATTTGCCTTGCTAGGAGACGACACCATGGCTGCCTTCCCGATTTTTGCCTCCCGGCGCATCCGCAAGACCCCCTACAGCGCGCGGGTCGAAGCCTCGGGTCTCAGCGCCTACACCACCTATAACCACATGCTGTTGCCCGCAGCCTTTACTTCGCTGGCCGAAGACTGCGCGCACCTGAAGCAGCATGTGCAAATCTGGGACGTGGCCGCCGAGCGTCAAGTCGAACTGAAAGGCAAGGACGCCCACAAGCTCGCCTGCCTCATGTCCGCGCGTGATCTGCGCAACGCGGTGCCTGGGCGCGGCTACTATGCTCCCCTCTGCGATGCTAAGGGCGGGATGATCAACGACCCCATCGCGCTGTGCTTGGCGCCCGACCACTTCTGGTTCTCGATCGCTGACAGCGATGTCGAGCTGTGGGCGCTGGGCCTTGCCACGGCGCTCAACCTGGATGTCGAAATCTGCGAGCCCGATGTCTCGCCGCTGGCCATCCAAGGCCCCAAGGCCGAAGACCTCATGGCCAAGGTGTTTGGCGAAGAGGTGCGCAACATCCGCATGTTCCGCTTCCAGACCTTCGAATTCCAGGGCACGCCGATGATCATTCAGCGCTCGGGCTGGTCCAAGCAGGGCGGCTTCGAAATCTACCTGCCCCGCTTCGACCTGGGCCTGGCGCTCTGGGATCGCATCTGGGAAGAGGGCAATACGCCCGAATTCCAAATCAGAGCCGGTGGCCCCAACCTGATCGAGCGCATCGAAGGCGGTCTCTTGTCCTATGGCAACGACATGAACCGCTCCAACACGCCGCTGGAGTGCCGCCTCGACCGTTTCCTGGCCTTGGAC
>CAZHYF010000001.1:10047-14077 GCA_964536635.1 uncultured Rhodospirillaceae bacterium | reverse complement strand
GCCTGCGAGACGGGCACCAGCATTTCGGTCGAAACCCCAGAGGGCTGGCGTCAGGCAGAGGTCTGCGCGCTGCCCTTCCCCAAGGCCTAGGCCGCACCCGCAATCGGCTCTGGACCTAGGGCCTGCTTTGGGCCAGGCTGGCGCGCCCGTTCCTTAGTGAAAGTTCGCCCCTCATGAGCATCCCCTTTGCCGGAAGCCCGCTGGATCGCGCAGCCTCTTTGCGCACCGACGAGGCCGCTATCGCCGCTCTGCGCCGCGACCCGCGCGCCCAGGTTCTGCTCATGCCTGCTGAGGAGCTGGCGCAAGGCATTCCCGTCAGCGACCCGGAGCAGCCCGAGCTGGTCTGGCTCGATCTCGCGCTCGCGGTCCAGGCGGGCTTGCCTGCCGAAGAAGCGCACTTCCTAGGCCTGAAAGACGGCGTACCGCACTTCGCAGCGGCGCTGCCTGCCGGGTTGGTATCGGCCGAGCGCAGCCAAGCCGACCTTCGCAGCTTGAGCCTGCTGCTGCCTGCCAGCCAGGTCGCCAAGGCAGGACTGGCGCAAGTCCTGCTCCGCTGGCACCTGAAGGAGACGCGCTGTCCTGCTTGCGGCGGCCCCACCGAGGCCCGCGAGGGCGGCTGGCGACGCCAGTGCTTGGACGAAGCTTGCGGGCTGGCCCGCTATCCGCGCACCGATCCGGCAGTGCTCATGCTGATTACCCGCGGCGACTATGTGGTTTTGGGGCGTCAACCGCAGTTCCCTGAAGGCGTCTATTCCTGCCTGGCAGGCTACCTGGAGCCCGGCGAGACGCTGGAGGAATGCGTCGAGCGCGAAGCCTTTGAAGAAGTGGGCGTCCGGGTCGCCAATCCGCGCTATCGCCGTTCGCAACCCTGGCCTTTGTCGGGCGCGGTCATGCTGGGTTTCCAAGCAGACGCCCAGCACGAGGAGCTGAAGATCGACGAAACCGAGTTGGAAGACGCCCGCTGGTTTTCACGCCGTGAACTGGCTTCCATCATGGCGGGCCAGGTCGAGGGCTACCGCCCACCCTTCCGGACCGCTCTGGCGCGCATCTTGATGGAAGATTGGCTGAGCGAGGGCTAGAGCTGCGGCTCACCATAGTGCAGCAAGATCGGCACGATCAGCTCCTCTTCGTCGAACAGGTGGCGCTCCAGCCAGGTGCTCAGGCTGTCGAGCCCGGTTTGGTAGCCTGCCAGCGCGCTCGGAAGCGCCGTTTCATGACCAGCCTCTGCCTGGGTCTGTAAGGCGGCCAGCACCCCCTGCGCCGAGGTCACGAAGCCATCCAGCGCAGCGTCGAGCGCTTGGTGATCTAGGTCCAGCAGCTCAAAGCCGCGCGCCAAGCGTTGGTCGTGCCCTTTCAGCAAAGGGAAGTAGTGATGGTCTTCGATCTGGTGGTGGCCGTGCAGGTTTTGCACCAAAAAGCCGCCCAGGCGGGGCAAGCGCTGACAAAAGCTGACCACCTGCCCCGGCTCTTGTGCCAAGGCCTCGGCTTCGCTGCTCAACTGCCCCAGCAGCTTGCGAAACATGAGGTGGCGATCCAGCCAAAACTGTGTGAGTTGCCCCAAAGGCCGCTGCCGGCCCCAAGCCTCGCGCGGATACTGTTCGGCAAGATAGCGCAATGGCTCAGGCAGCTGCTGGCGTTGGCGCATATCAAGGAGCTCAAAACTCATGGCGGTCCCCTATGGTCGCAGGCTGAGGCTTGACATGACCAGCCAAGCAGCCAAAGTCAAGCATGGTAGCCAACTTGCCAGCGGCGAGACTTGCCTTTAGGTTGGCATCAGGCTAGGCAGGCAGCGCTTGTCTCGGCTCGGCGCCGCAGCCGCACCATCTTGACCTTGGAGTTTGCACCATGACCCAAAAGCGCCCTGATGTGCCCGCTGGCTTTCCCGCCTTCCTGCTTGAAGGCTATACGCGCTTCAGAGGCAATGTCATGCCCGAGGCCCGCGAGCAGTACCTACAACTGGCCAAGGAAGGCCAAAGTCCGACCGTCATGATGATCGCCTGCTGCGACTCTCGCGCAGCGCCCGAGGCTATTTTCGGCACCGCGCCGGGCGAAATGTTTGTTGCGCGCAACGTCGCCAACTTGGTGCCACCCTACAAACCGACCGGCGAGTTTCACTCTGCATCCGCCGCTTTGGAATTTGCTGTGCAGGCCCTGAAAGTCCAGCACATCGTCGTGCTCGGCCATGGCCGCTGCGGCGGCATCAAGGCGGCTCTGGACCCGAGCAGCGAACCCCTCTCGCCAGGCGATTTTATCGGCAAGTGGCTGGAAATGCTCGGACCCGTGTCCGAAGAGGTGAGCAAGTACGCCCACCTGACCCAGGGCGAACGCCAGACCATGCTGGAGCGCATTTCGGTGCGGCGCTCGATCGAGAACCTAAAGACCTTCCCCTGCGTCAAGATCTTGCACGACAAGGGCCGCCTGCAACTGCACGGCGCTTGGTTTGACATCGCCAAGGGCGAGCTGTGGATTATGGACAGCGAGAGCGGTGATTTCGAACCCGTCGAAGAGCTTTACCCTGACACACAAGCCGCCGTCGCAGCCCTATAGAGCCTTCAAGCGCCTAGACAAAGCTTTGCGCTCAAGGATCAGCGCGTGCTTCAGTTCGGCGTCGGCGCTGGCCTCTGCTTTGCGCAGATCGTCGATCACCAAGGTAAATGCAGCCCGCGCCTCTTTGCGCTCTGCATCGGTCAGGCTGCCGAGATCAGCCGTAGCATTCAGCATCATGTCCGAATAGGCGCCGTGGTCGTCTTCCGCCAAGCGCGCGAGCTCCTGGTCCAGCTCCTGCCAGGCATCGCCTTCACGCTTCAAGAGCACTGATTTCGGCAGACTTTCCAGCGCCACCATCAGGCGCACATATTCCCAAACATCCAGTTTCATCGCGACCTGCTCCCTGGTAATCCTGTTCGCAGATTTAGCGCAAATCCGACGGCCTGTGAATTGAAATTTCAGGATGTATTTTGTTCAAATTCAAACCCGTAGCTCAGCTAACGCGCTCCGATTACCTGGCCAGCTTGCTTGACGAGAGTAAGAACACAGACCAAGATCGCTGCACGTTTTTGACTAAGGAGGGGCCTATGGCTCGACGGATCATCGCAATCGTGGCCGGCGCGGTGCTGGCTAACATACTTGGCGCAGTTTGGTATATGACCTTTCAATCGCCCTGGATGGCCGCCGCTGGCGTGAGTATGGAACAAGCCAGCGCGACCCCCTCGCCGCTCGTCTACTTGATGCCTTTGCTGGTTTGGATCGTCGCTGGCACCGGGCTAACGTTTCTGTTTGACCGTTTGCGGGACCAAAGTTTCGGGGCGCTCCTCAGTGCGACCGGGTTGGTCTGGCTCAGTGGAGCCATGACGGCGGTGTTGTTGAGCACCTTTTTCGGTATGCGCGGCTTCAATCTGCTGTGGATTGATGGCGGCTACATTTTGCTCGCCATGGCGCTTCTCGCCTGCTGTCAGAGCCTGATTGCTCGACGCTAGCCCACACCGCCATAGCCCAAACGACAAAAGGGCGAGCCGCTAAGCTCGCCCCTTCCAAGTCCTTCAGCCCCCGGTGAGGGTGGCGGCGATTAGAACAGACCCTGGATCAAGCCTTCGCCATCCAAGTGGATGTGGTTGGCCGAGGGGACCGACGGCAGACCCGGCATGGTCATGATGTCACCGCAGATTGCAACCACGAACTCCGCGCCTGCAGACAGACGGACTTCGCGCACATTGACCACGTGATCGGTTGGCGCGCCGCGCAGCGAGGGATCGGTCGAGAAGCTGTACTGGGTCTTAGCGACGCAGATCGGCAGGTGGCCATAACCTGCCTCTTCCAGATCCTTGAACTGCTTGCGCACTTTGGCATCAGCGGTGATGTCTGACGCCCGATAGATGCGGGTCGCGATGGTCTTCATCTTGTCCCACAGCGCCATGTCGTCAGGGTAGAGCGTGTGGAACTGAGCAGCGTCGCTGTCGCACAGCTCGACGACCTTCTTGGCCAGAGCCTCGGTGCCAGCAGAGCCATCGGCCCAGTGGGTACAGACGATGGC
>CAZHYF010000001.1:2944-9947 GCA_964536635.1 uncultured Rhodospirillaceae bacterium | reverse complement strand
GGTGCCAGACCAGTCTTGCGACACTTAATGTCCAAGAACTTTTCAGCGCCCAAGTCAGCACCAAAGCCCGCTTCGGTCACGACATAGTCGGCCAGTTTCAGCGCAGTGGTGGTTGCCATAACCGAGTTACAGCCGTGCGCGATGTTGGCGAAGGGGCCGCCGTGGATGAAGGCGGGATTGTTCTCAAGGGTTTGCACCAAGTTGGGCTGCATGGCGTCTTTCAACAGCACGACCATCGCGCCAACGCCGCCCAAATCGCGGGCATAAACGGGCTCGCGGCTACGGGTGTAGGCCACAACCATCTGGCCCAAACGGCGCTCCAGGTCGGCCAGGTCGGTTGACAGGCAGAAGATCGCCATGATCTCGGAAGCCACGGTGATGTCGAAACCGCTCTCACGCGGGAAGCCGTTGGCAACACCGCCCAGCGAGTTGACGATCGAACGCAGCGCGCGGTCGTTCATGTCCACAACGCGGCGCCACTGGATGCGACGCTCGTCGATGTCCAGCTTGTTGCCCCAATAGATGTGGTTGTCGATCAGCGCGGCCAGCAGGTTGTGGGCAGAGGTAATGGCGTGGAAGTCACCCGTAAAGTGCAGGTTGATATCCTCCATGGGCACCACCTGAGCGTAGCCGCCGCCAGCAGCACCGCCCTTAACACCGAAGCAAGGGCCCAAAGACGGTTCGCGCAGCGCGATCATGGCCTTCTTGCCAATGCGGTTCAGCGCATCGCCCAGACCAACGGTGGTCGTGGTCTTGCCCTCGCCCGCCGGGGTCGGGTTGATCGCGGTCACCAGGATCATCTTGCCGTTGGGCTTGTCTTTCACCGAGTCAATGTAGTCGAGCTTGATCTTCGCCTTGTAGTGGCCATAGGGCTCGATCATGTCTTCTGGAATGCCGAGTTGGTCTGCAATCTCGACGATCTTTTTCATCTTTGCACCGCGTGCAATATCGATGTCACTCATGGCCTGGAATCCGTTCTTACTGGGTTGGCTTGGCGCCGCTGTAACGCACCCGCAGGTATAAACTGTCGCGCCCAGCCGACTGTTGCGAAAAAGACATGATTGAAGAGCTCAGCGCCGTTTATGTCGCTCACTGTCGTGTTTTTGACTTTGCGCGCGTTGGAAGGCGCCCATGTGGAAGGCTGCCTGTCCATCGGGATAGTGGAAATCGCGGCCTATCGGACAGGCGCGCCGGGCGGCGCATCCTTGAGCCAAACAATCCTTCGGTTCTGCCTCCAGATAGCCTAGGCAAGCTGGGATATCATAGCGCCCCTCGCCAATCGCAGTGACTGGACAGGCGCTGAGACAAGGACGCGCCTCGCAAGCCTCACAAGGGCTGAGCGCGCGTGCCATAACCGCTCCGAGCGGCGGCGAAAGATCGTCGACCCGCCCAGGGTCGTCAACGAGCAAAGCCGCGCGATAGGCATGCCAAAGCCCATAGCGCGCATGTAACAGTGGCCCCAAGGGGGTCGCAAACGCCTGCCCCGAGGCCTGCGCCCAGCGCAAGAAGGGCGGATAGGGCGGCCCATCTGACGGATAGACCACCTGGCAGTCGTAGGTTTGCGCCAAGGCGTCGCCGAGCCGCTTTGAGGCGCGGTCCATCGGATGCGGCGCGCCGTCGGCGAATTCGGGCATCGCCTTGAAGGCCGGCCACCAATTGGGGCCCGCGTTGCCGAGTAGAATCACCAGCGGCTCGGCCTGCTTGGGATTGGGCGACACCAGCCCCAAGACCTGCCAACCCCAGCCATCGATCGCTTTTTGAATTGATTTCAGAGAAAAACTAGTCACACACTGCCCTCAATCGCAGAGCTGTTTTGCGGCTCGGTCGCGTTTACAGCGCGGAAAGTCGCACAAAGGCGGGTCACTTTGACCGTTTTCGCGCTTATGAGCAAGCGAAGCGCTGTTGGTCGTGAGCACACGAGCCACACACGCAACGACACACTGGCCGTTTAGGGAGACGCCCATGTCAGACGAAGACGAAATCATCTTGGCTGAGTTGAACGATGAGGAATTGGTTCAACAAATGCACGACGACCTTTATGAAGGCTTGAAGGAAGACGTCGTTGAAGGCGTTGAGATTCTGCTGGATCGCGGCTGGACCCCTTACGACGTGCTGACCAAAGCCTTGGTTGCGGGCATGACTATCGTGGGTATCGACTTCCGTGACGGCATCTTGTACGTGCCTGAAGTTTTGATGGCGGCCAACGCCATGAAGGCGGGCATGGGCATATTGAAGCCGCTGCTGGCCGAAACTGGCGCACCGAAGATTGGCTCGATGGTGATCGGCACCGTTAAGGGCGACATCCACGACATCGGCAAGAACCTGGTGTCGATGATGATGGAAGGCGCTGGCTTTGATGTCTACGACCTGGGTATCAACAACCCCGTCGAGAACTACATGGAAGCCCTGGAAGAGCACAAACCCGACATCCTGGGCATGTCTGCTCTGCTGACCACCACCATGCCTTATATGAAGGTCGTGGTCGAAGCTCTGGTCGAAAAAGGCATCCGCGATGACTACATCATCTTGGTCGGCGGCGCGCCCTTGAACGAAGAGTTCGCTGAGAGCGTTGGCGCTGACGCTTACTGCCGCGATGCAGCGGTGGCGGTCGAGACCGCCAAGGAGTGGGTCGCCAAGATGCACAACCGCCGCGCCTCGGCCTAAGCGCACTTGCGCCCTGGCCATCGCGTTTCGCGACGAAAAGTTACCGGCTCTACAAGCCCTTTCATCGCGCGCCTTTTGCTACAAGAGGCGCGCTTTTCTTTTGCCCGACGTTGGAGCTGCGGACCATGAAGCCCAATTTGGTTATCGGATGTGGCGCCATTGCCCAGGAGTTGGTGGCGCTGATCAAGGCGAACGGCCTAGAGCAGCGCCTCGAAGTCACCGCCCTGCCCGCCATCTGGCACAACACGCCAGAAAAAATCCTGCCGGGCCTGAAAGAAAAGGTCGAGGCAGCTCGTCAGAGCCAGCGCTACGACACCATCTATATTGGTTACGCCGATTGCGGCACTGGCGGCCTGCTGGACCGCTATATCGAAGACCAGGGCCTAGAGCGGATCGGCGGCGACCACTGCTACGCATTCTACGCGGGCCAGGCGCGCTTTGCCGAGCTGTTCGAGCAGGAACTGGGCACCTTCTACCTGACCGACTATTTGGCGCGCCACTTCGATCGCTTGATCATCGAGGGCTACAAGCTCGACAAGCACCCCGAGCTGTTGCCCATGATGTTCGACCACTATACCAAACTGGTCTACTTGGCGCAGATCGACGATCCCAAGCTGGATTCCTTGGCACGCGCCGCAGCGGAAAAGCTCGGCGGCTTGGCCTATGAGCGCCACATGACCGGTTACGGCGAGTTGGCGGACTTTGTGCAACAAGCGGCGGCTGGCTAACCCGACCCCAAATGACAAAGAGGTGCCCCGCAAACCTGCAAGGCACCCCTTTCTTATTCTTGTCGCGGCGCGAACTTAAGCGCGCAGGCTGGCACCAGTGGCCTTGGTCACCAGAGCGATCAGCTTTTGGCTCACCTCTTCGATTTGCTCGTCGGTCATAGAGGCCTTGGTCGGCTGCAAGGTCACTGTAATCGCCAGCGACTTCTTGCCGTCTGCCATGCCCTGCCCTTGATAGACATCGAACAACTGCACATCGGTAATCAGCGCCTTGTCTGCGCCCTTGACCGCTCGAATCAAGGACTGAGCCTCGACGCCCGCATCCACAACGAAGGCAAAGTCGCGCGTGATAGGGTTGAAGGGCGACGGTGAGAAGGCCGGACGCGAGGTCGATGCCTTTCGCTTGGGCTTGGGCAAGTTGTCAATAAAGACCTCAAAGCCCACAGCGCGGCCCTTCACATCCAAAGCCTTCAAAGCCTTGGGATGCAACTCACCGAAGTGCGCCAACACGGTCTTGGGACCAAGCATCAGCGCGCCCGAACGACCCGGGTGATACCAACCCGGCGCAGGACTTGCCACCTGCAAGTTGTCGGTCGCCAGGCCCAGAGCCTCCAGCGCCGCCAAAGCATCGGCTTTGGCATCGAAAGCGTCCCAGGTGCGGCCTTCACCGCTCCAATGCTTGCCGTGATGCTGGCCACTACGCACGCCAGCAATCGCCTGGTGCTGGCCCTCGGGCGTGACATTGGTGAAAATGGAGCCTTGCTCGAACAAATTGACCGACGCGAAAGAGCGGTTGGCATTGCGCGCCACCGCCATCAGCAAGTTGATCAACAGCGACGGCCGCATTTCATCCAGTTCTGAGATGATGGGATTGGCGATCCGCAGCTCCTGCAAACCACCGCCGAACAAGGGCGTGACCTCTGAGGCGGTGAATGACCAGGTGACACACTCGTGCATACCACGCGCGGCCATAGCGCGCTTGGCCGCCGAGCGCTTGCGCTGCTGTTCGTTCAGCGCCAGAGCGGGGAAGACGCTCGCGCGGGGCAGGCTAACTGCCGGGATTTGGTCGTAACCGTGGATGCGAAGAATTTCTTCAACGAAGTCCCACTGGCGGTCGATGTCGGGGCGCGACAAGGGAACCCGGATCTTCAGCGCATTGCCGTCTCCGCTGACCTCAAAGCCAAGGCGCTGCAAAATGGCGATGCCTTGGTCGCGGGGCAAGTCAAGGCCGCCATGGCTGGCGACCAAGCCATAGTCGAAATCCAAGACCTTGCAAGCGGAGGGAATTTCACCCGCCACCACCAGGTCAGAAGCCTGGCCGCCGCAGATATCCAGGATATACTGAGTGGCGATCTCCATTCCTTCGATGGTGGTTGTCGGGTCCACGCCGCGCTCAAAACGATAGCGCGCGTCAGAGTTGACCTGCAGCTTGCGCCCCGTGCGCGCGATATTGACCGAATTCCACAAGGCAGCCTCGACCACCACGTCAACTGTGTCGTCGGAGCAGCCGGACTCCTCGCCGCCCATGATACCAGCGATGGATTCAACGCCCTTGTCATCAGCAATGACGGTCATCTGCTCGTCAAAGCGATAGGTCTTTTCATCCAAAGCCAACAGCTCTTCGCCAGGCTTGGCCAGCCGCACAACCAGATCACCGCTCACCTTGCCGGCGTCGAAGACGTGCATGGGGCGCGCCTGATCGAAAGTCATCCAGTTGGTCACATCCACCAATGCCGAGATGGGGCGCAGACCGATGGCCTCCAGCTTCTTTTGCATCCAGATCGGTGACGGGCCATTCTTGACCCCGCGAATAACGCGGTAGGCAAAGGCCGGGCAGTTTTCGGGTGTCTCGATCCGCACGTCAAGTCCAGAAGCGCCTAAGGTGGCACCACTGAACCGCGCACGGTTGGGCTTAAGCCTGCCCAAGCCCGCAGCGGCCAGATCGCGCGCTACGCCGCGCACGCCCAAAGCATCGGGGCGGTTGGGGGTGACGTTGATCTCGATAACCGGATCATCCAAGTCCTTGCGGTAGGCGATGAAGTCCTGACCAACCGGAGCGTCAGCGAGCAGCTCAATGATGCCGTCGTGATCGTCGCCCATGCCCATTTCAGCATTCGAGCACATCATGCCCTGGCTCTCGGTGCCGCGGATTTTGCCGATCTTGATGGTGATGGGATTGCCCTCGCCATCGGGCAGCGGCATGACCGTGCCGGGCGTGGCCAGCACTACCTTGATGCCCGCGCGCGCGTTTGGCGCACCGCAAATGACCTGGCGCAGGGTGCCGCTGCCATCGTTGACTTGGCAAATACGCAGCTTGTCGGCGTCAGGGTGCGGCACCGCTTCGGCGACCTCGGCCACCTTGAAACCTTGGTACTTGTCCGCCGGGCGCTCCAGATCCTCCAGCTCCAAGCCGATCGCGGTCAGCTTGGCAACGATTTCATCCAGACTTGCGTCGGTTTCCAGGTGCTCTTTGAGCCAGCTTAGCGTGAACTTCATGCGTGCAACCCCCGAACCATAGAGGGAATAAGGAGAGGATCGAAGGCATAGTGCTTCAGCCAACGAACGTCAGAGTCGAAATAGGGCCGCAGGTCCGGCATGCCGTATTTCAACATAGACAAGCGCTCAACGCCCATGCCGAATGCAAAGCCCTGGTATTTGCTGCTGTCGATGCCGCAGTTTTCCAGCACTCGGCTGTTGACCATGCCGCAGCCCAAGATCTCCATCCACTTGTCGCCTTGGCCAATTTTTACTTCGCCGCCGACGTTTTCATAACCGATGTCCACCTCAGCGCTGGGCTCGGTGAAGGGGAAGTAAGAGGGGCGCAACTGGATCTTAACCGCATCGACCTCGAAGTAGGCCGCCAGGAAATCCATCAGCACGCCCTTGAGGTGGCCCATGTGAGCCGTCTCGTCGATAACAAGGCCCTCGATCTGGTGGAACATGGGCGTGTGGGTCGCGTCGTAGTCTGAGCGGAAGGTGCGACCGGGGCAAATAATGCGGATCGGTGGCGTTTGGCTCAACATGGTGCGCACCTGCACGGGCGACGTGTGGGTACGCAGGACCAAAGATCCCGCATCGCCCGAGTAGCCGTGCATATAGAAGGTATCTTGCATCTGGCGCGCCGGGTGATCGGTCGGGATGTTGAGATCATCAAAGCAGTATTTGTCGGTCTCGATCTCCGGACCTTCCGCAACCGCAAAGCCCATTTCGCCAAAGATCGCGATGGCTTCGTCCATCACTTGGCTGATGGGGTGGATCGATCCCTGCGCCGCTGGGCGCACGGGCTGGCTAACGTCGATGATCTCGCGCGCCAGCTGGGCGTTCAGCTCGGCTTCTTCAAGCGCCAACTTGCGATGATCGAGCGCGTCGGCGATCTCGTCTTTGACCTGGTTGGCCTCTTGACCGAAGGTCTTGCGCTCCTCGGGCGCCATCTTGCCCATAGTCTTCATCAAGGCGGTAATGGCGCCTTTCTTGCCAAGCGCTGAAACGCGCACGGCGTCAAGCTCGCTAAGAGTGCTGGCAGCTTCCACAGCGGCAAGCGTATCGGTTCTGAGGGTCTGTAAGTCGCTCATTGGCCTTGGTCTGGGGTTCTTTTTGGGGGGTTATCAAACTGT
>CAZHYF010000001.1:0-2844 GCA_964536635.1 uncultured Rhodospirillaceae bacterium | reverse complement strand
TTTGGGGGGTTATCAAACTGTGAATCTTGGTTTAGCGCAGAGTCGCGCCAGACAAAAGTTATAGATTGCCGCTTGTCCCAGAAAGCCATCAGAGTGCCTGACCTGGCTCAAAGGCATGAGCGCGCGCCTCTGTCATACTGTTGGGCGACTGCTGGCTCGCCCCAGCCCGCAAACCTGAGCACAGGAGTTCATATGACCGCTCGCCCGACCCCACTCGCCTTGCTTTGGAATTGGAAAACCTGGCTGCTTGGCTGCTTGTCCTGGCTGCTGCCCTTTGTTGCTTCGATTGCCTTCCTTAACAAGACTGGCGGACTGATGATTGACCTGGCCTTGTTCAAGTCACTGATGGTGGTCATTGGCGGTGGGGTTGGCTGTCTCTTGCTGGTTTACGCTCTGCGCGCTGCCCCGCTTGGCTGGCTCAGCGGGTTGGTGGTTGGCCTTAGCTGGTTGGTGCTGAATTGGGGTTTGGACCTTACAATCTTGCTGCCTCTGTCCGGCGACAACCTGGCCCACTACGCGGTGGACATCGGCTTGCGATATCTGCTCTTGCCCATCATCGCGATCGCCATGGCAGTTGTGCGCAGCAGCAAATCCTGAGGCAAAACAACAGTACGCAGCTCCCTTGCACCAAGTCACCGGCGCTCTTGAGCGCAAGAGCTAGGGCTTTGCCTTGAATTTATTGTCGCAAAGTCACCGGCGCTCTTGAGCGCAAGAGCTAGGGCCTTGCTCTCTCCCCTGGTTGCGGGCATTAAAAAAGGGCCGCAGGGAGGAGAAACGCGGCCCTTTTTAGTCCAAGGTTTAGCGCGGGAGGAGGAGCGCTGTTCCTTTTGGATTTCAGTGCTTAGAAGCTGTCTTTGATGATGCGAGAGAAGTCAGCGCGGCTGATGCCCAGGTCTGACAACTGACGCTCGTCCAGCGATTCCAGTTCTTCACGAAGAACACGACGGCGAGCAGCATTTTCAAAGAAGCGAACGATAGAATTAGTCATGTCACTTTTCCTTCCAATAAAGAAGTCTAGGGATGTTCAAGACCAAGACGGATCAAGTCTCAAACAAAAATCGAATTAGAATCCAACTTGCATCAAAGAGCGCAAGTCGGTCTTGCGATGCTTATTTGAGTCGCTGTCGCTATCCAACAACAGGTGCAGGTGTTGGACTGAAGGGCTACATGTCAAAGTCATCATGCGATCAATCCTTTCATTGATGCGTTCTGAGATCTTGTTTCTTGATCTCGATTTCTGTTTGAGGCCACCGCCTCGGTACAGCCGTAAGATGGACCTGCGCGCCGCCGATCTCAAGCGACGCATTTGCAGCGCTGACATGCGCTTTTTGCAGCCGTCCTTGCCCCAGCTATGCACCCCACTCCAGAGCCATGCACCCCACTCCAGGCGCCTCATTCCAGGCAGCCAAACCCGAGAAATTGAAGTCACTTGCGAAGGTGGATTTGCGGTCAAAGCAAGACATCTGAGCTTGGTTGCCGACTGCTAGAGCAAGCCGCGAATGAGTGGCAACACGAGAGAGCATGGACTTGCGTTAGAAATCAGTCAGCTAGAGCGGAAGGGCTGTTGCAAGACCAACGCCCGACGCCCTAGCCAGCGCAACCTGCACCTGGCACCACAAACCGGGAGCCCTAAGCCGCATCAGCCAAGCGCCAAGCGGGTATGCGGCCCACACTCTGGCAGTGCCTGCGGGCTGCACGCAAACCAAGGACGACCGCACAGCAACAAGCCTGCGCATGGCTTGCCATTCGCATTGCTTATAGACTGACTGATTGGGAGTAAAATTTGGTCGGCGTAGCAGGATTCGAACCTACGACCTCTCGTCCCCCAGACGAACGCGCTACCAGACTGCGCTATACGCCGACACAACGGCCCGCTTGGGCCGGGCACCCTACTTAATCCGGTCTTTGGCAAATGTAAAGGCTAAGCTGGCGCTATTTTTGCCCTACGCGACAGAAAAATCCAAAGCCCGGTATCGGGTCAAATCCCCGCCAAAAATCACTCGTTGCCCTGCTCGACCTGGCGCCACTTCTTGACGTTACGGTTGTGCGCGTCCAGCGTCTCGGCGAAGGCGTGCCCGCCGCTGCCGTCGGCCACAAAATAGAAATAGTTGGTGTCAGCCGGGGCCAAGACCGCTTGTAAGGCTGCCTTTCCCACATGGGCAATCGGCCCAGGAGGCAACCCGCCGCGGGTGTAGGTGTTATAGGGGTGGTCGCGATCCAGCTCAGAGCGTTTTAGTCCGCGCCCCAGCTTGCCCAGACCGTCGCTCTCAAAATAGACCAGGGTCGGATCGGCTTGTAGGCGCCAGCCCTGCTTCAGTCGGTTTATGAAGACAGAGGCCACCACCGGGCGCTCGCTGGCCAAACCCGTCTCGCGCTCGACGATCGAGGCCAGAGTGACGGCCTGCTCGGGGCTGTCGAACGGCAATCCCTCTTGGCGGGCCTCCCAGAGCGGCCAAAAGGTCTGCTGCAAGGCCGCCTGCATACGTTGGATTAACGCCTGTCGATCATCACCCCTGTGGATGAAGTAGGTGTCCGGCAACAGCGAGCCTTCGGGCGGCAGCTCGGCGATGGTGCCGGTCAGCTCGGGCACCCCATTCAACAAGGCGACGATCTGCTTACTGGTCAGACCTTCCGGCACGGTGACGGAATAGGATCGCGAACGACCGCTGGCCAAGATGTCGAACACCTCAGCCATCGAGGCGCGGGCCGGAAGCTCGTACTCGCCGGCCTTGAAGCCGCGCGGCTTCAAGCGCAGGGCTAAACGAGCCAACGCTTCTGAGCGGATCAACCCCGCCGCCTCCAAACGGGTCACGACCTGCCTGGCGGACTGGCCTGGCTCGACTG